>NZ_BAAJMJ010000001.1:329948-659896 GCF_057552415.1 Pseudoalteromonas sp. NH0006-26
TAACGGTGCCATGGTTTTGGTGTTAAAAAATATCCCCTGCGATGTCCCTTTGCTTTGCAAAAAGCTACCCGCAATAGATAGCAGCGACCAATACGACTGCTCATTGGCTTTTTTAGAAATACATGAGCCAAAGTCACCCTCGCCATCACCATTCATATCAACCCCATGTAATTGCTTTGCAATAGCAAGGTAATCATCCCAGGTTCTGGGTGGGGTAAGGCCATACTTTTTAAGAATATCAAGGCGGTAATACAGCAAATGTATATCGCCATCGAGAGGGATAGAGTAAATTTGGCCATTATATTTAGAGCTAAAATCTCTAAAAAAGCGCGATACATCATTCCACTGAATTAGAGGATCGGCACTCACGTAGGTGTCTAGGTGCTCTAGGTAATTGTTTTGTGCAAAATCAACCATCCACTGCGATGCATAAGCAATAATATCGTACTGGCTGGTTGGCGAGCTTAAATCTTTACTTATTTCGTTATATAACTGACCAAAAGGCACCTTAGTTACATTAACTTTAATACCTGTTTGCTGTTCAAACTCTAAGCCCCTTTGTATTAGCGGCTGGCTAATAAGAGTGCCTAAATCAACGGTGAGAATATTAAGCTGGGTGTTTGCTTGTAGTACTGTACTGGGTTGGCTTTCTATATTAGAAGCAGGCAGGTTACTTTGTGCAACGCATTGAAATGCCAATATTAAGCTTAGAACTAACCCAAATACAACTCTCATAAAATACTCAACTACAGCAATATGTAATTACTACTCTAGTCTATATTTTGTGGAAAAGGAAAAGGCAGGTAGTTGTAAGCAATAAAAAGCGCTTCTAACTCACCACTGGCAAGTAACTTAGCAAAACCGGCATCAAAAATTTGTGCTAGCTCGCGGCCTTTAGCGTTATCGGTAAAGGCAATGTATTGCTTTATTGGGACTATGTTTTCAATTTGGTACTGCTGTGGGTCAAAATTCATTTTTGATAACTCAGTGGCGTTAGCAATCAGGGTTTGCTGCAGCGCTTTACGGTTATCTAGAAAGAAATCAAGCCTATCGAGCTTAAGCATTTTAACGCCTTCAATTCGCTGGGTAACCTGCTGCAAATCAATCGGCACATACAAATAATTATTGTAGTTAGCGCCCCTTAACGTACCCACTGATCTGTTTTGTAAAGAATACTCGCCTTGCCAATCTTTAAACCGATCTTTTTTAAACATCGCCGACACAAAAGTAATATCGTAATGCCAAACCGGAAAGTACAACCCCTCCACCTCATTTTGCCTTGCACTTAACATAGCATCGGCATTGCCGTTAGCCGTCCACCAATAAGCACGCGATTGAGGCACAATCATAATATTAAGTTCAATCGACTGCGCAGCAAAAATTTTAGTCAGCATATCAACGTAAAGGCCAGAGCCGTCTTTTTCTACCAGCCCGTCAATGGTGTCGGTAGCCAGTACAATTTTTTTAATATCGCTCGACGCCCAACCACTGCTAGGCACGCCTAAGCAAAGCGCTAAAAGTACAGCTAATAACCACCTAACCCCAACATTCATTGTAAGTAACACCTCGGTACTTAAACACAGCCACACTAGCCAATACATTATTTATACTAGTAAGCGCTGAAGAGCGATCTTATGAGTAAACATAGTACACCTCGCTGACCAATAAATGAACGGTGCAATACGTGTTCATACTATTACACTGCTGGGTAAATAACAGCCATGTTTTTAGTGTGGATTAAGGTAAGTGTTTGATTATTGCTACTCATTCAAATAGCATCGAAGCGTTTATATAACTTTAGTACTTTCAAAGATGTAGAGTTAATAGGTAAAAGTGTAAATAACATTGGTTTATAGCCTTTAAACAGTGCTTTTTTGTAATAAAAACATACTACTTAGGGCGTATATATTGCCGTAGCTCTATATTTTTAAATGTTGATACTGTAGATTAGTTATAAATGAATGCCAGATTAATAAATAAACCAAGGAGCGGTGAATTTAGTGCCTACTAAAACACTCAATTACTACAATCAACATGCACAAACTTTTAGCGACTCAACGCTTAATGTTGATATGTCGGCGCTTTACGCAGAGTTTTTACCGCTTATCCCTAAACATGGCCATATTTTAGATGCTGGCTGTGGCAGTGCCCGCGATGCTATGTATTTTAAACAGCAAGGTTTTACTGTTAGCGCGTTTGATGCAAGCGAAAATATTGCAAAGTTAGCCAGTAATTACTTACAACAAACTGTAGAGGTAAAAGCCTTTCAGCAGCTTAATTGTACAAATATGTACGACGGCATTTGGTGCTGCGCCAGTTTATTACATGTGCCAAAAATAGAGTTACCGCAGGTGCTTTTAAAGCTGCAAAATGCCCTAAAACCAAACGGTGTTTTGTATGTGTCGTTTAAATACGGCACGCAAGAACGCGTGCATAATGGCCGTGAATTTACCGATTTAAATGAAGATGGCCTAACCGCGCTAATTACCCACCACACCGAGCTTAAAATACTAAAACAATGGCAAACGGTTGACCAACGCCCAGAGCGCGAGAGTGAAGTATGGCTCAATGCGCTAATTAAAGCAGTGCCCGTTTTATGATTGGTACAATGCAGCAGCAACTCGACTTTATTGCCTATATTCAGCGCATGCTGGTTGAGGGCGAATTCACCGCAACTTATAAATATGCACTATTACATGCTATTGCTGATATTTGCGTAGAACAGCAAAATGAAGATCAGAGTGCGCCAATGGAAATAAAAATCGACACGTTAGTCGATAAATTTATTCAACTTTATTGGAACCACTCAATGCCTTACGCTGCGCACTCTACCGATATTATTACTAATACTGAAGACATGCTGTTAAAGCAAAATAGCCAAGGACAGGCAAAGTTCATCACCGAAATTTATAAACTACAAAATGCAGGTGTGAAAAGTTACAACGCATTCAAAAACTACCAACAATATAACCAAGTAATTAGCTCTCTTAGGCGAACATTTATCGATGGCCCTCTTTGGCGCTTACAGTTACTTTCGGGTAAAGAAGAATGTTTTTTATATCCCCATATACTTTTAGGTAAAGGCAGAGAGCCCAAGCGAATTGTTTTAAATGCTGGTATAGCTCAGTGTTTTAGGCGTTTTTACGATTTGGTTGTACATCTTAGTGTTACTGAATGGATAGAAAAAGTACAAACTATAAAAGCGAATCAAACACTATTAGGATCACAAAGCCAGCTACAAGAGTTCTTGTTTGGCAGTAACAGAACTGCGTTAAAAGTGGTAACTCCACTATTGATAGATATTCAAAACGGGCTTTGCTTTTACTGCCAAAAGCCAATGAATCTCAAAAACGAAAAAGAAACTAAAAAAACGCCAGAGATCGATCACTTTATTCCTTTTAAGCGCTATCCAAACGACTTAGCACATAACTTTGTTGCTGCGCATGCTGATTGTAATAACAATAAGCGAGACCACCTCGCAGCTTTTGCTCACCGCGACCGCTGGCTAGAACAAAACCTTGATATTCATAAAGCCGAAATAACTAATAAACTGCAACCTTACTTTTACTGCGATGCAGATAAATCGCTTGCAGTAAGTAACTGGGCGTATCAGGTTGCCGAATCAAGCAGTGCTAAATTATGGCTTGGCAAAAACAGTTTCGAACAAGCAAAACCAACTGCTGAGTTGTTTATGTTCCCAAATGCATCACAACCTGAGTTAAATCAAGTTGCTAAGCCCGAAGTTAGCTTAAAATCAATTGATAACGCATTAAAGCTGCCGTACTTCCCCAATATAAAAATAGCCTGTGGGCATTTTAAAACAGGGGATGAAAGCGATATGGAATTGATGGATGCACCACTTGGCGCGGGCAAGCTCGACCCGCAAGTGCATTTTTTAGCGCACGCATCGGGTAACTCAATGAATGGCGGTAAACACCCAATACTTGATGGTGATTTACTATTACTTGAGCTTATAACGTCCGATAAAGCCGGATCGCTACGCGGCCAAATAGTGGCGATAGAGCGGGATGATATAGGCGGGGAAGGGCAGTATTTACTGCGCAAAGTTAATAAATTACCCAATGGGCAATATGAGCTAATTGCTCAAAACCCAGATTACGAGGTAATGATTGCGGATGAAAGCATGCGAACGTTCGCACGGTTTAAACAAGTGGTTGCAGAGTAGTTTGTAGTCGCGCTTTAACTTGTAGGCGCAGAGCTTGCTCGCGCGAAAGCGAAGCTTTTAAATTTGTAGGTCGTGTCGTAGACGGGAGTTTACCTCGCGCTTTTAAATTGTAGGAATTGGCTTGAGCCGTGATTTCTACATGGTTTTGGGAAAAGGGATTTAATAACCTCTATTCGAGGTTTTATCGCGTTGGCGATGGCAACCAAAGGGCGGCTGCCGCCGACCGCCCTTTGGAATCCCACGGCGCACCCGAGGATCACACTTGATCTTCAACTTGCGTTAATGATGTGAACGTAACCAGCGTAGATAGGCCATCCATGGCCAAGCTACGCTTTTTACAGCATCCATGCTGTAAATTACTCATCATTACGATCGTTTCAGGTGTGATCACGGGGAGTTGGAGTATGTTGGTAGATTGGTGTTTATGCATGAAGGCGGGAGTTTATATCTGACTTTTGGCTTGTAGGCACACAGCTTGCTCGCGCGAAAAGCGCTTTTACCATGATTTTTACATGGTTTTGGGAAAGGGATTAATAACCTCTATTCGAGGTTTTATCGCGTTGGCGATGGCAACCAAAGGGCGGCTGCCGCCGACCGCCCTTTGGAATCCCTCGGCGCACCCGAGGATCACACTGTGTCCTCAAGTTAAAAATTGATGTGAACGTAAGCGCCGTGTATTCGCCATCCATGGCGAAGTCACGGCTTAACTTGCATCCATGCAAGTGATTACTCATCAATTTATAACTTTCGGGTGTGATCACGGGGAATTGGAGTGTGTTGGTAGATTGGTGTTTATAAATGCAAGCGGGAGTTTATCTCGTGTTTTATATTTTTTAATCATTTAATACTCATGCAAGCGGAAAATAAGATCGAAAAATAGTCGGTCAAAAATTATGATTGGCCTATTAGTTATAAAAATAATAATTAGAGATAAGGAAATTCAATATGTATTTAAAAAGTTTTACAATTAAAAATTTTCGTAAATTCAGTAATACTAATAATACAGTTTATTTTGTCGAACCTACCTCAATTCAAAGTGACGACATTAGTACAGATAATGCCGTTATATCTCCTTCTTCCACTTTGATAATTGGTAAAAATAATGCTGGAAAAACAACAATTGCAAACGCTTTGACACTTTTATGTGATAACGCTCAACCTAAAGCCGCTGATTTTAATATTATCTATTTAAGAAAGTTGTTCGAGCAATATACTAAAGCTCATGATGAAGGAAAAGATTTTGATATTTTATCATCTCCTGAGCTTGAATTTACTATTAGAGTAACGGTTGATACTCTTCAAAATGACTTAATGGTTAATTTAAGCCCATTTATTGCCATAAGTGATGCATCAGCTGAGTCAGGTGACGATGAAGCTAATGTAAATATTATCGCTCGAGTTGAGGTAACTGAGGTTGCTGCGTTCAAAGAAGTTGTTAAGACTATCTTTACAACTGGAGGCGAACTAAAAGAAAAATTTATTAAATTTTATGAATTGTTAAATAATAAGCTAGCGGATCTTGAAACAGAGAAAAGATTATTTAAAACTAATTTCTACACAATACATGGAGCAGAGGTTAAAGGCTTTGTTCTTAAAAACCTCATACAAATTAAAGAAATAAAGGCAAATAGGCACCTTAAGAAAAATGTATTATCAGAAGTATACAATAAAATAGTAGCTTTTCAATTTGATAATGATAGCTCACAAAAACAAAAACTTGAGTCACAGATAAAAAAAATAAATACTGGACTTACAGGAGTAATCGACGGAAAGAAGGGAGATATATGTAGCGTATTAACAGAAGTCGAAACCAATAATCAGGTGGATTTGGACTTAACTGGTAACGTGACTTATGACTCTATTCTAAAAAACTTAATTAAGTATAGCTTTAATGATAATGGTAATTTCATACCTGAAGATCAATTTGGTTTGGGGTACATAAACCTATTAAATATAATCGGTGAAATAATCCATTATGTAGATACTTATGAAAATAAAAGCCATAACAGCCATATAAATCTATTATTTATTGAAGAACCAGAAGCATTTATGCATCCCCAGATGCAGGAGTTTTTCATTAACAGAATTGATGCTGCTGTCAGTAAAGCTTTAGAAGTTGCTAATCAGTCAATACAAAAAAATGAAGAGAAAAAAGTATTGAATTGCCAAATTGCAATAACTACTCACTCATCTCACATAGTGAATAGTAAAATTCACAGCAGTAACTCATTTAATAATATTAATTATCTAAATGACATAAATAAGCAAGCTACGGTTGTAAAGCTGACAGACCAGGTTGTAGTGGGTGAAGAAGCTGGGCCAGAGGCTCTTCAATTTATTAAAAAACATATTAAATATAAAGTTTCGGAGCTGTTTTTTTCTGATGCAGTTTTGTTTGTTGAAGGTGTCACCGAAGAATTATTACTTAAATTGTATATCGAAAACGATGTGATATTGAAGAATTATTATATTTCAGTTTTTAATATTAATGGCGCTCATGGAAAACTATATCGACCATTGGCTAAAGCACTCAAAATCCCGTGTTTAATTATTACGGACATTGATATTAAACGAGAAAAATGCGAAAAAAATCAACAACATGAATTGAGCGAAAGTTGCGAACGTTGTGGGCAAAAGGCAAACACAAATGAAAATGATTTTGTACCCGGCAATGCGCCTGAATATAAGCAAATAACGAATTTAAAAAATAGAGAAACAACTAATCAAACACTAATTAACTTTAACAAAGGCTTGAAGGGGTTAGATGGGATTGAATATTTTACAGATGATAATTTTCATGTGGTTTTTCAAAAAGAATCTATTGAAAAGCAATTTGCAACTAGTCTAGAAGAGGCTCTGATTTTAACTAACTATAGTAATAACATTATAAATAGTGCTATTGAGGAATGTAAATCTAATACCTATACAGAAGTTGTTGGCAGAGGGGGCAAAAATAAGAAAAATCTCATAAGTAACTCTTTTAAACTGCAAAGGAAGCTTGCAAGCAGTAAAAGTAAATTCTCAAACACCCTGACTTTTAAATGTTTAGTCAGTGAGCAGGGGCTGCGGCCTAAATTACCAAACTATATTATTGATGGTTTTGATTGGTTAAAAGATCGACTTCAACCAAAAAAAGAAGACAACACTTCAACTATTCAGGAGGTAGAGCATGACTCCGAATGAAAAAAGTGAATTTCTAGTACAGGAGCAAATTTACACCTGTATTGATAACTTTGATTGCTTTCGCTTTAATGCAGGGGCTGGGGCCGGCAAAACTTATGCCCTAATTGAATCCATTAAGTACCTATTAAAAAATAATGCTCAAGCCTTACAAAAAAATAACCAAAAAATTACCTGTGTTACCTACACAAATGTAGCAGTTGAAGAAATTAAAAAACGCCTAGGGAAGTCAGAAGTAGTTGATGTTTCAACTATACATGAGAGATTATGGGAGCTGATTAAACCGTATCAAAAAGAGCTTCTTCAGTGTCACAAAGAGAAGATAGAGGTAGAGCTGGAAAGTATTAAAGGTGACTTGGGAAACAAGAGTGATGATAAGTTTAAAGTGTTTGCAAACTTGTCCCACGATGAAAGAATAGCATTCATAAAATTTGCATTTGAAACTAAAGATGTTTTCTACAGAATTCAAAATGCTAAGTCTGGTCCATTTAAGAAAGCATATGCTGAAGTTGCCGACGAGATTAAACCTGGCAGCTTAGATGCCATGTTAAAAAACTTTTCTAATTTCAAAAGCACAGTACGATACATCTATAAAGAAGCTAGATATTTAGACTGCTTAAAAAAAATTAACAATGGTACAAACAGTTACGTTACTTATGATCATCGATTTAATAATGATCGCCTTGCTTCGATGATGTTTAGCCATGATACACTCTTAGAATATTGTTTAACGCTTGTGGAACGTTACCCTATATTATGCCGTATCATTATCGATCGAAGCCCATATTTTTTCATAGATGAGTACCAAGATGCAGATGAAAAAGTAATTAAGCTTGTCAAAAGTCTTGATAATTATAAAGCAACTCAAAGTAAGCGTTGGATGGTAGGTTACTTCGGTGATGTCGCTCAAAACATTTATGATAAAGGAGTAGGCTCTAAAATATATACTATTCACCCTGAAGTGATTGATATAAATAAAGAGTATAACCGGCGCTCACACAGACAAATAATTGATATTATTAACTTGATTAGAAATGATAAAATTTTACAAAAGCCGATATTTGGACATAGAGCTAGTGGTGACATCCAACTTCATCACTCGAGTATATACAATAGTACAGATGAAAAAGTTAAAGCTACGAATCAATTTTTAGAGGGGTTCAAAACAGACTTACCTGAAAAGGCACAAATTCATTGCCTAGTATTAACTAATAAGCTAATGGCGCAGTTAAATGGGTTTGGTGATATTTATAATTGCTTTGCTAATGCTGATAGCATTTTCCATGAAGATCTAAAAACCCAATTACTATCAAACGAATTAGAAAAGCTAAACCCTGTTATCCTGCAAATTTATAAGTTCCTTGAACTTTACCAACTTATCAATAGCCCAAGCACTACTTATGAAAATCTTTTTGGCTCACTCGCTAACGGTGTAACTTTCGGCGATGCAAAGAAAATAGTTTGTGATCTAAAAGCCATAAATAGTGGCGATTTAAATGAATTTATAGACAAGATTTCTCAGTTACTAGAAAAGGAAAATAAAAATAAAGCTTTAGATTGTTGTATATCCCATACATTAAATATCGAGCGTCGATTGCTTACTAATTTTAACGATATTAAGGCTCTCATAATTTTAAAGCTTACAGAACTTATGTTACGTGCTGGAGAGTTAACGGACGAAGAAGCTGATACTGCTCGGGGGAAAGTAGATACAGTTTTGAGTATACCTCTTACCCAATGGATATCATGGAAAAAATTTATAGATGAAGTTCATGATAGCGATATTATTTATCACACATATCATGGTACAAAAGGCGAAGAGTATGAAAATGTTGCTATTATTATGGAACACAGCTTTGGCGGGACGTATAAAGGCAGAGATAAACTAAAAAATTACTTTAACCATTTACAGCTTGAAGACCAAGATAAAAAACAAAAGCTAGAAGATAGTAAATATGAAGGTGACTTTGAGAACACGAAAAATTTAATTTATGTTGCTTGTTCAAGGGCTATTAAAAACCTTAGGATTCTGTATTTGGATGATATTAGTTCTATCCAAAAAGGCATCGAAAAAGTTTTTACAAACCCTATAGAGTTTAAAATAGGTGATAAAAAATAACATATGAGAACCATTTTATTTAAATAAGTATAAAAAATAGACTCAATCAATTAATTATCACCCAACCGCTAATTTCCCAGCCTCATGCCACATTTCACTTGGCATGGGGTTGGTTAATTCCCACGTTATATTCATCGGCTGGCTGCCGTTATAGTTCTTGTATTTAACCTCGCCGTAGTTTACAAATCCCATAGTTCGGCCGTTTTCGTCTTTGCCTTCTCGCGCAAAAATAACAGGATGGTTTTGCTTGTTTTTAGGATTTAGTTTACTAAAAAATGCAATGTAAACAAGCATTAACTCATTATTGAATTAAAGACTGCTGCCAAGAAAATTCCCCCGTGATCACACCCGAAATTGAATTAATGATGAGTAATAGCAGCGCATGGATGCGCGTTAAGCGATGCTTACACACGGACGTGTTTCATCGCGTTTACGTTCATATTATTAATTTAAATTAAGGAAGTAGTGTGATCCTCGGGGCGCCGAGAGATTCCAAAGAGAAGTCGGCGGTTACTTCTCTTTGGTTGCCGTCGCCAACGCGACATGTAACTGTTTTTAATGTATAAAGTACAAGTTGTTATTATAGGAACTCGTCATGGATGATTTATTAAACCAAGGTTTAAGCCTTTTAGTTATTGTTGGTAGCGTCTACTCGTTACTAGGTATTTTATTTTTTAGAATATGGCTTCACCAAAAAAATGCAAAGCTACCGGTCGACCGGAAAAAGCTTAAACGCGTTGCAGCTCAAACTCTAAGTGAACAAGTCAATGATAATATTGTTGATGTTATAGGCTTAATTTCCTTGTCTGCTTTAATTGTTACAATGCCTTTTGCTATCAAAGGTATTGCTGAAGTTTTTGCCAGCGGTAATGTTAATTACTTCCTAATTGTTTTGATTATTTTAGGTTTAGCTTATGTAGCAAGAAAGCTGTGGGTTAAATCTAATTATTTAATAAAACTAAAGCTCGGCCGTGATGCCGAACTAGCCGTTGCCTCTGAGCTTATAGAGTTACAGTCACACGGATACCAAGTATTTCATGATATACAAGCTGATGGTTTTAACATTGATCACTTAGTTGTTGGGGCAAATGGCATTTTTGCTATTGAAACTAAAGGCAGGCACAAGCGAATAAAAGACGATAAAAATTACAAGGTTAAATTTGAGAATAATCATTTAGCATTTCCCTCTTGGTTTGAAAGTAAGCCATTAGAGCAAACTCAAAATCAAGCAGACTGGGTGAACAAATGGTTATATGAAGCAACGGGTTTTAATACTCAAGTTTTCCCTGTTTTGTGCTTTCCTGGTTGGTTTGTTGAACTAAAGCAGCGCCCACTCTTTCCGATTGTTTCACATAAACAATTAGTGAAAACGATTCTTTCGATGCGACAAGTAAATTTAAACCAAGAGCAACAACGCGCTATTTGTTATCAAGTAGTACAGCGCTCTTTGCATGAAAGTAAAGCAATTTAAAAGCCTAGCTTTTATTGACAGTAAGCTAAACGCCTACAAAAAAACTTAAACGCCGCTGCCAAGACAACTCCCCCGTTATTTTGCCCGAAAAGACTCAATTGATGAGTAATCGATTACATGGATGCAATCAAAGCCGTGACAGGCACATGGATGTGCCTTACACGGCGTTTACGTTCATATCAATTTAGGCTTTGAGGAAAGTGCAAAATACTCGGGGCGCCGTGGGGTTCCAAGGGGCGGTCGGCGGTATCCGCCCTTTGGTTGCCGTCGCCAACGCGACATGTATAAATAAAAGCGACGAGCAGCGAGCTTCGGGCTAAGGGCATCGAGAACCGAGCATCGAGTTGTGGGTATAGGGCTTCGAGAAATTCAAAGCTGCACTTTGCACGCTAGCAAGGCTTTGCGTCTAGAAATTACTAAGCCTAGTATAAATTCACACTTTAAAGGCGATTAATTTTTTAGCGAACTATTAATAATAGCGCGGGTAAAGTTTTTCAGCGATTGCGTTTGCTGCTCTATGGAGTGTGCTGCGGAATTTTGATTTAATTGCGTGATGTAATCAATATGGAGCGCGGCTATCGCCCCAGATACATCAGCGACAGGTACAAGCCACGTATGCTCACTAAAAACGGTTTCAAGTTTTAGCTGAATTTCATCGGCTAAATTTTGCCTTATTAACCGTGATGCATGCCCCCAGTCATTTCCCATCATATATATCATGGAGCGCCCAGCCCCATTTTTATTCACTGCGATGGTGGCCATTTTTATGAAGGCACTATGTGGCTTATGGTGTAGCCAATCTTCAGGGGTATTGAAGTCTTGCAAAATAGTTTGAAAAATACCGTTATGCATATCGATAAAAATATCTAACTTTCTAGTGTAATGACGGTAAAAGGTACTTTTACTTACATCGGCCTGATTAATGATATTCAAAACGGTGATGTCACAGTAATCATGGTGTAATAATAACTCACGAAATGCGGTTAGTATTCGCTTGCGACTTTTATTTTGATACATAAATACTTGGTTCCATAAGGGCTCTATTACAGTATAAATCGTCATTAAGGTGAGTCAATTATATCAGCGATACAATGGGACAAAGTTACTTAATCGTCCCAAATGGAACTAAAACCGAATAAATACTCTGTGATTGAGTTAGTGCGTGACACACACTTTAAACATCAATAATGACAGAGATATAATGATGAATTTAACAACTAATGCAAAAATAAACGTAGGTATTTTTATCTATCCAAATATGACTATGTTGGATGCATATGCCCCTTTACAGGTGTTAGCGGTAAGTGGCTTAGTAAATGTATTTACCTTTGCGAAAACGTCAGCGCCGGTTGCATCGGATGCGAATGTGGACCTTTTACCTAACTATGGCTTTAGTGATTGTCCTGATATTGATGTGCTAATTGTACCTGGCGCTGCTAATCCGATTGAGCAGATGAAAGACCAAGCCGTTATTAAGGTGTTGCGTGAAATAGGTAGTAAGGCTGATTATATTACCTCTGTTTGTACGGGGGCGCTAATTTTGGCTGAAACCGGATTACTCAATGGTTATAAAACCACTCTCCATTGGGCGTATAGTGAAGTGTTGCAAAATTACCCAGAGGTGGAGTATGTTGATCAAAGAGTGGTTAAAGATGGCAACCGCATCAGTGGTGGTGGTATTACCTCAGGGCTAGATTTTGCGCTGGAGTTGTTAGCTGAAATTAGCGACGAGACGAGAACTGCAAAAATGTTAGAGTTGCTGCTGGAGTACAATCCAAAACCGCCATTTAACACCGGTGATCATAATACGGTGGATAACGAAATTAAAGCAACGGTACAAGGTTTAGTGAACAGTATTGCTGGGGAGCTGTTTGAGCCGTTACCTAGAACATCTTAAAGCGCCTATGTTATACGGCCCAGTAAAAGCAGTTAGATGAGTCTGGCTTTAAACGAGCCAATAGCGGTTTCGTTCACTAACTCACACAATGAGGCAATTAAGTGTCTTAATTGCCTCATTGTGTGAGGCGATTATATGGCGTAGACTGTAACTAATTTATTTTAGGGCAAACGCTTATGTGGATATGGCAACAACAAGATTGGCCGAATTTTACGTGGGATGAAAAACAGCTTGCGCCATTGTTGAGAGAGCTTTGTTTTAACCAAGGTGTGCTGGTTGGTCGCATGGATGGGCAAAGTACGCAGCAAAAACAGCAAGCACTTGATACTTTATTGGCTAATATTATTCATTCAAGCGCAATTGAAGGTGAAAAACTCAATGCGTTTTCGGTACGTTCGTCACTAGCTAAAAAACTCCACATTGATGAGCAGCCTTATCCAACCACAGTGCAAAGCGATAATCTTGCAGAGATCATGTTGGATGCAATTAATAACACCGATACACCGCTTGATTTAGAACGTGTGTTGAATTGGCATCGTTTATTGTTTGCAGGTGAACAAGGATTATTTACTCAAATAGCGGGCGGTCAATTACGTGGCAACGAGCCAATGCAAGTTGTATCAGGGCGATTAGATAGACCCGTATTACATTTTACTGCTCCACCAAGAGATGTTATCGAAAACGAACTCTCTGTTTTTTTTAATTGGTTTAATGCAGGTTATAATGATCGACATGCAGACCCTTTTATTCGTGCTGCTATCGCTCATTTGTGGTTTGTTACCCTACACCCGCTTGAAGATGGTAACGGGCGTATTACGCGTCTTATTACAGATTTAGCGCTTGCTCAAGAGCATAAAGAGTCGATACGGTTCTATGCGATGTCGGTGGCAATTTTAGAGGATAGGAAAGGCTATTACGAGGTCTTAGAGGCAACACAGCGTGGTGATTTGTGCATTACACAGTGGATTACCTGGTTTTTAAATACGCTCAATAAAGCAATTGAATCGACCCTGAAGAATATTGAGCAAACTGTCTCTAAAACTAATTATTGGTTTAAAAAAGATCAAACTAGACTAAATGAGCAACAAGTAAAAGTGCTTAATGAGTTACTTGATGGCCAATTTGAGCAGGGCATCAGTGCAAGTCAGTATCAGAAAGTGGCTAAGGTAAGTCGCGCGACGGCGACGCGTCATTTATCAGATTTACAAACACTGGATTATATAAAGAAAACCTCAGCGGGCGGTCGCAGTACTCGTTATAAAATAGCCAAATGACTTTAAAAAGCTTAAAGCTTTTTTTGTAATTCAAAGCCCTACTATTTCAACACGATGATACACAGTGAGGCAATTAAGCTCATTATTCGCCTCATTGTGTGAGACGAATAATGGCGTGAAAGTAACCTAATTTAAAAGCGGCGCTTTTCGCGTCAGCAAGCTTAACGCCTACGGTGGTAAAGGCAGCGGGCTTCGAGTGACGAGCAGCGAGCTTGTACAAACAGCCTGACACCTAGTTATATCAGCCCTAAACCTTTAATCTACTCTCTCAGCGCAGCGCCTCTTAATCTCTGTGGTGTATAAATCACTTAAAACCTATTTGACCACAGAGAAGCGGGTGAGGAGTAAATGAGTAGATAACGGGCTTCGAGCAGCGAGCTTGTGCTAATACCTAAAATCTAATACCTACTCTTTTAGCGCAGCGCCTCTTAACCTCTTTGTGCATAATCACTTAAAAACTATTTGACCACAGAGAAGCGAATGAGAAAGCTTCGAGTGACGAGCAGCGAGGTGCGAGGTGCGGGTAAAATGCAAATGCCTATAAATACGCGATGTAAAATCGCTGCTACAGAATAATATTTGGCTTTTGTACGGGCTTCGAGTAACGAGCTTGTGCTAAAACCTAAAACCTAGCCAGTAGCCCGAGACCCGTAGCCCGAAACCCGTAGCCCGAAACCCGCGCCAGGTCAGTCGGCCAAGGCGCTATTTGTGGGCTGATAGTCACCATTATCTAACGCATCAAAGTAGGCTTGATAGCGGCCGTTTTGTTTAAATTTAAGTAATTGCTGATTAAAAATTTCAAGCCGCTGTTTACTCTGTTCGTTATTTTTAGGGAACATCATAAAACTTTGGTTTATGAGCAACGCTTTGGGGTGATGGTTAATTGAGCTAAATAAGTTAGGTAACTTACTGGCCAAGGTGTAATAACCTACACTTTTTTCTTCGGCAAAGGCATCAATTCTGCCCATGGCTAAGCGCTTAAAGTTTTGCTCTGTGGTACTTACTCGAGACATATCAAATAGACCCGCTTGTAGGGCTTTATCAAACTCTTCGCCATAGCTGTAAGCAAGCCCGCCACCGAGTAATAAGCCTTTTAAATCGTTTATATTTTGCCAATCAAATGGGCGTTGTTTGTGATAAAAAAATACAAAACGCTCGTTTAATACCGGCTCACTGTAAAAATAATCCTCAGTACGTTGTTGTTCAAACATCCATACGGCAGTGGCTGCGTATTTGTCATTAATGGTGTCATGATAGGCACGCGGCCAAGGTAAAAAAGTAAAGTTAACCTTAATATTGGCTTGCGCAAATATGTCGGTGATTAAATGGGCAATCACACCTTGGTTAGGCAATGATTCACTTAAAAAAGGGGGCCATTCGCCGGTGCTTATATTTAATGTTGCGGTGTTAGAGGGCCGCTCGTCTTTGGGTTGAATTGCTTCAATTGCATAACTGTAATGGCTCACTAAAGCCATCAGCAAAAAAGATGCGGTAAAAATAAGGTATCTTAATTTAGCTGATAACATCACATGCATGTGTATAGGTTGCTCCTTTTTAGCCATTAAGTTGTGACTGGCCCTGTTTAAAAAGTAGGCTATTGTAGTGAGTGAAACTGAATACACGCTTAAGTTAGATTTAAAGCCACCTTTGGATACGTTCAGCGTACTCTATTATTCTTTTGTTTGCATGTTTTTTGCGCGCTCTTCAGCTTCAATTAGTGCTTGTGATTTAGGGGCGCGTTGCTTTTCTTCCACTTTTGGTTTTTGTGGTGAATTTGGATCCCAGCTTTCATCAAGCGATAAGTTAGCAAATGGGTTACTGCTTTGTGGCGGGACATCGCGCTTAGTGGGCTCAACTGGCGATACCTTTACTTGCTCTGGTTTTATCGCACTTTTTTTAGTGGGCAAGGGCGCATCAGGATCGAAAGTGCGTATTTCAGGCTCTTTAAAGTCGTGCTCGGTAGATGGCGTTAACGGTGAACGCGGTTGTTTGGGCGAATGTAAGTCTGCCTTTGGCTGATGAGAGGCAACAGGCTCAGCTTTACTCGTTGTTGGCTCTATGGGGACTTCTTTTTTAGTCGCTGGCACAGGCTCGCTAGGCAGATTAACCGGCTTGCGTTGTTTTTTTATTGGTTTGGCTTCAGGGTCAAAGTTTCTTACTTGTGGCTCTGCATACTCGGTGGCATTTTTTATCCGCTCTAAAGTGGCTTTTGCGGCGGCTTCAAACTCTGCGGTATTCGGTTTAGGTTTTACTTTAACTGTGCTCGCTTTACTAGCGTTTATTTCAAGACTGTCGGTTGTTGTTTTTTCTTCGTTAGCGCTTGCGACAACACCCCCTGATTCATCCACAGCGACACTCGTTGGCTCATTGTCGTGATTAACAAAAGGAGCTGTGTGCAGCGCCATGCTGGTATCAGCAGGTTGGTTATTTTGTTTAACATTACGCAGGCGCATTAATACAACAACCCCAATTATGACCACTAATAGTAACGCTACACTGGGTAATACTAACGACAATATGTTTGATTCTTTAGGGATAGATGAGACAACACCCTTTGCTTGCTCTGAGGCTTTTATGGTAACCGGCATGGCCGTTTGTAAAGGCTCTACTGTTGTTTTTGTGACTGCTGGAGCCGTATTGTTCTGGGGTGTTGGGCCACTGCTAGGCTGATCATTTTTTGCAGCATCAGTTTGTTCAACGGTTGCTGTTTTATTGCTTTGTGACTTATTCGGGATTGTGATTGCTGATGCTGGGTTCGTTGTGTTTTGAGTTTGCTCTGTACTTTGCTGAGTAATTTCATCTGCCGCTGGTGCGACTATTTGCTCTGGGTTTAATTGTGGGTTTTGCTGCATAAGCGACGACTTGCTTTGAACAGGTTCGATAGGGGTAACTGTAACTGGCGAAACAGGCTCAGTTACTTGTGGCTTTGTAACCTTTGGTATGGGTTGCTCAATAATAGCTTGCGGTTTAGGCTTAGCTGCAGGCTGCGACCGTGCCGTTGGTGGATTACTGCAGTTTTTTTCAAAGTCGCGGGCTGCGTTACGGTACTTACGGCTGGTTTTGTTATTACTGTATTGCTGCATTTCTTGTTTTATAAGAATACACATAGCTTCGTTGTAAGCGGCACTGCTGGCGCTATAAAACAAAGCAAAACAAAAAAGTAAGCAACTCAGTAACGGTTTCATAAAACTCAAAAGCGGTTAAGCATTAATACACTAATTTTAAGCGCAAAGTGAAAAATTATCTAGGGCTTTGCAATACCACTCCCTAGCATGAAAAACTAGTCGATAACCATTAAGCTACGGTACTCGTCGTAAGCAAATTGGTCGGTCATGCCGCTTATGTAGTCTTGAATGAGCCTGCATCTATAATAAAACTCGTAAGCTGCAAAATGATCTGGCTCTTCTTGCATGGCATTTATGGCGTGCTGATAGCTACTTAAATGTTTTTTAGAGAGCTTTTTAACTAATCTCGATTCTACTAATAGACGGTTGTCGCCATGCAAGGCGCGTTTAAAGTCGTCGCTAGTTAATTGTAATAATGGTTTATAGCATTCTAGTAAGCCGTTAATAATACGGTAGCCTTGTAGTTCAAGCTTTTCGACCTCTTTATGAGAAAATACATGCTCAAGCGCCACTTGCTTTAGGGCTTGGGTTGCTGCATGCAAGTAACTGCGATCTTCTAATAGGGCATGATTAAAGTCGCCATGATAAATTGGTTCTATATTTTCAATAAAGCGTTTAGCGGCATGATTCACTAACGGGTGTAGTAACGATACACGCAAATAAATAAAAAATTCACTATTAAAATTAAAAGGCTGTGCTTGAGCACGTTCAATAGCGTAGTTAATTGCGTCATCTACAAAGCTTTGGTGTTGAGTGTCGTTTAAGGTTAAGTTAATCAGTGCTTTTTGATACTGCTTTTTTAATTGCTCGCATAAATGCTGAGTGCTTATTATGTCTTTTTCTACCGCGTCTTCTATGTCAGCCAAGCAATAAGAAATATCGTCTGCGGCTTCCATAATGTAGCTGGCAGGATGGCGGCAATAAGGTTCCATTTTTAACTCTGTTTGCAGTGCTTCTATAAAGCTTTTTTCACTGTAGTAGTAGCCCACTTTTTTCATAATGTAGTTTTTATTTTGTGGGATATCTTGCTTTGCTAAGCTTGCAGGGCGTGTGTACTTTAAAATTGCCGCACTTTGGCTATAAGTTAAATTAAGGCTGAGCAGGGAGTGAATAATGCGAATGCCTTGGGCGTTACCTTCAAAGTTGCAAATATCTTGCGCTAAATGTTTAAAAATAACCCCTATGCTGCTATTGGCTGTTTGGCAACGCTCAGGTGTAATACTGGCTAAATGGGTATTAAACCAATTATTAATGGCGGCTTCGCCAAAGTGACCAAACGGCGGGTTACCAATATCGTGCATTAGGCAGGCCATTTCTACTAGGGTTTCTAGTGGGCGTTCTAAGCCCGATAAACCATATTCTTTTTGCTGTTGGTAGTTTAAGTTAGCAAAAATACGTTGCACAATAAACCGGCCAACTTGTTGCACTTCTAATGAATGAGTAAGGCGTGAGCGCACGGCTGCATTGCGCTCAAGCGGAAATACTTGGGTTTTTTGTTGCAGGCGACGGATAGCGGCACTGTTAATTATGCGGCCACGATCGCTCTCAAGTGCCATTTGTAAATTGGCTGTAGTGCGCTGCATACGCGCAGGAGTTATTTTGCTGCTGAAGTCGATCATGGCAATCCTTTTATTTTGCATGTGAGCTGTTATTAAATGCCGAGTTATGCTTTTTTACTGAGCTACCTTTAATCTATCAGCATGTATCATAAAGTAACAACTTGCTTTAGTATTATTTTTTCTAAAATTAACATACATATATAGGTGTTTAAAATGAAGTTATGGATCACAAAGGCAGTCTGTTTTTGCCTTTTATTAGGGATGAATAATGCATTTGCTGCCAAAGAGCAAACCGTAGTGATGATTTCAATTGATGGCTTGCGCTGGGACTATATTGAAAAACATGGCGCGCCAAATTTAAAAGCAATGGGTGAGCAGGGGGTTAGGGCGCAAAAAATGCAGCCTGTATACCCTAGTAAAACGTTTCCTAATCATATTTCGGTGATCACCGGTTTACTGCCCGTTAACCACGGTATTGTTGATAATAAATTTTGTGACAAAGCGCGCAATAATGAATGCTACAGCATGGGAAAAGGACAAAAAGACAGTACCTGGGTACGGGGTACTCCGCTGTGGAATTTAGTAAAAATGCATGGGCTTAAATCGGCGGTGTATTTTTGGCCTGAATCGGATGCGCGCTTTAATGGTATGACGCCAGACTACTATTTTCATTATTCTAAACAAGGTGACTACCAAGATAGAATTGACCAAATTGTGCAATGGTTAAGTTTACCTCAAGCGCAGCGCCCACGTTTTGTAGCCAGTTACTTTTCGTTGGTTGATAGTATGGGGCATGAATTTGGTCCAGATGCAGTGCAAACACGTGACGCTGTTCATAAACTAGATGCCTTAATGGGGCAGTTACGCACTCGTTTGAGCAAATTAGCGCAGGATATAAACTTAGTGATTGTTTCTGATCACGGTATGGCACAGGTTGATCCTGAGCAAAGCATTATTGTCAGCAGTTTACCTAAAGATGATAACTTTATTACTGTGAATACCGGTCCTCGCTTGCTTATTTATACCAAAAGCGATGCTCAAAATGCGGATATTGAAGCGTATAAAGCACGCTTACAAAAGGCAGCTAAGGGGCGTTATAGTGTTTTAAGTAGCGAACAGCTTAATGGCTATCATTATAATAGCGGGAGCCGAGTGGGCGATATTGTGGTGCAAACCAATGCGCCTGCAGTATTTAGTAACGGTACTAAAGCGCCTTATTTAGGTACGCACGGCTATGCGTATAGCGACGATATGGCAGCCTCCTTTATAGCAACAGGCCCAGCGTTTAAACAAGGAATGAGTATTGAGCTGGTAAATAACTTAGATATTTACCCTGTGCTTGCCAAGGTAATGGGGTTGAAGCTAATGAGTAAAGTAGATAGCGATGGCAAAACCTTACTCCCTGCAATAAAGCAGAAAATGATTAATCATTAAAAAGAGCGCCAAGGCGCTCTGCAGGGGAACTTAATTGGTAAAATGGATTATTTACCCATTTTTACGCTGTTATTTAAAGTTGGCGATACTGGTTTTGGTATCAGTGACGGTACGAATGGCATATGCCTGATTGGTTACACCAAATGGAATGCCGTTTACACTCCAGTTTGGGTTTGAGAAGTAATCGTACTGAGTTGCACTGCCAAATACATGAGGGTAAGCCATAATACTGGCAAATTCATTTTGTACGCCGTGGCCCATACCATCAACGTATACGCCACCTGCCGTATCGCCTTGCTTACGAGAATGCGCTAAACCTTGGTTATGACCTAGTTCGTGCACGAATGTTGAAGCGCCACAGTCAACGGCTGTTATTGAATACATACGGTTACTCATAGAGCTGTATAAATTGCCATTCGTGCCTTGACCAACCCAAGCTAGTCCACAAGAGATTAAGCCACTGCCTGCACTTTGGCCTGTGCCTAATACGGCTACCATGTCGGCTTTCCAATTATTACGTAAACCATCGACATAGCTGCTATTTGTCACGGCGTTAAGCCAGTCTTCTGAAGGCGTTATTGCATGATTACCTAAGTTTTGAGAGCCCACTAAACGCAGTGTTATATCAACGCCATTTTGGCTATATACTTGATTACTAAAAGCAATAAGCTGATTAATTTTAGTATTAATATTGCTGGTAGCGGCAGCTGATTGGTCGGTATATAAAATACCAATATCAATTGTTTCTGCTGACACTGTGCTGGCGGCACATAATGCCGTTGCAATAGCGGCTGTTGATATTATTTTTTTCATAGTCGTATTTCCTTTCTTTTGTAATTGCAGTTTTACTGCTGAGTCATCTGTGTTTAGGCTAAAAATTAACTAGCAGGTGATTTTTTATCACTGGGCGCAAACGGGTCTTTACCATCCGTATTTTTTGGTGCGGGTTCACCCACTTGGTGTTCTATATGGTTTTTATATAAATCGCGCTTTGCTGCAATCCAGCCATATTGGCCTTTGCTTTCAAAAACATAATTGCCACTAGGTGCAGTAAATTGACCATACACCGCATCATTGCCCACGGTTAGTATGGTGGTGTGCATTGCTCCGTTGGCACCAATCACTTGGCCTACAATACTTTTATCGCCGTTACTGGCACTGGTAACGTTAGTTATTTCAGCGCTGTAGGTTTCGGCAGTTTGCGGTATGGCGAGGTCAAAATTATCGCCCGCTTTAAGGGTTTTAAGCGCTGCTAAATCAAATTCTATATAGGCTTCATTTTGCAAATCGGTAGGCAGTACTTTTGCCGCTTTAAGGATTTCTTTGGCCTTGGTTGAGGGTTTATTAATTGCGTCAAACGAACTTTCAATAACGGCTAATTTTGTTTCTGAGGGTTTGGTTTTAATAGGATCTTTACTCATATCAATGGGCGATGGTTTACGAGTTTGTTTTACAAATTCAGAATCAACAGGGACGATGTCAATGGCAATGAGTGGGTCTACCTCATCGGTTTTTTGCTGATTATTAAGCAGTGTATAAATGGCAAATACAGACAAAGGAATAGCGATAATTAAAACAATGTAACGTTTCATCTGTTTCTCTTTTAGGGTTATTGGTGAACTAATTGTTAAGTTTTATATTAAAAATAGGATGAGATCAAATTTAAATTGTAACCATAAAGTGTTAATGGGTGTTTTTGTAACTTATTGTAAGTATTTGCTTTACCTTTTTTAGGTATTTGTTTTTGATTTAATAAGTGTGATTTTTTTGTAGTAATGACGCACCCTGTGGCATGTTTTTAGGTACGTATATGTTTTTTAAATTGCAATGATTTTGAAAGACAAAACTGACCAATAAAATTTTTTAGCAACGTGATCATTTTTCATTATTCATTATTCAAAATTGCAAAGTATAAATAGGCAAAGTATGTTGTAACATTAGGGTTTCTTAATGAGGGAATTATGGCAGGGACTGATCAGTTACTTAGTCGCACTATGGCGGGACTTGTTGCCGTTATTATTGGTTTTTCAAGTT
Organism: Pseudoalteromonas sp. NH0006-26; assembly: GCF_057552415.1. The sequence goes on from NZ_BAAJMJ010000001.1 coordinate 352,228, forward strand.
CAATAGCATTGATTTACCAAGTGGTGATCACTTTAGGTGGCACACCTGAATTAGTGGCAAGCTGGATATTAATGCTGGGCTTGGTAATGGGCAGTACCTCTATTGTGTTGTCGTTTTATTATAAAGTGCCTATTTTAATTGCATGGTCTACCACTGGGGCTGCATTACTCATCTCAAGCGCGCAAGGCTATAGCCTACATGAAGCCATTGGTGCCTTTATGTTATCAGCCTTATTGGTGCTGGTGTCGGGGATAACAGGGTGGTTTGCAAAAATAATGAACCGTATTCCTAGTGAGCTGGCTTGTGCCATGTTAGCGGGAGTATTAGTGACATTCGGCATTGACGTGTTTAACTTTATGAACGAAATGCCATTAGTTATTGGTTTAATGGTGGTGGTGTATTTTATTGGTAAGCGCTTTTTTGCTCGTTTTGCGATGCTAAGTGTGCTGCTCGCGGGTATATTTTTAGCGTGGTATATGGGCAATATCGATACCAGTACTGTGCATTGGCAAGCGAGTAGTTTTGCCTATATTGCGCCAACGTTTAGCTTACAGGCATTTGTAAGCATTAGTATTCCTTTGTATATAGTAACTATGACTTCTCAAAACTTACCCGGTTTTGCTATTTTGAAAGCACATAATTATAAGGCGCCTATATCATCGTCATTAACTGTGACCGGGTTAATAAATTGTGTGACGGCTCCCTTTGGTACCTATTCTATTAATTTAGCAGCCATAACAGCGGCTATTTGTATGAGCGAAGAGGCCGATAAAGACCCTGATAAGCGTTATTGGGCAAGTATTGCTGGTGGCGTGTTTTATATAATTATGGCGTTATGTGCGGCTATGTTAGTGGCAATTGTGGCAAGTTTGCCACAGGCCTTGGTATTGGCGCTGGCGGGTATTGCTTTGTTTGGCACCATAGCCAATAGTTTGCAGCAGTCTTTGCATAGTGCTGAATATACTGAAGCGGCCATTATTACTTTTTTAGTAACGGCCTCAGATTTAACTTTGTGGTCGGTGGGCTCTGCTTGTTGGGGAATAATTGCCGGAGCAATCACATTAATAGTGACACGTAAGCGCTAAGCGCAGCTTTGAGTTATAAGTTGTCAGCTATAAGAAAGTGATACAAGAGAAAGCGCGAGATATACTCGCGCCTACAAACAAGCTTTCACCGCACTTGGCTAATCTCCAGCTGAACGCTGAGAGCTAAAACCTAACCGCTGCTCTCTTTTTTATAGCATTGGCTTTAACACATCAAACATGGCGTCAATGTGATCATCACGGTCATTTAGGGCTGCAATGTATCGGTATTTTTCGCCGCCAGCTTCTTCAAAAATTTCGCGGTTTTCACCTTCTAATTCCTCAAGTGTTTCTAGGCAGTCGGCGCTAAATGCAGGGCTAATAATTGCAATATCTTTAATCCCTTCGCCAGGTAGGCTTTCTAAAGTAGCGTCGGTGTATGGTTTTAACCATTCAGCTTTACCAAAGCGACTCTGGAATGTAGTGATCACTTTATCTTTGTCTAGGCCTAGTTTTTCTACAACTAAACGCGTTGTTTGCTGACATAAGCAGTGATAAGGGTCACCATTATCTAAAAACTGTTTAGGCATACCATGGTACGAAAACACCATTTTTTGTGGCATTCCGTGTTTTTCTAAATCTTCGCTAATGCTGTTAGCGAGTGATTCTAGGTAGGTTGGGTTTTTGTGATACCCATTTACAAAGTGCAGCTCTGGCACCCAGCGCCATTTTTTTAATACATTGGCAACCGCGTCGAAGGTAGAGCCTGTGGTTGGGCTTGAGTACTGCGGATAAAGTGGCAATACAATAATGCGGGTTAAACCTTTGTCTCTAAGCTCTTCAAGGCCCGCTTCGATTGATGGATTACCATAGCGCATCGCCATAACCACTTCGGTGTTGGTATAGCCATGGTGTTTTAATAAGGCATTTAATTTAAGGCTTTGCTGGCGTGTAATGTGAGTAAGCGGCGAGCCATTTTCAGTCCAAATACTTTTATATAGCTTGGCAGAACGTTTTGGGCGAATGCGTAAAATAATACCATGCAGTATTATCATCCATAAAATACGCGGAATTTCTACAATGCGCGGATCAGATAAAAACTCACGTAAGTAAACACGTAACGCGCTTGCTGTGGGGGCATCAGGGCTGCCTAAGTTGGTCAGTAATATTCCCGTTTTTTGGTTAAAACGCCCGTCGTGGGGATTATCGGTAACGGCAGAAAATCGCGACACGTTGTGCTCCTTCAAGCAAAGTAATTAATTTATTTAAGCCTATTGTAACGAATAAAAGAGCAATTTAGATCAATCATTTAGCAGTTTTAACCATAATTCTAAATGGGGTCGGCTTTTTAGCTTCGAGTTGTTGTAGTTTAATAATCGATTTTGTATTAAAAACATGTCCTTTAGGTAAAAGCATAATGCCTGTATGGCTGTGCAGTGAGTTTGCCAGTGTCATACTCTCTTCAAGTTCTTGAGCGCAAATTACTTTAATCGAGCCAATAGACGTGTCTGAGGCCATAAGCTGTAAATGACTTGCCTCAAGCGATTTTACTATTTTTGGATGATATAAGCTGCCACTACCAAGCTTAATATTATTAAGTGCCACCTCATGACGCATTTTTGTAGTTAATAATGGATCGCTTTGCTGGTAATGATCCCAATAATCACGTGCTACGCTCAGTACCATAGCTCCAATGGGAATATCTTCTCCTGCCAGTCCTTTAGGGATACCCTGGCCATTGTAGCGTTCGAATTGATAATAAATAGCATCAGATACATCGTTTAAGTGAGTTGCTGGCATGAGCATTAATTGTGAAATACTAGGATGTGTATAAAAGGTTTTTCTTTGTACTTCATTCAGCTTATTAATGGGTTTGTTGTAAAGCTCAGGATCCATAGCAAGTAACCCAATTTGAGCTAAGTATCCTGCCATAGGCGCCAATGTAATGCTTTTTTGAGATACATTAAGATAGCGCGCAATTTGGGTACATGTACCTGCTATACTTTCGGCTATTTTTCCATCGAGGTAAGGGTTTGCGTTAATAAAGTTATAAAGCAGCTCAACGGTGGATTGGTGCTCGCGTTTTTCATTTTCATTTGCGACTTCGAGCTTTTTTAGTACGTTTCTAATTTGCTTTGTTCGTTTGTCGACGAGTTGTTCTAGATTACTGTTAAGTTCTTTTAATTGCAGGTTTTGCTGATTTACATGAAACTGTAAAATTTCATTTTGTTTTTTTAGTCTAAACTTTTCTACGCCTGATTGTATAACACTAATTAAGTGATCATTTTGCCAAGGCTTTTGCACATAGGCGTGAATGCCTCCTTCATTTACCGCACTTATTGTTGACTCTAAATCAGAAAAACCAGTTAACAAAATACGTTGGCTATCGGGAGCGATTTTTCTCGCTTTAGCTAAAAACTCCGCCCCACTCATGTGTGGCATGCGCATGTCGCTTATTACCACATCAAACTGTTTATTTTGCATTTTTTCCAGTGCATCTTCACCACTGGTTGAAACACTCACATCAAATTTATGTTGGCGTAATAAGCGCACTAAGGATTTAAGTACATTGGCTTCATCATCTAAGCATAAAATGCTCGGTGGCTGCTGTTTTAACTGTTCTAATTGAGCAATATCTGTCATTGATCTTTTTACCACCAATATGATTATGAGTTATAAGATTAAATTTAGTCTAAACTTTGGCTGTAAACAGCTGATAATGTGATAAAAAATCACTCATTAGCGATTTTTTTACGCGTTTAAAATACTCAAAGCATCGTCAGTTAAGTTAGGCTTTTTAGGTAAGGTAATGTTAAAAATAGTGCCTTGATTTAACTGACTTTTAACACTAATTAGGCCACCGTGTTGTTCTATTATTGCTTTACTTATAGCCAGTCCCAACCCTGTACCTTGGCCAATCGGCTTTGTAGTGTAAAAGGGATCAAAAATTTTATTTAATTTGTCCTCATCAATTCCACAGCCATTATCTGCAATCGTAATATAGGCATTATTTTTATCGGCTTTAGTGGTAATACTGATCACTCCAACTTTGTCGCAAATAGCTTGAGCGGCATTAAAAAATAAATTTAAAAATACTTGAGAGAGTTGAGTCGAACGACCAGTGATGATGATTGGTTCTGTGTTGAAGTGTTTTTCAACGTTGGCGCTGTATTTAATTTCGCTCCAGGCAACACGTAATGTGTTATCAATAAGCTCGGTTATATCAATGTCGCCAATTTGGGTTTGATCTGGATGAGCAAATTGTCTTAACCCTTGTACAATCTCTTTAACACGATCAGCCCCTTCACTCATTTCAGTAATGATATCGCTTGAGTCTGATTGTAATTCATCAAATTGGTAATGCTGTAGCGTATCTACTAATGTTTGCTGCGTTATGGCTTTTTCTGCTTTGAGTGCGTTAATTAAATGGCTAAATTGCTCTAGGTTGTAAGCCAAATTTTGGATGTTACTGACTATGTAGCTTAAAGGGTTATTTATTTCGTGCGCAACGCCTGCAGCCATTTGCCCTAACGAAGCCATTTTTTCAGAGTTGATTAACATTTGCTCTATGTTATTTTGTTTTTCTTGCATTTCTTTTTGTTTAACAAGTAGATTTCGTTTTTCAAATTGTGAAATCGTATTCCCTGCAAAACTGACAAAGCGTTGCATTAAAGTAATGTCGTGTTGATTAAATGCGCCAATCGTTTCAGAAAAAATATACAACTGATAGCTCTCTGTGCTAGTACTTACTGGGGTGGTGAGCATTGCATGCTGCGAATGCCAAAAAGGATCGGTTACTTGCCAATTAGGAAGTTGGTGTAAGTTAAATACATTTTTAATGTTTCTATTCGGTTTATCGAGAACTGTAAGCTGGGTAATTATTGCATCGCTATGAGGGTGCGATGCTGTGACTAATGTAGATAATTCATCACTGGGATTTATTTTAATTAAAATAGCCGCAGAAAAAGAGATCGCTTGTTGCAAAATATTAAAAAACTCAGTGAGTAAGGTTTCTGTGCTGTCGTTTTTTAAGATTGCATCTAGGCCGTCTAAAATCAGGCTGTTGAAGGCACGGTTTTCTTCAAGTGCTAAATTATGAACCTGTAATAAATGTAGTTTTTCTAATAGTATTTCGTTGGTAGTCATACAGAATCACCAAATATTTCGCATGAGATCATTAAGTTACCGTGCTTACTAGTTGAGTCGCTAAATGTGCCAAGTTCTCCAAAGGTAAAGCCCATAATAAACGGTGTGTTGGGTAATTGTGCTGCAATAGAGTGTTTTACTTCTTGCATTGCACTTTGAATAGATAACATGCAGCCGCCACAAAAAATAATAATAGCGCCCTTTATATTTTTTATTGCATGTAAGTCTGCCAGTTTGGTCAGTGAAGAAACGACCATATCGCCTCGTTTTATTAATTGTTCAGGGCTTCCCGAAGCAAGATAAACAGTATCGCCAACGCTTAAATTTGAAAATAATTCTAGCGTGCCATTTTCAGCTACCGCTGGGTGGCTTAGCAGCAGCCTAGGAATATCATCATCAGAGGAAAGGGCTCTTGCCAGTGGGGTCATTACTGATTGGGTAAGTATATTTCCTGCTTTTAACTGTTCAAACCCTATGTTTTTTCGCCACTGATTATAAACATCAAAGGCAGGCTGGTTATCGATAGTATTTAATATGCGACCATCAACGTTTGTAACTGTACCCAGCTGGTCGGTTTTATCGTAGCCTGAACTATAAAAGCCGAACGTTTCTACAGAGGGATATAACACCGCAATAATAAAGCCTTGTTGGTATACACTATTAGCATCGCTAAAACGCCACTGTGCTGAAATGTCGTTGTCGGCGCAACTTCCTCCAAAAACGGGTATACGCTGCCCTATCGCATCTTGAATTCCTTGTAATACTAGCTCTTCGTTCCCTGGGACTTGAAAGCACCAGACCATTTTGGGGGTTATTCCTGGCTGGCCTGCATTAGCAATGGCTTTGAGTACGGTTTTAGAGGCATTTTCTCTTAGATTATTGGTTGTATTGCAACTGGCAATCCCATAATGACCCCTTGAGTCTTTAATCGAGAATAAACTGATACTTTGCTCATTTAATGAGAGGGTTTGCTCGGTTGATGAACCAAGGCACGAAGAGATGATTAAACAATTTTGAGTGTTTTTTAAAAAGCGTGGCTGATTATTATAAAGGTATTTAATGGTATCGGTTGTTGCAAACCCTAGCAGCAAGTCTGGGCCATGGTCTACAAATTGGCTTATAGGTTGAATAAATTTATCTATATCGCTGCCGTGTGTGTGAAAAGTATCAATGGCGAACATAGATGCCCCTTGGAAATAAAGATAGCCACAATTGTGGGTGTTTTTAACTATTAATAATAGCTTAGGATTTATTCTAGACTATTCTTGAATAAGGTGTGTTATTGAGTTAGCTGTTAATTAATGTCACTTACGTCTTAAATGTCCTATTTGTCGCTATATCATTAAACTTATGTTAATGTGATTTTAAAATCAAGTTGAATTTTATTAGCATGCTAAAAACATTAAAGCCAAGTGAGATTGCTAGTTATTGCGATGTTCACCAACGTACGGTAAGCCGTTGGATTAACGCGGGAGACTTAAAAGGGCATAAGCTGACTGGTCGAGGTAATTACAGGGTGCAGGTGATTGACTTTATTGACTTTTTAGTCAGAAATAAAATGCCCGTTCCACAAAGTTTGTCGCATAAGCCGCAAGTCTTAATTATTGATGATGAGGCTAATGTTCGTTCTGCAATTAGGCGTGTTTTAAAACGAAGCGGTTTTGACGTTGTAGAAGCCGCAGGTGGGTTCGAGGCCGGTACGTTAATGCACCAGCGAAAACCAGAGCTGATAACTGTTGATTTATCTATGCCGGGACTAAGCGGTATTGAGGTCATTCGTTTTATCCGCTCTTGCGAAGAGTTTAAAGATATTAAGGTATTAGTGATTTCAGGGATGCCTGAAACTCAACTAATCGATGCAGTTAATGCCGGTGCTGATGGGTATATTTGTAAGCCATTTAGTAACGATACATTGATAAACCGTGTAAATATTTTATTTGGTGAAAATAGAATTCTTCTTGGGGTGTAAATAGTGGCTTTGCGAATTTTATTAGTAGACGATGAACTCAATGTATTGAAGTCTTTAAAGCGAGTACTTGTTCGTTCTGGTTATGATGTAATAACAGCATCCACTGGTTTTGAAGCGCTTGAAATATTAGCGGCTAATCAAATTGAAATCATCATTACCGATTTTAGAATGCCAGAAATGAACGGCGCTGACTTATTACGGCAGGTTAAAAGTCGCTGGCCCGATTGCGTAAACTTAGTGCTAAGTGGATATGCTGATTTTAAGTCTGTGGTTGAGTTATTGAATCAGGGATTGGTATTTCGTTTTTTAGAAAAGCCATGGGTCGATAGTGAGCTACTTGAGAACATTAGCGAGGCGCAAGTAAAATATGAACAGCGCCGAGCTAAAAGAGTAAGAGATCAATTATTAATGGGCAGCATGTCTGGCCTAATAGAAATAGACAATAACGGTATTATTAATCGTTTTAACGCACCTGCCGCTGAAATCATTCCAGATATTCATTTATATGAAAATAAACACCTCGCCCATTTAGATACAGCTCAAAATAAAGCGGTAAGCCAGTCTTTTATTGACAAGCAAAGCAGTACACTTTTTATTAACTATGCACGCGCCTCTGATCTAGCTAAAAGCGAAGAAGTTATGATAGAGCGTTGTTTAAATGATGATTCTTATCAACTTTTAAAGTTATCAAGCAACTCAAATAGCATGAGTAACATTTTTCAACTCACCAGAACACAGTCGGTGGTAACCAACGAGTCTGACTTTTATAATCATTTAGCTTTATGTGAAGCGAATAAAGAATGTTATGCATTAGTTTATATAGGTATTGCGCAGTTTCAATTAATTAATGATTTGCTAGGGGGCGAAGATGGCAGCCACCTTGTAAAATTGGTTTTGGAAGTGCTAAAAGGTGTATCAGAAAAAGCGGTCAAAGTTCTTCATAAGAGCGCCGATCGGTTCGTATTATTTGTTCCTGAAATTAAATCTGATAGTGAAATTTTAACCGATTTAAATAAGGCGATGAATGATCTGAAAAAAGTACTCCCTAGTAAATACACCGATGCTCATGTGCAGCTTTATGGGGTGTATGGTTTGTTTCCTGAGGATAGCTTAGAGGGAAAAGAACTCGTTAATCAAATGCAGTTGACGATGAATTATCAAGTAGGTGATCAGCAGCGTATTTGTTCTCGCTTTGACCCTCAGCTGGTCGCAGATTATAAAAAGAACTTTGAGTTAAGCCGTTTATTATTAACAGCGGTAAATAAAGATGAGCTTTCATTACGCTTTCAACCAAAGATTGATACTAAAACAGGCCAAATATTTATTGCTGAGGCGTTAATTCGCTGGTATGAGCCGAGTAAACATGGCTGGGTAGCGCCAGCTCATTTTATCCCTATTGCTGAATGCGATGGTCAAATTATCTCAATAGGGCGCTGGGTTATTTCTCAAAGCTGTAAAACACTAAAATATTGGGGTGATAACAAAACAGGCGTGGGTGTATTAGCAATTAACTTGTCTGCTAGGCAATTAAAAGATGATCCCGATTGGATTGACTACATGCTCGAGTGTTTAAGCAGCAATAGTTTAGAGCCGGCACAGTTAGTTTTTGAGTTAACAGAAACTTATCTAATCGAAGATTTTACTACCTGCGAACAGCAATTAATAAGGCTAAGATCGTTAGGGTTTAAGCTATTGATTGATGACTTTGGTGTAGGTTACTCATCACTTGGCTACCTTTCAAAGCTGCCTGTAGATGGCGTTAAACTAGATAGAACCCTTATTACTGATATTGAATCGTCTTTAGCGATGCAAAGTATGGTTCGTAATATTACGCGTATGTCGCATGATCTAAATTTAAAAGTTGTTGCTGAGGGGGTAGAAACAGCCTATCAATGTGAATTAATTAAAAAGTTAGGGTGTGACTATATACAAGGCTATTACTATAGTGAGCCTTTAGAGCAGAATGATTTTTGTAATTATTTAAACCATTTTAATTCTCAAGGTGCGCAATGAGTTCGATTACGGTCGTCATACTAGACGATGATGCTTTTTTATTAAAAGTATTACAAAGGACTATTCATCGAGCCTATCCAGAGGTTGATATAATGACAACCTCTGATATTGATGAATTTTGGCAGCTGCTAAACACTAAGCAAGACTTAGATTTAGTATTAAGTGATTATTTAATGCCGCAAATGAATGGATTGGATGTTTTAGAGCAGTGCTCTTCACAAAACCCCTATCCAGTGAGGGCGTTACTTACCGGCGATATGACGCTTAGTACTATGATGCGACAACCTAATGTTGTGCATGCTTATCTTGCTAAGCCGTTTAATGAAGCAGATATAACCTCGCTTTTTGACAATGTAGCGGCGTTAAAGTCGTTACCTTTTGCTTTTAATGTGCGCAGGCAGTTAGGGGCTATGATTAGCTTTCCTGTTTACCCTCTTATTTTAAAAGAACTTAGAGACTTAATACAAAGCAATGAATTTGATTTGCACGATATAGCCAATGTTGTTTCTCAAGAGCCAATAATAACGGCTAAATTGTTACAACTTGCAAACTCCGCTTATCTTGGTTTTGTTAGGCCTACATCGTCAATAGATGAAGCTGTATCGAGGCTTGGAATTACCATATTAATGGCAATTACGACGTCTTTATTAGTTGCTAAAAATTTTGAATCGTCTATTCCTAGTGACGTACATGAAAAGCAATTAAATATAGCGGCGAATTACGCTAGCTGTGTTAAGCGCTTTGCTAAACAAGCTGGGTTTAGCCTACAACATCAAGAGCTACTTTTCTCGGTGGCGTTATTGAGTTTTGTTGGCAAGATTATTTTATTGTCTCAAGCTCAAAGCGATGCGCCAGATGAGCATGCCCAAACTATGGCCGATGGGTACGTAAGTGCCAATTTTATTTCGGCCTACGTTTTAAAGTTATGGGGATACGATACTAAAATATGTAACTTACTGATGAGTTGCCATGATTTAGATGGTATTAATGATAATGATCTAATCATATTCAATCATATGTTATATGTAGTTAGGCAAGTTATTTTTGATAAACAAACCCCCATGCAATTACGTGCGTACTGTGAATCAACAGGCGTAGACCCTCTACTTTGTCATCTTATTAGTGAGTTTGATTGGCATAGTTACACCTCTTAAATAGGCCTGTATAAAATATTGTTTAAAAACGGACAGTACTACATAACGACCTATTTATAGTTTCTGCTGAGTACCCTTTCTTACCTTTTGCTATCTACTTTAGTCTAATAAAAACCGCATAAAACGTCATTTGGAGTGTGTTTTTTGCCCAGTTCAGAGTAAAAAATATACAAAACTGTTGTTTTTACTAATTATAAACAAAACCTTAATTTTAACATTGCATTAACTTTTGGGGTTGTGATATTAAATTGCTACTTTGGCTGTATTTTGAGCTTTTAAAGGTGTTATTTTTCTGTTTTTAAAGTTATTTGCATTCTTATGCTAATTTTATCAATTTTTTTGTTTCTTTTTGTTTGTGTATGTTGCTAGGATGTTGGCAAGGGGATACAGGAATATACCCCACACACATTATAAGAATACACAAAACAGGGTCATCATTATGTCAACATATCGTTTAAACACATTGGCTGTAGCGGTTGCTTTTGCTTTCAGTGCGCCAAGTATGGTTAATGCACAAGAAGCGCCTGCTAAAGCTGAAAAAAATATCGAACAAATATCTGTTTTAGGTTCGCGAGTTTCAAACCGAACTGCCACTGAGTCGTCATCACCTATTGATTTAATTGACGCAGATGATTTAAACAAAGGCGGCTTTACCGAGCTTGGCCAAAGCTTACAGGCAACGGCACCGTCGTTTAACTTTTCTCGTACACAAGTTTCTGACGGTTCCGATTTATTTCGCCCTGCTACATTACGCGGCTTACAACCAGACCAAACGCTGGTTTTAGTCAACGGTAAACGCCGTCATAATCAATCTATTTTTGGTTTAACCAGTACTGTGGGCGGCGGCTCTGCGGGTACTGATATGAATGCGATCCCGCTTATTGCTTTAAAAGGGGTTGAAGTGTTGCGTGATGGTGCGGCGGCGCAGTATGGCTCTGATGCAATTGCAGGGGTTATCAACTTATCACTTAATAACTCAACAGATTTAACCACCGGGTACGTACAATATGGCGAAACGGCAGAAGGGGATGGAGAAACAATTTCTGCGGGTTTAAACCGTGGCTTTGAATTAGGTAATGAGGGCGGTTTTATTAATTTATCGCTTGAGTACCGCGATGCAGATAAAACTAACCGCGCAGAGCGAGATACCGGTGGTTCACTTGATGTCGCACCAGGTACTTTATCGGACGAAGTACGTTGGGGACAAGGTAATGCAGAGAGTGAATTTACTTCGGTATTTTACAATATGGCGTTGCCAATGGGTGAGGGGGAGCTTTACTCATTTGGTGGTTACTCTGAGCGAACTGCACTAGGCAACGGCTTTTACCGTAATTTTAATGAAGCGTCTAAAAACGTAACGCAAGTTTACAGCGACGGTTTTTTACCGCAAATAGATAATGAAGCACAAGATATTTCGGTATCAGTTGGTTTTAAAGGTGAAATTAACCCTGATTGGACCTACGATGTTTCTGCAGTTTATGGTGAAAACCAATACGATTTTACCTCACGCAATACTTTAAATGCGTCATACGCGGCGGAGTATTTATTTAATAACCCCGATGCAAGCGATACCGATATAGCCGCGAATGCTGGCCCAACAGAGGGATACTCGGGTGGTTTTAGGTTTGATCAAACAACCTTTAATGCAGATATAAACGGGATTGTTGATATTGGTCGTAGTGAGCCTGTTTATGTTTCAATTGGCGCTGAATACCGTAAAGAAAACTATGAAATTGTACCCGGTGAAGAAGCATCATACGCATGTGGAACAGCCAACACGGATACCTCATACCCATCGGTGAACGATCCGAGTCAATTTGCACAATGTGGTTTTCAAGCTTATAACGGCCTTCGTCCTGAAGCCTCGAATAAGAGCGACCGTGATAGCTATGCGGTGTATGTTGATGCAGAAACCATGTTAAACGATGCATGGAATGTGAGCGGCGCACTTCGCTATGAAGATTTTTCGAATGCAGGTGACGACATCATAGGTAAAGTAGCAACACGTTATGAATTTAATGATGACTTTGCGGTACGTGGTGCGTTATCAACGGGTTTTAGAGCACCATCATTACAGCAAAGTGGTTACACTGCTTTTACCACTAACTTAGGGTCTGACGGCACGTTAAGTCAGTCGTTTACTGCGACAACAGGTTCAGCGTTCCCTGCTGCTTTAGGTGTTGATACTTTAAAGCTTGAAACATCAACTAACTACAGTGCCGGTTTTGTTTACGATGTGACCAGTGATTTATCGCTAACTGTTGACTTTTACCGAGTAGAAATTGAAGACCGTATTACGCTAGGTAGCTTGTTGTCGGCTGATGATGTGGCGTTTAGTCCTGAGGCGGTTGCTGCTCTGCAAGCAACGGGTGCAGTGCAAGCGAATTACTTTTCAAACTCAGTGAATTCAACCACTCAAGGTGTGGACATTATTGCGTCATACCGCACTGATTTATATGATGGTAATTTTTCTGCTACGTTTGCGGGTAACTTAAACGAAACTAATATTGATAGTGTGAATGCAGCTCCCGGCATTCCAAAAAGTGTAGCACTTGATGACATTCAAAGTAGCTTTTTAACCGACGGACAACCGGGTGAACGTGCAACGCTTACCTTTGATTATGAGCGTGATGCCTACAGCGCAATGATCCGCTTTAATTACTTTGGCGAAACTGATGTGAAGTACTTTGGTAATGACCATATTGAGCTTGCAACAGATGGCTCGTTTAAAGCGACGAGTACCGTAGAGACTGCAGTACTCGTAGATTTAAACGTAAGCTATGAAATTAATGAGATGTTTTCGTTATCGGTTGGAGCAGACAACGTATTTGATGAAACACCGGATGAGCTAGGTGATGATGAAGTACTAAATGCTATCTCAAATGGGGCATTTAAATACCCGTTACGTGCTGTACCATACGGTTTTGATGGCCGTAGTTACTATGCAAAACTAAGCTTTAGCTTTTAATTTTATAAGCTAAATAGGCGCCGTTATAAACGGCGCTTTTTTTATGGCTAAAATATATTTAAAACAGCATTAAAAATGATTGCATGCTTGAAAATTAAGCATACAATCGCCATCCATAACGAAGGCGCATTGCTCCTTCGAGTGATTCTTTTATTTTTAACGAATAGGAAATAATATGACTAAAAAATGCAAAGCAAAAGCGGTTAATAAATCCGCTGTAGACACCGGCCGCGGCGTGATCAAACACAACGCATTAGCAGCACTGGTAACCTCTAAAGTATTTAAGCCGCAAGTGGTTAAAGCTAAAAAAGGCAAAGGCTCGTTTAAACGCAACAACAAACATGCAGGACAAGAGTCCTATTTAATCGCGGCTTAATTAGCACCGATCAAATAGGGCTTTTGAACTTACCGAAATAAGACTGGCTTCGAGCGAAGAGCTACGAGCTACGGGTTTCGAGTCACGAGTAGCGAACACAACCTAGCACCTTTAGCCCTCTCTTTCCGCGCAGCGTCTCATAACCTCTATGTGAAAATTTTACTAAAACCTATTTGACCACAGAGAAGCGAATGAGAAGAAAGTAAACAGGCAACAGGTTTCGAGTGACGAGTAGCGAGCTTGTGCAAACAACCTAGTATCTAGTCATACTATTCCTAAAACCTAAAACCTAAAACCTAAAACCCAGAACCTAAAACCCAGAACCTAAAACCCAGAACCTGCACTTTTAGCGCAGCGCCTCCCGCAGCTCGTAGCCCGCTATCAAAATATGAAGGACGCGGTAAGTTGTAACTTACCGCGCTTTTATATTATTTAACTAGCATCCATAGACCGGCTGCTATCATAAATAGGTTTTCGGTTAATGAAATAAAGCCAAGCGGTACATTGCTATCGCCGCCAACACAGGCGCATTTTAGTGCTCGCTTATCTATATATACAGCTTTAATAACAGAGACTGCGCCAATACTACCTATAAATAAAGAGATAGGGGCAATTGAATAAGCGGGCAGCGCTGCAATCATACCTATACCCACAAAGGCTTCTAAAAATGGATATACATAAGCGTAAGGGATCACTTTCATGGCGAGTAAGTCGTAAGTGATAAACGAGTTTGAGAAGCTGGTTAAATCTTGTAGCTTTTGAATGGCTAGTACGGCCATGGTTAATGCCACGAAAAGCTCAAGTGTATACATGCTTAGCCCTGCACCACTTAACGAAAAAGCTAAACTGAGCAACAAGGTAACCGCAAAAATCGCTATCACAGGGGTATAGGTTGTACCTTGCTGACCGGCAGGCGATTTATTAAAGAAACTTCTAAGTTCATCGTAGCCACCGATGCGCTTATCATCTATAAACGTTTGTGGTGTTGTTTCTACGTCGTGTTGCTGTTTAAACGCATCGGTTTGCGCTCTTGAGGTGAGTAAGTGATCGTCTACTTCAAAGCCTTGACGTGCAAGCAAATCTTTAGATTTTAAACCAAATGGGCAAATATGTTCATCGGTTGCCATTCTATACAATTGGGCTGACTTGGCCATAATTTACTCCTGTATATTTATACCAATTTGCAATAATACTTAATTAAGTGAATCGGTATTAGAGAGTTGAACTGAGTTGTGTAACCTTGAAAGATCAACCGACCCCAAGTGTAAAATTTACATTGAAAGTCGTCTAACTGTTAATAAACTCAGTAATACAGAAGGTATAATCAAAAAGTAGGCCGTTTTTTAATATGACCCTGCGCTGAAGGTTTTTTTACAACGCACAGGGGAAATTAATGATACGGTGATCCTATTTACACGGTTAACTAGGGCGTGCGGTAGAGTCTCTGACGACGAGTTCAGGAGTGTATAGTTTTATAATATCGCGGTCATTGCCATTACGAATTTGGGCTATTAACAAGCTGGCCGCATCTTCGGCGATTTTATTATTTGGCTGATGAGCGGTGGTGAGTTTTGGCCAGGTTTGACGCGAGAATGGGCTATCCTCAAACCCTGTTATAGAAAGTTCACTGGGTATATCAATGTTCATTAATCTGGCTGCAAATAACGCACCGGCGGCTATTTCATCGTTACATGAGACGATAGCGGTTGGCCTATTAGTTTGGCTAATGAGTGTTTTAGCGCCCTCAACCCCCGACTCAAATGAATATTCGCCATCAATAATTAAGCTTGGATCTATAGTAATGTCGTATTGGGCTAGCGCGGCTTTATAACCTTCCAAGCGTTCTTTAGTCGAGTTATGTTCGCTGCCCCCAGCTAAAAAGCCGATGCGCGTGTGCCCGTTATTAATTAGATGCTCAGTAATTGATTTAGAGGCGAGATTATCGTCAATCATAATACAGGGTGTTAATGAGTCAGGCGCGTCGTGCCCTGATAAAATACGCACAACTTTTAGGTCTAGTTGAGTTAGCTTTTCAACAAATTCAGGCATTTCAGAAAAGGGCGGGGTGAGTAAAATTCCCGCGATACGTGTGCGTTTAATCATATTCGTAATTTCATCAAAAATATGTGCTTCTTTAGCATCACATGGGTGAATAAGTAGTTCAAACCCTTGCTTTTTGCACGCATCTAAAATACCGTTTTGCATATCGATGATATAGTACGCATTAGGGTTGTCGTATATGTAAGCTATGCTGTAGGCTTTTGTTCCTGCAAGACTTCTTGCAGCTAAGTTAGGCTGGAAGTTCAACTTTTCGACCGACGCCATGACTTTTTCACGGGTGTTGTCACGTACCGAGGTTTCGTTATTTATTACTCTAGATACCGTTTTTATTGATACCCCGGCATCTTTTGCCACGTCGTTTATTGTTGTTCTCATCGGCTTAATAGACCTTTACATATCATTTTGGGCACTAAATTATCTTTATCGGCAAACAACTACAGCAAATGCAGTTAACTGTGCTCGGTTTTTATTATTTGACGGCTAAATTATAAAGACATCATTGAATATTAACAGTTAATTTATACGCCTTTCTTGTGAGAATGGTAGATAAAGTTTCAGGTAATGATTTGGTAATATTTAAATCTCATTTAAATACAATGATTTAAAATAAAACCATACGTATGCATGTAAATTATTTGTATCTTTTTTGCCCCCTTGTGTAGCTATAAAAGAAAAAAAAGGATACATTAACAGCTAAATGACAGCGTTGTCATAAGTTAAAGCGCAATGTTAATTATTATTTAAAAGCATAAAATATTTTTTAGCTGATGGTACATTATAAACTAACCACACTAAGAATGAATGCATTGAAAAATCGGCTTAATTTTTAGCATTTGAAATAGGTGCTTAAGTGACTAAGTTAATACAATAGAGGAAAGTAGCGAATGAAGATTAAATCATTACTGACAGCATGCTGCTTAGCACTGGGTTTAAGTGCGTGTCAGGGCAATGTTGATGAACAAAGCACCGTATCGGTTCAGCTAAGCCCTGCAAACGATAGTGCTGTGGAGTTACTTGCTAACACATTACAAATAAAATATCAGCAAGTTGATAACCGCCCATCAGCTCAGTGCGATCCAAATATTGAAAACGGTCACTGTTTTAAAGCAAACTTACATTTAACAGCCAACTCGGCAATCAATGTTGACCAATGGAAAATTTACTTTAGTCAAATTACGCCAATACAAAAGTCGGTTAGCGATGAATTTACTATTAAACACGTTAATGGCGATATTCATGTTATTGAGCTTAAAGACGGGTTTACTGGCTTTAAAGCCGGTGAGACTAAAACGATTACTTTTTATGCGCATTTTTGGTCATTATCGCAAAGCGACGCTATTCCTAACTATATCGTGGTGAATAACAATGACACCGCTAAAGTGATTGAAAGTACAAGGCCTAAAATTGACCCAGAGACGGGCTTAGAGCTTTTACCACATGTAGAACCTTATACCGATTACACTCGTCAGTTTAAACGTACTGAGAGCGATAAAACTCAGTGGCTTACTGCTGAGCGCTTGTTTGAGCGTAATGAAAAGTATGACTTTTCAGCTTATTTAACCTCGCAAAATCAAGTAAGCAATGTGATTGCTCAACAAATTATACCCACCCCACGCGTTAGCGAATTTAGTCAAACTCAAACGCTTGATATTAGCCAAGGGCTTAATATTAACTATGCAGAAGTTGATAAATCAAGTGTATTGGCTGCAATTGAGCGCTTGGTACTATTAGGTATTAATATAAGCGATGATGCAGCGGCAATTAAAGTCACACTTAATTCCTCTGTTAAAAAAGATCAGCTTAATGGCAGTTATAAATTAGCGATTAAAGCCGATGAGGTGGTTATTGATGCCGCTGACGAAACTGGGATTTTTTATGCTCTGCAAAGCTTAGCGAGTTTATACCAAGTTAACAGTGATATGTTACCAGTGGGAGAGGTTGTTGATGCACCGCATTATCAGTTTAGAGGGGTGTTGGTTGATGTAGCACGGAACTTTCGTGCCAAAGGTTTTATTTTAAAGTTACTTGATCAAATGGCGGCTTATAAACTTAACAAGCTACATTTACACTTAGGTGATGATGAAGGCTGGCGTTTAGAAATTCCATCACTTCCTGAGCTAACAGATGTAGGTGCAAAGCGCTGTTTTGATCAAAGCGAGCAGCAATGTTTAATGCCACAATTAGGCGCAGGACTAGATACTTCAAGTGCAGCAAACGGTTATTATTCGGTAGCTGACTACCAAGAAATACTTAAAGCGGCGAGTGCGCGCCACATTCAGGTGATCCCATCGCTTGACATGCCAGGGCATTCTCGCGCTGCAATTAAAGCCATGCAAGCGCGTTATAATAAATACATAAAACAAGGCGATAAACAAAAAGCCGAACAGTTTTTACTTTATGACCCGCTTGATACAACGCTCTATTCGTCGGTACAGCACTACAACGACAATACCATTAATGTGTGTTTAGACTCATCCTATGCGTTTATCCGTGAAGTAATGGAACAAGTAAAAAGTATTCATAGTGAGGCACAGCACCCGCTAACTCGTTATCACATAGGTGCCGATGAAACCGCCGGAGCATGGGTCGACTCACCTGCTTGTGCTGATTTTATTAAACAAAATAAGTTAGAAATTACCGAAGCAGGTCAGCTGGGCAGTTATTTTATTGAACGTATCGCTAATATGTTGGCTGATATGAATATTGAAACCGCAGCATGGAGCGATGGCTTATCGCATACTAACCCAGAGAATATGCCAGAGGTTGTGCAAGGTAATGTCTGGGATTTACTAATGTGGAATGGCCATCAGCGTGCACATGAATTTGCTAATAGAAATTGGCAAGCAGTGCTTTCTTCGCCAGATGTATTGTATTTTGACTTCCCGTATGAGGCAGACCCACAAGAGCATGGTTATTACTGGGCTTCAAGGCATATAAATACTGAAAAGATATTTCAGTTTATGCCAGATAATTTGCCTATTCAT
Organism: Pseudoalteromonas sp. NH0006-26; assembly: GCF_057552415.1. The sequence goes on from NZ_BAAJMJ010000001.1 coordinate 370,921, forward strand.
GCTGAATTTTGGCTTGATAGAGAAGATAAGCCTTATGTAGCTGATGACACATTACAGCATGATGAGCAAGGCAAGGTCGTATCCGCGCCTCTGGCTAAAGATAAACGTTTTGTGGGTATTCAGGGTCAATTATGGAGCGAAAATACACGCACCAATAATATGGCTGAATATAAGCTGTTCCCACGGTTATTATCGCTGGCACAGCGTGCATGGCATAAAGCGGATTGGGCGGTACCGTATGATCATAATGGCTTTGTTTATAGCCAACAAACAAATCGCTTTAGCCCTGAATTAAAGCAGCAGCGCGATCAGCAATGGCAAACGTTTGCTGCCACCATGGGGCTAAAGGAATTTGCCAAGTTAGAACGTGCAAATGTGCATTATCGCCTTGCAAATGCGGGGGCTAAAATTGATAACGGCATGTTGTTCGCCAATATTGCTTACCCTGGTTTAGTAATTGAATATAAACAAGGTGATGAGCAATGGCAAACCTACACACAACCTGTCAAAGTAACACAAGATGTATGGGTTCGTTCTAAAACGCCTTATGCGAATCGTGTTAGCAGAAAGCTTAAAGTAACGCACCGTTAAGGTGCGTTTTCCTTAAATTATTGAAGACAAAAAGAAGTTATTTATTTGTAAATAAAAATAATGACAACGCTGTCATTTGTGCTAGTATAAGATTCATACAGTATGACAGTCCGGTTTTATTTTAGTGTTTTGCAAAACGGTCGAACAACTTAAGAGGCAAAAATGATCACCAACAATCTTAAAAACAATCAACTCTTTGTGGGGATCGATGGCGGCGGCACTAAATGTAAAGCAATTATCGTCAATAGCTGTAATGACATAGTCGGCACCGGCGTGTCAGGCCCAGGTAACCCGTTACATGGGTTTAATCAAGCAACTTATTCTATTGAGCAATCAGTGCGTTTAGCATTACAAGATGCAGGGCTTAAAGATACGCCTTTATCTGAGCTTATTGCAGGGGTTGGCCTAGCAGGGGTTAACTTACCAAGTTTGCATAATCAAATGACACAATGGCAACACCCATTTAAAACCATGCACTTAACTACTGATTTACTTATTGCTTGTATGGGCGCTCATCAGGGCGAGGATGGCGCAGTGATGATTGCTGGCACTGGCTCGTGTGGATTTTCATACGTTAATGGCCAATCGTTTATGATTGGTGGTCATGGCTTTCCACATGGTGATAAAGGCAGTGGTGCATGGATTGGCTTTACTGCTTGTCAGTATGTGCTGCTTAGCCTAGATAAATTAATACCAAGTGGTGCGCTTACTAACTTGTTAATGAATTATTTAGAAGTCAGCGATGCAATGCAACTTGTTGAAGTGATTGCCAATAAGCCTGCAGCCTTTTTTGCGCAACTTGCAGGATGTGTTTTTCAATCAGCACAGGCGAACGATGCCACAGCAATTGCTATTTTAAAAGAAGGTGGCGCTTATTTAAGCGACATTGCACGACAATTATTAGATAAAAACCCACCAAGGCTTTCGTTTATTGGTGGTTTATCAACCGTGATGACAACATGGTTAGATCCAGACATACAAGCTATTTTATCAGCCCCATTATCGTCACCAGAAATGGGGTCTGTACTTTACGCTAAACAACAGCACGTTAATTACAGCAGCCAGGAGTTATGATGTTTAACACACTAATGGAAAAAGAAGCGGCGCAAACGCCAAATGTTATTGAAAAGCAAATTATTGCCAACCAACCTTTAGTGGAAAAAATTGGTCATAAGCTTCGCGATATGGCCCCTAAAGTAGTTATGATGATTGGTCGCGGTTCATCTGATCATGCTGGCGTTTTTGGTAAGTATTTAATTGAAATTGAAGCGGGTGTACCGGTCAGTTCAGCTGCGCCCTCAGTGGCGAGTGTATATGGTAAAACATTAAAGCTGGAAGGCGCCGTGGTAATTGTTATTTCTCAATCAGGACGCAGCCCAGACATTCTTGCTCAGGCAAAAATGGCTAAAGAGGCGGGCGCTTATTGTATTGCGTTGGTTAACGATGAAGCGTCGCCATTGCAAGATATTGTCGATGATTTTGTGCCTCTTAAAGCCGGTGATGAAATTTCGGTGGCGGCAACAAAAAGCTATTTGGCAACGTTGTCGGCATTGGTACATATTGTTGCTAATTGGACGCAAAATGAGTCATTATTACAATCGCTTAACGAGTTACCTAGCGCGCTTAATGCCATTATAGATTCGCCAACTCAGCTACAACCTACTGAGTTTGCAAATATTAAGAATATGGTGGTATTGGCACGTGGTTTAGGGTTTTCTATCTCAAAAGAAATGGCACTTAAGCTTAAAGAGGTGTGTGCTATTCATGCTGAGTCATTTAGTAGTGCGGAGTTTTTACATGGTCCGGTGACCTTAGTTGAGCAAGGGTTAGTGATTTTAGATTGCTCGGTTGAAGATGAAACCAAAGAGTCACATCAGCAGCAAATTGCTGAGGTCAAAAAACGCGGTGCACAAGTGATTAGCCTTAACCAACAAGGTATTAAAGTACACCCGCGATTAGCGCCATTTTTAGTATTACAGCGTTTTTACCTTGATGTGGCAAAAGTGGCATTAAGCCGTGGTTTTAATCCTGATGAGCCAAAGGGGCTTAAAAAAGTAACAAGGACATTATAAATGTCAGTTAAACGAATTCATGTAGCCCAGTTTTTTGATGGCGAGCACTTTGTTAACGACAAAGTGCTCAGCGTTGATGCGGGTATTATTACGGCAATAGATGATAACGTACAGCAGGCAGACGAGCACCTAACGGGTTTAGTTGCACCTGGCTTTATTGATCTACAAGTTAATGGCGGTGGCGGTGAGTTGTTTAACCGTACTAGCAGTGTTGCAGGGGTTAAAAAAATACTGCTAGCACATGCCAAATACGGTACAACTGCTATGCTGCCAACGTTAATTACTGACACCGTAGAAGTAATGCGCCAAGCAGCCGATGTAATTGCTAAGGCGATAGCCCAAAAAACGCCAGGTATTATTGGTATTCACTTTGAAGGCCCGCATTTGTCAGTGGCAAAAAAGGGCGCTCACAGCGCTGATTTTATTCGTCCTATTTCTGAACAAGAATGGCAGGTGTTATCTCGCCAAGATTTAGGTAAAGTCGTGGTAACCTTAGCGCCTGAAAATGTACTACCAAGCGATATTACCAAAATGCGCGATTTAGGAATTCAGGTTTGCTTAGGCCATACCAACGCAAGCTTTGCACAGGCTCAACAAGGCGTTGATGCTGGGGCAACCGGATTTACGCATTTATACAATGCTATGTCGCCATTACAAGGGCGTGAGCCGGGAGTGGTTGGCTGTGCATTATTAAATGATGATACTTATTGTGGCTTAATTGTTGATGGCCATCATGTTGATTACGCAGCATGCCAACTGGCATTAAAAGCAAAACCAATAGGGCGCGTGTTTTTAGTTACTGATGCGATGCCACCAGTGGGAACAGATGACACTCAATTTGCTTTTTTTGACCGAACTGTCAACTTAGATAATGGTAAACTCACCTCTACAACAGGCGAGTTGGCGGGTTCTGCGCTTGATATGGCAACCGCAGTTAGAAACACCGTGATTCATTTAAAACAGCCATTAGCGCAAGCGCTTAAAATGGCCAGTTTATATCCTGCTCAGTATTTAAAGTTGCCTGCCACACACGGGCGATTAATACTGGGTAGCCCAGCAGATTTTGTACAATTAAACACACAACAACAAGTCATTAGCACGTGGATTGGCGGCGCTCAGGTTTGTTAACAACATAATAAATATAAATAAAGGAAAATAACATGACAACCAATGTTATGGATACGTCCAAAAATAGTAGCGTGGTCCCAATGGCCATTGTTGCGGTATTATTTTTTATACTGGGCTTTGCTACTTGGCTTAATGGCTCGTTAATGCCGTACTTAAGTCAAATTTTACAGTTAACTCCATTTCAAGGGTCGTTAATTTTATTTTCCTTTTATATTGCGGTTACATTTACTGCGCTGCCCTCGGCAGTATTGATCAAGAAGGTTGGCTATAAAAACGGTATGGCATTGGGTATGGGCTGTATGATGTTAGCAGGCTTAATGTTTATTCCTGCTGCTATGTCACAGTTTTTTCCTTTATTTTTATTAGCCCAGTTAGTAATGGGCGCAGGGCAAACCTTATTACAAACCGCGGTTAACCCGTATGTGGTGCGCTTAGGGCCAGAAGAATCAGCGGCTGTACGTATTAGTATTATGGGTATTTTAAATAAAGGCGCAGGAGTTATCTCGCCGATGGTATTTACCGCCTTAATTTTAAGTAACTTTACCGGTACGGTAGGCACAGAGCTAAGCCAACAGCAAGTTGATGATATGGCAAATGGCCTTATTTTACCTTACTTAGGCATGGCGCTATTCATTGGTGTATTAGCTTTTGCAGTTAAAAAATCACCGCTGCCAGAACTTATCAATGATGAAGTTGAAGCAATAAACGATAAAAGTGAAATTCGTGAAACACTCTCTCATCCAAACTTAGTGTTAGGTGCTATTGCTATCTTTTTATATGTTGCCGTAGAGGTTATTGCTGGCGATACCATAGGTACTTTTGCACTATCGCTGGGTGTTGAAAACTATGGGGTAATGACCTCATACACTATGATGTTTATGGTGTTTGGTTATATTTTAGGTATTATGCTTATCCCTAAATTTATCTCTCAGCAAGCGGCCTTAACAGCATCGGCAGTATTGGGTATTGTGATCACCCTGTGTATTTTGTTTATTGATGCGCAATCGTTTGTTATTGCCAACGCCATACTGGTGCCTTTAGGTGGCGCAAATTTACCAGACGCTTTACTACTAATTGCCTTTTTAGGCTTAGCAAACGCCATTGTTTGGCCAGCGGTTTTCCCACTAGCGTTATCAGGGTTAGGTAAACTAACCAGTACAGGCTCAGCACTGTTAGTAATGGGTATTGCAGGCGGTGCATTTGGTCCGGTGTTATGGGGCTTACTGAGCGGCTTTACCTCGCTACAAACTGGCTATTCTGTATTGTTACCCTGTTACTTATTTATATTATTTTATGCCGTGAAAGGCCATAAAATGAAAAAGTAATAACATCCACCAGCTATCCCTAGCTCAGTGCACTTTGCAGTATAAAGTGCACTGATTATTAACTATTACATGTCAACTTAATCGCGTTATTTTGAGTTTTATCCTGCCAGCATTCGCCCCATAAAAACGATTTAAATCATTAGCAAATGGGCAAAATTCTCCCGATTTTTTAATGGTTACTTCAACGCCTTCGGCAATTTCAAATGCATGTTCATCGCTTTGGCCAATTGTACCTATTAAACTAAACCACTGCGCCATAGCTAAACGTCTAAATGGCTCAAGTAATGCCATAGGGATCTCTTTTACACCGAGTTGCACGTTATCGCGATGCCAACCAGAAGGAGAGCACTTTACACCATCGTCATACCAATATTGATTAGCATAAGGTGTAAAGCGATAGGTCGCACCTTGGGTAAGCATTAAGCCGGTGGCGTTATAAGTTTCGCTGGCGTACACCATCACATCTTGGCTTTGATTAACACTCAGTAAGCTCATATTTTGGTTGGCGAGCATTATATGGCTACTGAGTCCCATAAAGTTTAGTGTGCTGTCGTCACTGTAAATCATTTTATAATGTAAGTTTTTTAACGATTCAGGGCGGTAGCTAGTTAATTTATTAATTCGCTGCGCAACACTGTGATGTATTAATGGAGCGATGTGGCTTATTTCATCGTCAATTAATACACAGCACTGCCTATCAACAAGTTTAAAAAATGGGTTTAACCAAAAGTAATGTTGCTGATGACTCAACGCCAGTGGATCGGGAATAACCGTCACATCGTCTTGGGCAACCAAGTTACTCTCAGGTAAAAGACTTTCGTAGTCTATGTCATGGCTGGTTAGCAATGAAACTGACAGCGGTTGAGCAATAAGCCATTCAAGTGCATAACGCAAACAAATATCGGCAAGCCCATCGCGATAGTAGCCACCTCCCACATCGGAATGAGCTCCTGCAAACCACAGCTCGGTAATGTTGGCTTGTTGGTTCATTAATGTGGGCTCAAAGGCGCGACGTTTTTCATCAAGCGCAACACAGTGCAATGCCTCAGTGACATTATTGGCAATGGTATGGTTTTCAAAAATAACATGTTCAGCACCGCGGGTAGCCTTACTTACCTTTGACAGGCCAATTGAGGCCACGGTGTCAAAAACACACAAATACACTCGCTCATTTATTAATGGTTCTAGACATTTAGCAAAGCGCCGTGCTAATGCCGCGCCTCTACTAAAACCAGTAAGCAGTAGGGTATCGCCGCTTTGATAGTGTTGTTTAAAATCATTAATAGCTTGAGTTAAAATGATGGCTACATCGTCAGAGCGTGGGGCAAGTGCTTGATTTAAAATTCGCTTTAAACGACTGCCCTTGGTGCCTATGCCTTGGTAATAAAAACTTAATTGCTTGGAAAATGGGGTGGTGGGTGAATCATCAAGTTTTCCACCGAGCAATAAATGTAGTTTTAAAATATTAGAAATACTGGCGTCTTCTTTAAAGTGCTCAGTACTAAATTGGTCTGCGTCGCGGGGTTCACTGCCGGTACCATCAAAATTAAAAATAAGCGTTTTACCCGACATAGCCTGTTCCTTAAAATTTTTGTGTACTGTATATAGCTAATATTAAAGATTAAAGACAGTGATAACTTAAATTACCACTGTCTTTAATCTTGGCTAGTGCAGCTTCATTTTAGGACGCACAACACGCAGCACCTTTTCGCTGATCCATAAAGCAAAGGTTTTGGCACTGCCGTGAATAGCGCGCTGATGCATTCTGTATAATGAAATATACATAAAGCGAGCAATTTTACCTTCAATAAAAAAACTACTACTGGTTAGGTTACCCATTAAGCTGCCCACCGTGCTGTAGCGCGATAAATTTACCAGTGAGCCATGGTCGTTATATTCAAACTTCTTAAGGGGTTGCTCACGCAGTGTAGCAATCAGGTTTTTTTCAACGCACTGCGCCATTTGATGCGCCGATTGTGCGCGTGGGGGCACTTGTGTCCCATCATCTTGGGTAAACGCGCAGCAATCACCAAGCACATATATTTGAGGGTCTAGGTTACTTTGTAAGTAATCATTCACTTTTATTTGATTGCTACGTGTTAGCTCAAATATGTCTAGCTCTTTAATGAAGTCAGGGGCTTTTACCCCTGCTGCCCACACCATAATATCCGCATTTATTTGCTCGTCACCGTTTGTGATAAAGCCATGCTCGGTTGCTTGTTTAACTTGGGTGTTTTCTCGTACGATAACCCCTAATCTTAATAACTCACGTTTGGCTGAGCTGGCAATTCGCTCAGATAGCGCAGGTAAAATGCGGGGGCCCGCTTCAATCAAGTGTATGTGTAAGCGCTTAGCCGACATATTGGTTAAACCGTATATTTTGAGTAAGTCAGAAACATGATACAGCTCAGCCGAGAGCTCAACACCTGTTGCCCCACCGCCAACAATAGCAATGTTTAATGAATGCAATGGGTCGTCGTCTTGATGAAGGCGAGTAAAGTTATCTAGTAAGGCGTGTTGAAAGCGTTCGGCTTGTTGGTTTGAATCGAGGTAAAAGCAATGCTCTTTAATGCCAGGGGTATTAAAGTCATTACTGACACTGCCTATAGCAATAACAAGGTGGTCATAGTGAACAGTTCGTTTTGGTAAAATTTGATGCCCTAATTCATCATTTAGGGAACTTAAGGTGATGGTTTTATTATTGTTATCGAGGTTACAAAAGGTGCCAAGCTGGAAGTTGTAGTGGTGCTTGGCTGCATGGGCTGAGTATACAACGCCATCTAAATCTGCATCAATAGAGCCGGTTGCAACCTCATGTAATAACGGTTTCCAAATATGAGTGCGGTTTTTATCAATAAGTAATATATTTGCGTGTTGCTTCTTTCCTAATTTGTGCCCTAATTGAGTTGCTAGCTCCAGCCCACCAGCGCCACCGCCTATGATGACGATTTTTGGTATGGTTTTGTCCATGACTATGCCCTTAAAAATAATATACCGAAGCAATTTCTGTACGTTGATTTTTAAAATGACTTGGGTATCAAAAAAATTATTTTGGCAATGCATCACTTAGGTAATATTGTGCGCCTAAATAACACGCATGTCAGCAAAAAATCACGTCATTTGCTGTATACTTATATGCAAATATTTCATCTAATGCGCATTTACAGCATTTATGGGCACCGACATAAAAAGGACGCTTTTATGAGTACCTCGCTAGTTCAGTCTCTTGAGCAACATTTTGGTTTTAATCAGTTTAGAGCAGGGCAACAACAAACCATAGAGCAACTGCTAAATGGTCAATCATCACTGGCGATATTTCCTACAGGGTCGGGTAAATCCTTGTGCTATCAACTCACCGCGTTACATTTACCGCATTTAACTTTAGTGGTATCGCCATTATTAGCGCTTATGAAAGATCAAATAAGCTTTTTAAACAGTAAAGGCATCTATGCTGCAAGCCTCGATTCAAGCCAAGATCAAATGCAAAGCAGTACCGTAATGAACGATGTGCGCAGTGGTAAAGTTAAAGTGTTAATGGTATCGGTTGAGCGCTTTAAAAACGAACGCTTTAGAGAGTTTATTAGCCAAGTAGCGCTTTCTATGTTGGTGGTAGACGAAGCGCATTGTATATCTGAGTGGGGTCATAATTTTAGACCCGACTATTTAAAACTACCGCGTTACCGTGAAGAGCTAAATATTCCGTTAGTGTTACTATTAACCGCCACAGCCACTAAAAAAGTAAAACGCGATATGGCAGAACGCTTTGCTATTGAGCCACAATGTATTGTGCAAACGGGGTTTTATCGCGCTAATTTAGATTTAAGTGTGCTGAGTGTTAAAACTGCCGATAAAAACACTGAGCTTACTAAAATTGTCCGTGCGCAAACCGGCCCCGGTATTGTGTATGTCACGCTGCAGCAAAGTGCTGAGCAAGTGGCCAATATGTTAAGCGCACAGGGTCTGCAGGCGGTGGCGTATCATGCAGGGCTTGAAGATACCTTACGCGGGCAAATTCAAGATGATTTTATGGCGGGTAAAATAAATGTGGTGGTCGCCACTATTGCCTTTGGCATGGGGGTTGATAAATCAGACATACGCTTTGTGATTCACTACGATTTACCTAAATCAATTGAAAACTACAGCCAAGAAATTGGTCGTGCAGGGCGTGACGGCAACCCATCAAATTGTTATACCCTGGCTAATTTAGATGGCTTAAATACAGTAGAAAACTTTATTTACGGCGATACCCCAGAGCTCAGCGGTATTGAATATGTTATTAACGATATTCGCCAAGCTCAACAGCAATGGGAAATGCAAGAATATAGCCTTTCAAGCGAGAGTAATATTCGCCAGCTTGCCCTTAAAACCTTGCTGGTACAATTGGAAATGCAAGGCGCAATAACCCCGCAGTATGCGTATTACGCTGATTTTAAGTATAAATTTTTAGTTGATAAAAATGAGTTACTTAGCCAGTTTGATCAGCAGCGCCAAGCCTTTTTAACACAAATATTTAGCCATACCGACTTTAAAAAAATATGGGGTACACTCAACTTTGATAGCTTGACCCAAGCCGAGCAAGTTGACCGTAAACGTGTGGTAGCCGCACTTGATTACCTAGCGGAAAAAAACCATATCACCCTTGAAACCAAACGTATTACTCAAGTGTACAAAGTGCATAGCGAGGTGATTAATAACCCTGAGCTTGCCCAGCAGTTACACGATTATTTTACCGATAAAGAGCAAGCTGAAATAAAACGGATTGCTGCTTTGGTGCGTTTTTTTGAGCTGCAATCTTGCTTAAGCTATAACCTGGCCCGTTACTTTGATGATGCGAATGCGCCACAGCAATGTGGGCATTGTAGTGTGTGCCGTGGACATGCGGTCAAGCTTGAATACTCAATCACCCCTGCAAAGATTGATACAGCGCTTATTTATCAAAAAGTGGATGAGTTTTTGGCGCATATGGCAACGAAAGGCGTGCACAATGTAGGCATTGAAACCCAATGTCGGTTTTTAGCGGGAATGAGTGTGCCGCTATTTGCGCGTAATAAGGTACGCCAACTAAGTGGTTTTGCACTGTGTGAGCAACAGCGCTACAGCGAAATTAAAGCGATATTACTGGCACGATAAATTATATTAATTTTAATGCAATTGCTATTAGTTCCTGTACTCTGGTGGCTTATTCTAAACTGTAAGCCATTATGCCGCACAACGTTATCCCTGTAAGAAATATAACCCCGACTAACGAACCCATCACATGCACTAATTGCCAAGCGTGTTGTTGCCAATTAGAGGTGCGTATTATTACCGATACCGGTGTCCCTTTTCAGTATATTGATTACGACAAATGGGGCGGTGAAGTCATGAAACGTGGCGACGATGGCTGGTGCCAAGCTCTCGATAGAAACACGTTAATGTGTACTATTTATGAAAATCGTCCGTTAACGTGTCGAGAATTCGAAATGGCATCGGGTGAGTGTATTACTGAGCGAGAGTTGGCGGGTATTTAAAATGCGATTTTGTAAAGGTTAACCATAAACGAAAGGGTCTTATGACCCTTTCTTCATTAGTGTTTAACCAGTTAATCGTATTTAGCTTCAAGCTCGTTAGCAGTATGAAACTTCTCGTGGTTTTGCAATTGCTCATCATATTTAACAAGGTTTTTAAAGTGTGCAAGCTGGCCAGCATTTTTAACTATTTCAACAATAAACGACATCATAAAATCGGCACCAGTTAGGGTGTCGCCTACTAAATAGCGCTTACCTTCAAGGCGGTTGTTAAAATAGCTAATTACTTTAGCGGTTTCAGCATCGGCATAGCCCTCTAAAAACTGCGTTTTAGCACCGTCTTTTTGCACAAACATTTTCAGCAATAATGGTAAAATTGCAGAGCTTTCTGCAAAGTGAAGCCATTGTTGATAGTCTAAAAATTCTGCAGTACCTGTGGTTGGTGCAAATTTACCTTTGCCATATTTAGTGATCAAATAATCTGTGATAGCGCCAGACTCGGCAATCACTAAGCCGTCATCTTCGATAACCGGTGATTTACCCAGCGGATGCACATTTTTAAGCTCATCAGGGGCTAAAAAAGTTTCAGTGTTGCGCTGATAAGCAACAATTTCGTAATCAACTTCAAGCTCTTCGAGTAACCAAATAATACGTTTAGAGCGAGATTTATTTAAGTGGTGTAGTTTAATCATTATCTTCCTTATTGGGCTGTGCTGAATTACAACACAGCATGAATGTTATTATAGTGGGCTGTTAATTTTTACTACGGTTTTACCAAAGTTTTTACCACTGATCATATCGTTAAATGCGCTGATGGTTTTTTCGAACCCATCGACAAGATGTTCGCGGTATTGAATTCTTCCATCTTGTAGCCACTGTTGCATGTCTTGGGCAAATTCGTCATAGCGGTGGCCGTAATCATCAAAAATTATAAAGCCTTGCATTTTTATTCGTTTAGTAAGCAATTGACCCATAAGCATGCCCATTCTATCTGGGCCTTCAGGCAGACTGGTGGCATTATATTGCGATACTAACCCGCACACAGGTACGCGTGCTGAGGTATTCAGCAAAGGTAATACGGCATCAAATACTTTTCCGCCCACATTTTCATAATAAACATCAATGCCTTGCTCACATGCCTTTTCTAATTGTTCGGCAAAGTCATCAGCTTTATGGTCAATACAGGCATCAAAGCCAAGATTTTTAACAGCATGCGTACATTTTTCGCTGCCTCCGGCAACCCCTACTACTTTACAGCCTTTAATTTTCGCTATTTGACCAACCGTGGCCCCCACAGGCCCTGTTGCTGCTGCAACGACCACAGTTTCACCTGCTTTAGGTGCGCCAATATCTAACAATCCCATGTAGGCAGTAAAACCAGGCATACCCATAATACCGAGTGCATAAGATGGATTTTTAGGCTCTTTGCCTAATGACATTAAGCCCTCGCCGTTTGAGATAGCGTAAGTTTGCCAGCCTGTATATGCTAATACCCATTCGCCTTCGCTAAAGGTATCGTTTTTAGATGATTCTACTTGGCAAACCGTTGCACCGACCATTACATCACCAATTTCTACCGGGTCGGCATATGACTTAGCATCGCTCATGCGGCCACGCATATAGGGGTCTAGTGACAAATAAATAGTACGCAGCAATACTTCACCATCCTTTAATGATGGCAGCTCTACGTTTTTAAGTTCAAAGTTTTCATTGGTCGGTGCGCCGTGTGGGCGCGATGCTAAAGTAAATTGACGGCTGGTTGTGGACATAAAAATCTCCAAAATAGAGTGAAAAAACCACCTATATACCGAATGTTTAAGCTTTAAAACTATACATTGCTAAACAATAATGCGCGGATAGGCGGACAAAATTTGTACCTTGATACACGAGCTTTGGGCGAGAGAGTGTTAATTCAACCCTGCATAGAGTATTTATTCTAATTTAGATTAGGTTGATGGTTTTTAAGTAAGCTTAAAATAACAGCGTCGTAAAATTGGTTGTTTTTATAAATAGCTTGCTTGAGTTGCGCTTCTAATGAAAATTCTGCTTTGGTGAGTGCTTTTATGGAGCCAATATTACCTGAAAATACCGTAGCAAAGATTCTATTTAACTCACTGCTTTTAAATGCTTCTTTGCAAATAAGCTTAATGGCTTGGGTGATAATTCCTTGCCCCCAATATTGCTGACTAAGCCAATAACCAATTTCGCCACTGCGACTATACTCAAATTCACCGGGAGTAACACCAATACAACCAACGCACAGGCCGTCAACTTCGATGGCTTTAATGATGCCAAATTTTGAGCCATCGTTTATCCACCACTGGGCGTCTGCTTGGGTATAAGGAAATGGAATTTTAGAGGACAAATAGCGAGCTACTTGATGATCATTCAAAATGGTGACTATTTGGCAGGTATCGTGTTGTTTAAATGCTCGTAGAGTGATCATGCTATAAATGAGTTTGTTATTATCAGCCAATAACTTAGCAAGCTTTAAACGCTTAAACAATGAAAACCCATTCATTAAAATTAAAGTGTATACAGGTATAACTTTGCTTAAAACTCTTTTAAAATAAAAAAAACACCCAGACAGAGTCTCTCAATGCACCCTCATATCGAAGCACTTTACAATAGCGCTAAAAAGCCTAGCCGTTTAATTATTGGTTTAATGAGTGGCACCTCGTTAGATGGTTTAGATGTGGCGCTATGTAAAATAACCGGTGCAGGTTTGCATACACAAATAGAGGTGTTAAATTTTACTACAGTTGAATATAACGACGAGTATAAAAGTAAAATAAAGCAGGTATTTGCCAAGCGCGAATGCGATTTAGAAGTGTTGACTTTATTACACCCTTGGGTGGGCAAACTTCATGGTGAGATGGTTAATCAGTGCTTGATTGCATGGGGTATTGACCCTGCGAGTATTGATGCCATAGCCAGTCACGGACAAACTATTTATCACTGTCCGCAGTCGCAGCATAACCACCATGACTTTAAACATGGCACCTTGCAAATAGGTGATAGTGACCAAATAGCAGTTACTACAGGCATTACCACTGTTGGCGATTTTAGACAAAAGCATATTGCCGCTGGTGGAGAAGGTGCGCCGTTGGCTGTGTATGGCGATTATTTGTTTTTTGCCAGCCCTGATGAAAACCGAATATTACTCAATATGGGGGGGATTGCTAACCTAACATTTTTACCTAAAAATAGTGATACTGCAGCTATATTCAGTTCTGATATTGGACCTGGCAATACTATTATGGATGCCTATGTACAGTATTATTTTAAAGGAATGCATTATGATGAGGGCGCAAAGCTTGCCAAAGCAGGCAAGGTGAATGCAAAACTGCTAAAAGCGCTCAGCGATAATGCGTTTTTTAAATTACCACTGCCAAAAACAACGGGGCCTGAGGTGTTTAATTTAGCCTTTTTGCACGTTGCCCAAGCCCACACCGCAACCCAAGATTTAAGCCACGAAGATGTGTTGGCGACATTAAATACGCTATCTGCCGCTACGATTGCCAAGGCGTTAAATGATTGTGCTAAAGATACTCAAAATTGTGTGGTATATGCCAGTGGTGGAGGGATTCATAATCCTCTACTTATGGAACAGTTGCTATTGAACTGCCCAAATATTAAGGCGTTTAAGAATACCGATGATTTAGGTGTTCACCCTGATGCCAAAGAGGCGGTGCTGTTTGCTATTCTGGCAAATGAATGTTTAGCAGGACAGCGCCAAAGTGCAGAAAATCAAAGGCAAGGGGTTTTAGATATAACCATGGGTAAAGTGAGCTTTGCCGATTAACTAATTAAAACTTAATGATAAAATTTATAACAATAATTAGAAAAGTGAGATTAAAGCTGTTCCCACACTGGCAAGGTACTGACGAAGGCGATGAGGCTTAGGCGGCGTAATCGTATTTATTGGTACAGTATATCCATTACCAAATTGGTTAATTTGCATATCAAACTGCAAGCTATTTTTTAACGTACCGTGTTTACCATGCAAAATCATTTGCATTACAAAACCACGACGGTGCGCTATTTGGTTTAACCTAAGCGTGACCCGCCCTTGTTCCAAATCATACTGGCTGAGCTTTTTTTCTATGTAGTACTGAGCTTCACGAGCATTGGGTAAGGTTGCGCTAAGCGAAATAACATCATCTTCATGGGCCGCTTCAGGCAAAACGCATTGCAAAGCAATTTGATGCTGGCTAGAAGCATGCAGTGACAGCGTTTCAAATTCCATGCTGTGGCTTAATGCCGCAGACATAGGATCTTCAAATGACGGTAGTGCAAAGGTTAATTGCACCATAGATTCGCTCATGGGGGCTTATAAAACTATGTTGACTAATAATGCAGCTATTATTGCTGATGATTATTGCAAAATTATGACTAAACTAAAGCGCTTAATGCAAATACGGGTTTAAATTGCAATTGACAATTAAAGGCATTGTTTTAAATCAATATTATATTTAAGAAATAAACTATAATAGCCGCTCAATAATAACTGCGATAAACGTTTATTCAGTGCAAGGATGTAGGGCGCCTTACCTCAGCAATAGAAATAAAACACTTATCAAAGTTCGGGTTGTTAATTTTATTTGTTTATTTTGTTAAATAAAGGGTGGTTTTGTATGTGTTTTTCTCAATTTTGCAATAAAATAGCTTGAAAAAAAACCAAGCTAGCCATAAAGTGCAATTAAGGGCCCAAATACATAACACACTACCAAACGGGTTGTGGCGGGGTTGTGAGAAATTAGATGGCACTAATAAAAAATAATTTATGGAAACTCTTTTGTTTTTTGCTGTTGGGCGGACTAGTCCTAGTTAGCATTCTGTTGGCTTACGAATGGCAAAATATCGAAAAAGAATACCGCACGAGCTCCCAAAATCGCGTGGAATTTTCTGCGCAAGCGCTTAAAAGTACTCTCAGAAATAAAGAACTTATGCTGGATTTAATTGGCAGAGATATTCTTTCGAACAATAACTTACCCGAGAAAACATCAACAATTAAACTCCTCGACAATATTTTACTAGAAAACCCTGTGTTATTAGGCTTTGGACTGTTTAATCCCCAAGGGGAAATTATTTACTACAGCTCAAATTTAAATGCCTCAACAATGATCAACTTGAAAAAAAATGAAAAAACCCGCCAAAGTTTTGCACAAACCCTTAGCTCAGACAAAATGGTGTTGGGGCAAACCTATTTTAATCAGTCGTTACAAGAATGGGTGATTCCAATAAGGAAAGCATTACGCGACAAAAGTGGCACTGTGATTGCGGTAATGACTGCGGGAATGGCAGTGTCAAGAGGTACTAAATACCTTAATGTTTTGCAAAGTAATAGTGACGATTACATTATGTTAGCAAGAGAGATTGATGGTTTTATTCAATACACTTCCGTGAAAGATGCAGACATAGCCAGCTATACAAAAACTACAATCAAGCAGGCACTAGGGTTATCTGATAATGCTTTAGTAGAGCAAACGGGTAAGGCTAAAGAAATACTTAAATCTTCAGAAGAAGTGTTTAGCATTGATACTCAGGTAGGAGGTAAGCCTTATATTACATCTGCAAAATTTGATAATCGTTATCAATTATGGACTCTCTCTCATATGGCGATGCAGCCAATAAAAAGTGTATTTTATTGGAAAGTCTGTTGGTATTTTTTCATTTATTTACTAATTTGTGCGGTGTTATATTTTGGTTTTAGGTTTATTGCTCGCGCTGAGCAAAAACGGATTGATGAGCTGTTTTATCTTTCTCGTAATGATGATTTAACTAAGTTACCTAATCGAAAAGCACTGCGTGATAGTTTTGAAGCGAAAAAAGAGACATCGTTTAGCTTAGCAATTATTAACATTACCAATTTACGTTCGATGAATAATCGCTTCGGTATGGAGTATAGTGATAAGGCGATTAAAACCTATGCCGCAATGTTGCAAGCTACATTTGCAGCTCCATATTTGGTTTTTAGAAACAGTGGTAATGAATTTTGCATTATTACGCCACAGTTATTGGATGAGCAAAACAGGCACGTGTTTGAACAAAGCCTAGAGTCTAGCATCCAGCATTACGAAGTTAATAATTCTGAACGTCCTTTAAATATTAGTGTTGGTGTGGCCAACTACCCAGAGCATGGTATAACTAAAAGTAAGCTGGTGCGCAGTGCACACTTAGCCAATCAATGGGCAAAAGACACAGGGCAGTGGCTGTGTTATTACCATGCAGATATAAAACAAGCTTATTTACGCCGTTTAAAAGTAGAAGAGCGGTTAAATGTAGCGCTTAGTGAGCAATCATTCTCTATGGCCTATCAATGCCAAGTAAATGAACAGGGTAAAATTCATGCTATGGAAGCACTTATTCGTTGGCATGATGGCGAGTTAGGCATGGTTTCACCTGCTGAGTTTATTGCTATTGCGGAGCAAAGTGATTTGATTTTTAAAATCGGTGACTTTGTTTTAGCGCGCTCTATTAGTGAATTTGCAAAGATGCAACAACATAGCGATACGCCTCTTGAACTGGCAATCAACATTTCAGTGATGCAATTTCAAAGCAGTGCTTTTATTCCGACATTATTGCAAAGCATAGAGGCGCACAATGTTGCTCCGCACAGTATCATTTTAGAAATTACAGAATCATTGTTTATGGATAATCTTGAACACGTGATTGAAACTATACTGAGCTTAAAATCGCGTGGAATACGTTTCTCGATGGATGATTTTGGTACGGGCTACTCGTCACTGAGTTTATTAAGACGCCTGCCCATAGATGAACTTAAAATAGATAAAAGCTTTGTAGATGATATTTTAATAGACCCTAAGTCTAACAGCATGG
Organism: Pseudoalteromonas sp. NH0006-26; assembly: GCF_057552415.1. Next base: position 388,387 of record NZ_BAAJMJ010000001.1, read on the forward strand.
TGCAAAGTATTATTGCTATTGCCAACAGCCATAACATAAGCGTTATCGCTGAAGGCGTGGAAGAGCAGGCACAATTTGATATGTTAGTGGATATTGGCTGTAAACGTTTTCAGGGGTATTACTTTTACAAACCTGTGAACGCCACCTCTGTAATTGAATACCTGCAAGCTAACTAGTAGCCGCGCGACTAAGTCGGTCATTCACTGCAGCCCACTCACTGCCTATGGGCGGTTTTTCGATATAAATATTCAATGGGGTCGTCTCATCAATAAGATGCAGTGTTTTATACATATTTTTAGCGTATTCAATAGGGCAGCTACTTAGCTTAGTAATACGTTCTAATGGAATGTCGCCCGCTAATAATTGCTGTTTCACTTGAGTCGAATAGATTAAATAGTGACTTTTACCCTGAGAGTTTTCACTCAAAATTTTAGCGAAATCTTCAGTATTAGCCAACATGGCTGGTGCATGAGGCTGATAATGCGCTTTTACATTACCCGGCACCACTTCGTTATGTGAATGTGGCGTGCTGACATGCAGTCCAGTTTTTTGCAAAATATCAGATGCTGAAATTGGTCCTGGGCGTAATATGCGTAACTGCTGTGAGCTTGCATCGACAATAGTCGATTCAATACCTACATTACATTCACCTCCTTGTAATACCGCACTAATTCGACCATTCAAATCGCGCATAACATGAGCTGCGTTGATTGGGCTCAATTGCTTGTATCGATTAGCCGAGGGAGCTGCAAGACCAGTATTTAATTGTTTGAGTACCGCTAAAAACTCAGGATGCGCAGGCACGCGAAGTCCAATGGTGGGCAAGCCGCCTGTTACCGGACTGTTTAAATCATCTTTAGCGTTTAAAATTAGGGTGAGTGGGCCAGGCCAAAATGCATCAGCAAGCGTGATGGCCGCCTTATTTACATTTTTTGCCCAGTGGTGCACATGTGACTGATTGGGAATATGCACAATGAGCGGGTGATTTGTTGGGCGTCCTTTCGCTGCAAATATTTTCACTACAGCATCACTATTAGTCGCATCTGCGGCTAAGCCATAAACGGTTTCTGTGGGTAAAGCGACGCATTCGCCAGCTTTTAATAATGCAACGGCTTGGTTAATACGCTCTTCAGTATTTAATAATTGAGTCGGTTGTATTGATGTCATAATAACTCTTAAGGATTACAAAACTGGCAATATGTTGCATCGGCAACGTGTTTTTCATTCGCTTCAATATGGTTATAGCCGCAGCTATCACACAAAGAGGTTGTTGATTTTACTTGTTGTGTGGGCATGTTACACAGCTCACAGGGCAAGCCTTTAGTGAGCTGTTTTGCAACAAAGTTAGCACATTGGCATTGTGGGCATTTTGATGCCAACCGCCTTGCTAAGTCCTCGGCAGCGAGGCGAATAATAGCTTGGCGTTGCCCACTATACATAGCTCTTAAATCCGGCGTGATTATGCCGGCTTTGGGCGCTTTTTCTGTAAATAAAGCAACCAAGCTTTCAAAGCTTAGCCCTTTATTAAGTGTTTGAGTGTCATCAAGTATCCAGTGTTGCTTTTTATAGCGCTGGCATGCAGTCGTGATCGATTCAACATTAGTCTCGCTGTTAATGGCTAAGCTGCTGGGTGAAAATGGCCCGCCAGCGTGTCCATAAATAGCAGTATTAGTGCGCTTATCGTAAAAACAAATTACTTCTTCATCCCAGTTCATTAACCCAGGGTATGGCCCACCTCCAAAGCTGCCTTCACTACCAAGCCCACATTGCTCGCCAGTGAGTTCACATGCGCGTTGAGCTTTTATTAGTGCCGCTGTTTGGGCACTGCAATCACGCTGCACCTCATTAGTAAACATCCCAAGCGTATCGGTATCAAATAGACTGGTTGTTACCACATTATAGCCAAGTGTTTCTAATGCAGGAGCGATCAAAGGTGCCTTTTTATGTTTAGTGGCAATGACGGCTTTTAACATAAATTATACTCGCTCTGTAGAGAGAGCAATTGCAGTGAAGTGTCCATTTTCAAAGCGCTCTAGCGTATTGTCATCGCCCCAACGAATGAGTGTTAGCCAATGGTTATCAATTAGTTCCTTCACCATCGTATGCTTGTTATAAATTGCTGAGATTGCTGATTGTGGCGCAGCAATATATACATTGAGGCGAATAGGTTCGTGCATCCATTTATCGCCATTGTGTAGCGATTGCATGGCCAAGCCAATGCGCAGGTCGCCACCGTTACCTTCAAATAAGCCTATGTTACCGCCCACCGCATTATGAAGTATTTTATTACCACTGCCGTATTTGTGATTGTCGTTAACCGAGGCATTGTATTGGCTATTGATCCAATGGGTGACTATCATAGGCGCGGTCATAATAAGCTCTAATATTGCAAAGTCGTTATCGCTTTCCCAGTCATAATCGTGTAAAAAACAGCGTCCCTGTAAGTTAATATTTCGCGTCCATGCGCGCGGCGCGACAATAAAGGCGGCATTATTTGCAAGCCCCCATTCAGGACGTACCTGCGACCAATCGCGGGCACGTTGATGATAAGCGTGATTAATTTCATCCGCTGATTTATCAACCAGTGTTGGTTCTATATTAACTAAGCGCTCTTGCTGAGCTGTTTGTGTTGCCACACTGAGCCATTTTTTTAGATTATCATCCAATTGAGCATCATAGGTGGTGATCACATCTGTGGTTGTATTATGAATGGCTGCAATAAACTGGGTGTTTTCTGGCAGTGTGAGTCCTCGATTTTTAAGCGCTTGACGTACTTGAGCATCGTTAAGTAGGCTTGCGAGTACTCGCACATTAACTTCACCACTTTGCCCGCCACAGGCGCCGCAATCTAGGCCTGCACTGTGTAAGTTATTGGTTGTATGGCTAGCGTGACCTACTAACATTACCTGAGGCGCTAACGCTTTTATACCTAAAGTTGTAAGCACTTTTTGGGCTAAATCGGTTTTGTCTTTTAGGGTAAGTTGCTGTTGGTTTTGTGTTAATTGCCAATCAGTCGGAGTGCACTTTTTAGCATCGCCTTTAGATAAAAAGGTATTTTTTATTAATTTAAATGCGTATAGCCAACCTGCTGATTCAACCATAGAAAACGATGAAGGAGCCGATTTTGACCAGCTTTGCCATGTTGCACTATTTTGGCGTGATGCTTCAAGCGTCGCGTCTTTGTGAGTTTGCGTGGCATGTATAGCCGGTTTAAGTAGCCCAGGGAGCAGTGGGCGGGTAATAGCACTGCCATTTTCTTGATATTCCAGCGGTAAACCAAAAAAACCAGCAAAGCCAAACGTTTCAATATGTTGACTTTGAGATTCAAGCGCACGGCGAATCACTTCCGAGCGAACATCAATACAAAACACTGCTTGTAATTGAGCGTTTTTCACGGGGGCTTTAGTCGCGGTTTGCAGCGCATTATTAAGTGGATATTGAAAACTTAGTTCTAGCGCTTTTGCCCACACCCATAATGGTTTTTGTGCTAGTTTATGTGCATGTAAGCGCTCAACGACAAGCGCTTTTTCTTGTTGCCACTGACTTTGTAGTTGTTTAAATGTAGCACTATCGTGATTGGCTAGGTACTGCCAAATCACTAAGTCCCATGCCATGCGCATGGCCAGAAGTTGCTTCATCTCATTTGTTGGGGTGTCGTAAAGCTGACCTTGAAAACGCAAATACGCAAGCCAAGATGCCCAGCCGTTAATATCTAAAAGCAATGAGTGAGCGTATAACTCTAACGAATCATTGTTTATATTAAGCGTTTTAAGGGTCAGTGCAATCAGTTCATCTGCGCATGTAGGTAATTGCTTAAAGTAGCCATTTAAATGCCGCTCATCCATAACAATGCTAATGCCTTTATCCGCTTGAATAACAGTTAGCCAATGGCGATATAATTCAGATGAGGCTTGAGTATCATTACGATGCAGCATAGGACCGAGTTGTTGATAATGCGCAGCACAAAACTGACTTAACTGATGAGTAATTTCATCATGCCAAGCCATTTTATGCTTATTACGTTGCTGGTCGAGTAAATCAGCAATGTTGTGCCAGTCTACTAATGGCACATCAACTCTAAGCGCTTGTAATAGTTGCTCTTTATTAAAGTCACTATTGAGTAGCGTTGCGGCATCGGCTAAATGTTTGTCGGTAATTATGCCGGTGTTATATTTTTGCAGATAAAAATCTTTAGGCATTAGCATGTTGGCATTACATAAGGTATCCAGTCGTGCGCTTACATCTTCAATTGGCATATGGCGCATTTCCCAAAATGGGTTAACTGCAATCATCTGATCTAACGGCCAGTTTGGTGCTATGTAACCGCATACTTTATTAAGTAGGCTATTTTGACTGTCGCTTAGCGAGAGTGCTCTATTATCTGAAGGCGTTAGAGTGCTCATTTTGATTCCTCAATAGTGATCCCAGCGGCATGATTTTTTAAATCAGTGTGGCCATTATTAGGCAAATTTATCGGCCATATTTTTAGTGTTAGTCTTGTAAACCACTCATCTAAATACAAGCCTGCAAATAATAAAGTAGACAGTGATTTAACCTGAGGGCGCCAAGACTGATAACGCAAATAGTAGCTTGCTATCATTAAGGTTAAAATAAGGGCTATTACCCAACTGTCGGCTAAGCTAAATGCAGGTTCGCGCCACTGCTCAAGGGGAAGTGCAAACGCAAAAATATTTTTAGCCGCCACATAGCTAAAGACCACTAATAGTGCAATTAACAGCTTTTTACTACGTGTTTTAGCCGTAGCTGTACCATGCTGATTGGCAAGCAAAATGGTTAACGCTGATGCTAAAAGCAACCAAATACTTACCGCTCCCTGATAAGAGCTAATAAACCATGCTGCGCCAACGATTATTATTGAAACAAACGCACCGGTTAACCAAGCAAAGCATGCGGGTGATTGTTTTGGCATATGGCGACGGATCAGATCTTCATTTACGCCGTTACCTGAGTTTAAAAATGCGAAAGCTTTATAAGTTGAATGGGTAACAAGGTGAAGTAAAGCCAGTTCAAATAAACCTAACGCACACTCTACCAGCATTAACCCCATTTGTGCGCTTGTAGACCAAGCTAGCCTTACTTTAACGCTTATTCGGGTGGTCATTATTAATGCGCTGATCACCGTAGTTAAACCTGCAACAATTAAAATTAACCATTGTGCTGCGCTAGCTTGAATAAACAAAGGCGCAAATAAAATTAATAAAAAACCACCTAAATTAATGACTCCCGCATGCAATAACGCGCTCACCGGTGTCGGTACTTCAACTACTTTAATTAGCCAACCGTGTATTGGAAGTTGAGCACATTTTATTAAGGCTGCACAGGCAATTAAAAAAGCGGCGACTTGCTCTGCAAAAGACAATGGTTGTGTGGTGGTGTGATAAAAGGCGGTTATATCACTTATGTACAGACTATTGTGAGTGAACCACAAAATACCAAATGCAATTAGTAATAAGGATTCGGCAACACGTGCCACAATAAATTTTTTATGGGCGGCGAGTACCGCTCGTGGACGCTCAGGGTAAAACATTAGAAGTTTATGTAGTGCTAAACTTATCGCCACCCAACCTAGCCAAAATAGCGCTAAGTGGTTGCTCATAACCACAACTAATACGGCTGTGATGGTTAGTAATAGCCATCGCCAAAAGTAGTTTACGCGTGGCTCACCTTGCATATAGTGCTTACAAAAGCGAATCAATATCAGCGTGATAAATAATATAAGCCCCAGCATAATAATTCGGGTCATGGTCAGCGATAAGAAACTGAGTAAATCAAAAGCATAAATTTGATGAAGCGTAATAGCTGTCATAAATGCAAGGCTATTAAATATCATTACTTTAAACAGTACATGACCATTTGAAGCGCGCGATCGTTGGCCAATTAACCATGCTGCTATAAATGTGCTTAAAGGCATTATTAGCAGTAACAACGAAATAATATACTCACTCATTTAGTGCTCCTTATTTAGTGAGCAAAGTATGGCAAACTAGATAACTAAATAAAAATAGATATAATGCATGTAAACGTTCTATAAAAGAGAACAATAATGAGCCGTTTAAATTATCATCACTTATATTATTTTTGGTCTGTTGCTCGCATTGGTAACTTAACCCAAGCAGCGAAAGAGCTGCATTTGTCTCAGTCAGCGCTCTCTACGCAAATAAAACAATTAGAGCACACCATTAATATTGAGTTATTTGAACGAAAAGGCCGCAAACTCGCATTAACCGATATGGGAAAGCGGGTGCAAATGTACGCCAATGATATATTTACTAAAGGTGAGGAGTTATCTTCTTTTATTCATAAAGGAGTGATTTCGCAAACCCAGCATTTATCAATCGGAGTGCTTAATACACTCTCTCGAAACTTTATCGAAGAGTTTATAAATCCCTTAATGAGCAATGACGAAGTACGATTCTCTCTGACTGCAGGGCGTATGGATGGGCTGTTAAATGGCTTGGCAGAACATGAATTGGATTTAGTTTTAACCAATAAACCCATCGGGCTTGAGCACTACGATCAGCTTTGGCAAAGTCAGTTGGTATCTCGTCAGCCATTAGCTATAGTTGGCCCCGCTGATAAAAAAATACGTGGCCAATTTCCAGCAGGTTACACGGATGCACAATGGGTGTTACCCGCTAAAACCTCAGCTATCAGAGACTCATTTAATGCTTTGTGTGCTCGTTGGCAGTATCAGCCAAAAATAAAAGCGGAGGCTGATGATATGGCTATGCTGCGATTACTTGCTCGTGATAGTGGTGCACTATCGGTATTGCCATCAGTTGTAGTAAAAGATGAAATAGAACAAGGAATACTGGTTGAGTATCAGCGTTTACCCGATGCGTTTGAGCATTTTTATGCCATTACCGCGCAGCGAAAATTTGTACCAGACATATTAAAGTCACTGCTTACCAAAACCTGCTAATTACTTTTAAGGTATTTTTTTGTGTCTGTTGAATTATTAACCTTAAAGTTCTGTGCTAAATGGCCGATACAATAAGTCATTGTACTGAAGATTAAGGATAATCATGGTTAATAAACTACAAGGCAATTATGCTAACCTAAATGCGTTGCTTGCCCAATCGGTCAATAATTCAAACCAAACCACGGTGCCCACAGGCTTGCAATCGCGTGCTCACTTAGCGCCAAGTTCGGCAACAATCACTGATGAAATGCTCAGTCAGTTTAGTGACCAACAAGTCGATGAAATACTTAATCAGCAATTATCCTCGTTACTCACGATTTCCAGCACACCCAGTGGCTCAAATTATAAGCTCTCTAGTGAAGAGGTTGCACTACGTACGGTAATAAGCTCTCAGCAAGAGGGCTTATTAAAAAACGAACGCAGTGATCAGTTAATTGAGCGCTTAAATTCTTCGGTAAAAAATATCCAAGGTGCTTATGCCAACACTAGCGATATTTTATCAAACTTGGGGCAACTGGGATTTAATCAAAAAACATTTTTAGCATCTAGCCAACAGCGTGTTGAACGCTCACTTAACCCTTTCATGGAAAGCTTTAATCGCGAGCGATTTGAAGACGATGATAACTATGGATTTGAGCTTTCGGTAAAAACCAAAGAGGGTGATGTTATTAAAATCACCTTTCATTCTGCACAAGGTTACGATGAAGAAAGCGGCGAAACCACTGATGAATTTAGTGTAAGTTATGAAGTGGATGGCGACTTATCAGAGTCTGAACACCAAGCATTAACGCAAGTACTTTCTGGTGTTGGCGAAATGGCGGATGAATTTTTTAAGGCTAAACAAAGCGCTTACAGTCGTTACGTACCCGCAAACCAAGCTGATTTAGATTTAAGTTTTCTGAGCAATTTTGATAATAAAGAACTTTCGGGTTTTGATTTGTATTTTTCAACGTCAGAGGGAAATACTGCCGATGCTGATGGAGCCCTCCTTGGAACAGATAATGAGCTTAATTTAAGTTATACCCTTGATGAAGACTCCAAGCAGCAAATACTGGAGTTTGAATCGGTAAACGGACAAAACAATATTGATTTTTCGCTTGATATGTCAACCATTGGCGCTCAAGACAAAAGCCAAATGCAACAATACATAAAAGCGCTCGATAAAAGCTTAGAAGATAGCCAGCTCAATAGCTCTGAGAAAAGTACACGCTCTGCGTTTGGCCACAAAAGTGATGAAGTGATGAAACAAGGGTTGGCTGTTTTTAAAAGTGCGTTTAGTAGTATGTCATCAGCCGCTGAACGCTATAGTGAAATTGAGTCGGTTGCTACAAAGCAGTTTACTAATGGACGCGAGCTTGTCGCTAATTTAGTTGACAATATGATCACCAAAGATCCACGCTACCAAGGGCTAGGAAGCAGTGATAAAAATTCCTTAGGCGATGGGATTTCTAAGTTAGCTGATTTTGATGCAAAATTCTCTTTTGCAATGGATCAGGGAGATTACATAGCAACAAGCACCACAAAGCTGAGTCAAAATACAGAACACCAAAAATCAGCAGGGTTAACTGGGGTCACTCAAGATAAAACGGCGAGCACGCGTTTTAATTATGAAGAAGGTAACCGCTCAGACATCCCCCCTGATTATTATGATAAACAAGAAAATTACACTATTGGTACCGCTGTAAAAAATAACGAATTGGTTGCCCTTGATCAGGCTCATGAGGTGGATGTAGATAAAAAAGTGTATCAGTTTAATCCCGAAATATCTCAATACGAGCTAAAAAAAGAATTGAAAGAAACCACCACCAGTGAGAGTAATATTCGCCTTATTAACGATATTTGGCTCGAGAAAAATGAAGATAGTCATAGTATGGATGAAAGAAAACGACTCAGTGGTGTGGGGGCGACAAACGAGTTTAGAACAACATCGAGTTATTCACATACGCAATTAGTGACGTTAATCGGTGACTTAGATAAATTAGAACAAAACAAAGAAGCCAAACGTGAGTATTTAGCTGTTTTATCTCAGGTGAATAATTTTATGGACAAAAGTAAGTAAATGTATTCACTTAAATTCGATTATGGGTATAGTAGCTAAAATGCTTTTTAAGTAAAAGATTATGTTTAAACAATTAATTTTACTTTTAATGTTGAGTTTACCACTGGCATTGAATGCAACGCTCAAACCAAACTCGGACGCTATTACTGCTAAGCGTTTATTAAGCGATCACGATAAATTTGCTAAGCAATACCAAACATTTTCGCCCACACCGCAAGACGTTGCATTGATGCAAAAATTAGCAGGTAAAGAGGTGTTAGTGCTTTTAGGTACGTGGTGCCATGACAGTGCCCGTGAAGTCCCCCGATTAATAAAGTTACTCGATGAGTCTAAGGTTAAACTCTCGAAAATAACTTTTGTTACAGTCGGTTATGACAAACGTGATGAGGCAGGTATTGCCCTAGCGCATGACTTACAATATACCCCCACTTTTATTGTTAAGCATAACGGGGTTGAAGTTAACCGCGTAGTAGAAAAACCCAGCGACACTCTCGCCCAAGATTTAACCTTAGGCTTATAACGAGAGTCAGCTAGCCAATATCATGTTCGAGGTTTTATTTTTACACTGGCCAATCAGCGGCGTCTAAGTCATCTAATTGTGCATCGCAATGCTCATTTCCTTGCCACTTGGCAATGTACTCACCGTGCGGATCGTATTGCTGAGTTTGTTTTTGCAAATTAAAGTGACGTCCGCCGCGCGGATCGACACCAACTCCAGCAATATATTGCCAATTACCCCAATTCGACGCCACATCGTAATCGATTAACTGTTGCTCAAAGTAAGCCGCACCATAACGCCAGTCTAGTTGTAGTTCGTTTACTAAACAGCTAGCAACGATTTGTCTTGAGCGATTGCTAATAAAGCCCGTTGCGTTTAGCTCTTTCATAATGGCATTAACTAACGGGTAAGGTGTACTGCCTTGGCACCATTTAGCAAAACGATTCGGGCTAAACGTGGTAAGTGGCGAGCTTTGTTTCTTACCTTTAAAGGTAAATAACTGATGCTTAACATTAATTGCATGCCACTTGAAATACTCACGCCAGAGCAATTCAAACTTGATCCAGTAAGTTGACTCGTTTGCTCCATACTGCGCTTCATAAGCATCTACAGCACAAAAAACTTGCTTGGCACTAATACAGCCAAAAGCCAGCCAACTACTAAATTTTGTTGAGTTATCAAAGCCATCCAGCTCATTGCGAGTGATTTTATAGCTACTCGGTAAAGCCGATGAAAAGTACTGCTGGCAGTGCTCAAGCGCAGCCTGATGCCCACCAAGTAATTGTGCATTCCCTGTTGCTGGCTTTTCTATCGGTTGTTTTGCGCAAAGTATAATAGGTGGAGGCAATCTTGCCGCTGAAAATGTATGTGTGGTTAAACTAATCTCTGCCGCTTCAATTTTTTTTCTAAAAGGAGTAAAGCCGGTTGGTAAATCAGTCAGTTCAAAGGGCAGTTGTTGTTGTTGATATAAGGTATCTTGCATTACAGATTTAAATACCACAGCTGTGCATTTTGACTTAAGAGCGCTAATTTGGCGCTGTTCATACACACCTATTTGCTCGCTATATACAACTTCATCAATGCTAAGCTCATTAATCCGCTGTGTTAATACCTTTACCGGATCGCCTTCTAAAATATGTAAAGTTTGGCCAAGCTGTAAAACAGACTCTTGCAGTTGATAGAGGCTTTGCATTAAAAAGCGTTGTTTGTGTGTGCCATAGGGTTTTTGTTGGTAGTTATTGCTTTTAAACCAAGCAGGGTTAACAACAAATACCAGATCCAACTCACATTGTTGTTGTGATAAATCATTGAGTATGGGGTTGTCGTCAATGCGCAAATCATTTTGCAGCCAATACAGAATACGTTTTTTCATACTTATGCTCAGGTTTTTAAAATCATTTATTTTACGAAGCAAAAGCGAGCAGGGATTAGTTTTGAGGTGTTTAATAGGGCTTTAAAAAGAGGCGATAACAATACCGCCTCTTACTTTGTTCTCGTTGTATCCTAGAGAACTAATTTTTGCTGTGCTATCCAGTCGTTAATTACATCTTCAAGTACCGCCATAGGGAGTGAACCTTGACCAATAACGGTGTCGTGAAAGCTGCGTATATCAAATTGAGCGCCTAGCTGTTTTTCAGCTTTTGCACGTAGTTCACGTATTTTAATTTCGCCCATTTTGTATGAAAGTGCTTGGCCTGGCCAAGAAATATAGCGGTCTATTTGATCTTCCACTGCGCTTTGTGGCAAAGCGGTATGATCAGCCAAATAATCAATCGCCTTTTGGCGGCTCCAACCAAAGGCATGAATACCGGTATCGACCACTAAGCGCACTGCGCGCCACATTTCGTAGCCTAAACGACCAAAGTCACTGTATGGGCTTTGGTAAAAGCCCGCTTCTTTACCTAAACGCTCTGTATAAAGTGCCCAGCCCTCGCCAAATGCTGAGTGGCTAAGGGTGCGTCTAAATTCAGGAACGTCTAACTCCATTGCAATGGCGTTTTGTAAATGATGCCCAGGAATAGCTTCGTGCAGGCTAAGTGCTTCTAAATTATATAAAGGCTGCAGTTTAGGTGTTGAGGCTAAAAAATAAGTGCCAGGTGAGCGGTTATCAGCAGGTGGCATATAAAACGCGCCGCGACTCGCTGAGCCTTTTATAGTAAAGGTGTTACGCGGCAAATGGCCAAAGTAAGTGGGGAGTTTGCCATACATTTTTTGCGTTATAAAAGCGGTTTTTTCTAGCAAGTCTTGGGCGTCTTTTGCGTAAAATTGCTCATCGGTTGCTAAAAATTTTAAAAAGTCGCTGTAGCTGCCTTCAAAACCAACGCTATCAATAATGGCTTGCATTTGTGCTTTAATGCGAGCCACTTCTTTTAGACCAAGTTCATGAATTTGTTTAGGAGTAGCATTAGTGGTGGTGTAGTAATTAACGGTGTAATTGTAGTAATCAAGCCCACCTTTTATACTTGCAATACCCGGCTGCGCTCTACAATGCGGCATGTATTCGTTTTCAAAAAAGCCGTAAAAGTGCTCGTAAGCAGGCACGACTTTTTCTTCAATTAACGCTTGTGCTTTTTGCTGTAAGCTCGCTTTTTGCGCCGCATTAAAGGTGCTAGGTATACGCGTAAAGGGCTCGTAAAGGGCGCTATTTTCAGGGCTTTTAACTATGTGCGCGCTAATGCTTTGGCTGTAATTTTCAAAGGTTTTACAATAATGAGTAAACCCTGTTTTTATACCTTGCTTCATTAAATTAATGTTTTGCTGATTAAAGCGCGGGTAGTCACCAAGGCTCACTAAAAAGGCGTTGTAATCATCAATGGTTAAAAAGGCCATATTGGCCGGCGCTTCAGCAAAATAAGTATGCCAACCACTTAAAAAATTAACCGGAAAATACTTATCTTGATAAAGGTAGCTTTGTTGCTCTGTTTCTCGCTCATATTTAAATAAGCGGTAGTTCATTAGCTGCTCGTTGTTGAGTGTTTTTGGGTCAATGTTGGCTAAGCTTTTTAGTACGCTGTTGTTATAAGCTTGGCGCTTAGCAATGGCTTGCTCGCTCCAATTTGGTAATGTGCCGTTTGGTTTCCAACCGTCTGGATCGGTTCTAAAAAATATTTTTTCAGCTTTGGCGTTTTGCCAGTGGTTATCAATAATGGTTTTTAAATCGCTGTTACTGTCGGCTAAGCTTGGCAGCGAGGTTGCTGCTAAGGCAATAGCTAAGATTGTTTTTTTTAGCATGTTGAATTTCACTTTTTAAAATTTTAATTATTATTTATGCGCGCTGATTTTATGATAATAACAAGTTCACTCAATTAATGCGTTGTTTTATAACATTAATGCGTGTGTTTAATTGCTCTCCTTACTTATTTTATTTATATAAACAACGAAGAAATAATTTTTTAAGAATAATGATTTAAACAGCACATAGACAGCTTTACCAAGGGTATGTGGGGCAACCATACGCTTTGCACTTTGACGTCAAATAACCCTTTTACGAGTACTATTACTTTATTTTAGATAAAAAAATAGCGTACTTTTATTGTACGCTATTTAATTTTGACCTAGCACCTAGCACCTAGCACCTAGCACCTAGCACCTAGCACCTAGCACCTAGCTTTTATTGCGGTTTTCTTTACTAAACGCGCGAATTTTACGTTTTTGCGACAGCGTTACTTTATTAGTGCGCCCTGCAAATGGGTTATCACCTTCTCTAAATTCAATTTTGATTGGCGTACCCATAATCTTAAGTGCTTTACGGTAGTAGTTCATTAAGTAGCGTTTGTAGCTATCAGGTAAGTCATGTACTTGGTTACCATGAATGACGATACGCGGTGGGTTATAACCCCCAGCATGCGCATATTTAAGCTTAACACGACGACCACGAACAAGTGGCGGCTGGTGGTCGGCCTGTGCCATGTCCATAATACGACGTAACATAGCAGTACTAATTCGCTTAGTTGCCGACTCATACGCTTCGTCAACTGATTCAAATAAATGACCAACACCGGTACCATGCAGAGCAGAGATAAAGTGTAGGCGGGCAAAATCAATAAAGCCTAAACGACGATCAAGTTCAGTCTTAATACGGTCTTTAACGTAGTTATCTAGGCCATCCCACTTGTTCACGGCAATAACCAATGAACGCCCTGAGTTAAGCGCAAAACCTAACAGGCTTAAGTCTTGATCAGAAATACCATCGCGGGCATCAACCACTAACAACACCACGTTACAATCTTCGATTGCTTGTAGTGTTTTAATGACTGAGAACTTCTCAACCACGTCACTTACTTTTTTACGCTTACGCACACCAGCGGTATCGATAAGAATATATTCTTTGTCGTTACGGGTCATCGGAATGTAAATTGAGTCGCGGGTTGTACCTGGCATATCGTATACAATAACGCGATCTTCACCTAGTATACGGTTAGTAAGGGTTGACTTACCAACATTTGGGCGACCAATAATCGCCAGCTTTACCGGCTTGTCGGCAAACGCTTGGTGATCTGTGTCATCTTCTTCACCTTCTTGATATAAGTCGATAAGTTCTTCATCGTCATCGGCTACATCTTCATCAAGTGCAGCAAGTTCAGCAATAACAGGCTGAAGTGTTTTTTCAAGTAGTAAAGTGATGCCACGGCCATGTGCGGCAGCGATATGATGAACTTCACCAAGTGAAAGTTGATAAAACTCAGCACAGTTTGAGTCGGCATCAATGCCGTCTGTTTTATTGGCAACAACAAAGCTTTTCTTTTCTTGCTTACGTAAGTGATTAGCAATAGCTTGGTCAGCCACTGTCATACCCACGCGAGCATCAACTAAAAATAAAACAATATCCGCTTCTTCAATGGCTAGTAATGACTGATCAGCCATTTCGGTTTCGATACCTTCTTCTGAGCCATCAATACCGCCCGTATCTACCACGATAAATTCAAAGCCATCGTAATTTGCTTGGCCATATTTTCTATCACGCGTTAAGCCAGGAAAATCGGCAACGAGTGCATCACGAGTACGTGTTAAACGGTTAAATAATGTGGATTTGCCCACATTGGGTCGCCCTACAAGAGCGATCACGGGAAGCATAAACTACCTCTTTAAAAAACAACAAAAGGCTTCGCAGTGCGAAGCCTTACAAAAAATAATTAACTATTAGTGCCTTACACTAATAGTAGACAGTTAGTTCGGTATTTTTACCGCGCTAACTTCACCATCGCGGGTGTATAAAATCAATTTATCGTCAGCGACAACGGGCTCAACAAAAAAACCTGAGCTGTCAAAGTCTTCACGAGATACTAGCTCGCCAGTGTCTTTATTTAACCAATGCAAATTGCCTTCTTGGTCACCTAACGCTAAATAATTACCGGCAACAGCTGGGCCCGTTAAGTACCAGCCACGTAGAGCGGGTTGGCTCCAACGTTCAATGCCTGAATCTTTATCAAGTGCATAAACAACGCCGTTACTATCAACAACGTAAATTGTTTGCAAATCCATGCTAATTTCACGGTAGCTGCTGTATTCACGTTTCCATACAACATTACCTGAACGAATATCCACTGCTGATAAGTTACCATTGTATGCAATAGCATAAGCAAATGGACCGCTAATAATAGGCTGCGTGTCTACATCAACTAAACGTTCAAACTCTGATGCGCCTTTTGGCACTGCAATTTCTGCACTCCATGCCGAGTAGCCACTCTCAGAAATTAAAACACTTAACTTACCTGTTTCTAAGCCTAGTAACACACCACCGTTAGCCACAGTAGGTGAACTTTGACCGCGTAAAGTCAGCGGTGGCACTTCTTGCTCAAAGCTCCAGCGTTCTTCACCAGTATCTGGGTGAAGCGCAAGTAACTTACCTGAGGCTAAATTTACAAAGATTAAGCCATCGCCTGCAGCGGGTTTAGAGAGTGATTCGCCGGGTACTTTTTTACGCCAGACTTCTTTACCAGTCTCACGGTCAAGTGCAATTACGTAACCATGTTCAGAGCCTAAATAGATTTTACCATAAGCTTGTAATATTCCGCCTGATAATTTTGCACTATCGTTATCGCTCCAAGGCCAAAACGATAAATCTTGGCGAACGTCGGTTTCCCATTGGGTATCGCCATTGGCAAATGATAAGGCTTCTACTTGGCCTTCACGGCTAGCAACATACACTGTTTCTTTATAAACAGCGGGTGATAGGCGTGAAAAGTAATGCTCTACACCGTTACCAATAGATTCTTGCCATACCACATCAGTTTCAAATTGATTGGCTATTTCTGGAAGCACCAGTTCTTCTTCGTCATCACTTGAAGAACACCCCATTAGGGTTGCCATACATAGGGCAAGCGTTGCTGTTGTTATTTTTCTCATGCCTAAAACCTTATGCCGCTGGGCTAGTTACTGCTAGGTCATCTAACTTAATTTGTAAAAGAGGATTACTCGTTAATCCACCGGCATCAACAGCAGCTTGGTAAGCTACGCGTGCTTGCTCTTTATTGCCTTGCTGAGTGTAAATGTCACCTTTTAATTCAGCCACATTTGCGTTAAACGCTTCAGGAAGAGGAGCATTTAATGTGCTCAATGCATCATCGTATTGCTGTTGAGCAATTTGCACACGCGCTAAACGTGTTGTTGCAATGGCTTTAAGCTGGGCGTTATCAACGTTAGTTACAATCCAGCTTAGTTTTTCATTTGCTACATCTAGTTTTTGTGTATCTACTGCTTCTTTTGCAGCAACAAATGCCGCTAAAGTTGCGTACTGAGTGTCTTTGTTTTCACTCATAAATGCATCAGCAGACGCTAATACGCTGTCACTTTCAACAAGCTTAGTGTATGCATCAGATGCTTGCTCTGCAGTGGTAATTTGATTTTGGTTGTATGCTTTCCAGCCATATAAACCACCTAAACCTACAATAACGCCTAAGGCTAGTGAAAGGCCGTTTTCACGAAAAAAACGTTTAATTGCTTCTGCTTGTTGTTCTTCTGTTGAATAAATTTCCATGCTTACCTCTGTTAAAGCGCTTAACTACTTACGCTTTATATAATTTAGCTATTAATTAGTTCTGCAAGTAACGTTTTAGCTTGTTCTAGTTCTAGTGTGACTTGTTCTTTACGCTCACGTAAATATTTAATAGTCACAACGCCTTGCTCTAATTCATCTTCACCGATAATGACTGCAACAAGGGCATCGCTTTTATCAGCACGTTTAAGTTGTTTTTTAAAGTTACCACCACCTGCGTGCACCATAACCCGTAAACCAGGGACGTCACGACGTAAGGTAGATGCAATTATAGGCGCTTGAATACTGGCTTTGTCGCCCATGGCTGCTAAATATACATCAGCACTACGGCGTATGTCACCTACACATTCAAGTGCTTGAAGTAGTAAAACCAAACGCTCTAAACCCATTGCGAACCCTACCGCAGGGGTTGATTTACCACCTAACTGCTCTACTAAACCATCATAACGACCACCAGCACACACTGTACCTTGTGCGCCTAAGCTGTCGGTTACCCATTCAAATACCGTGCGGTTATAGTAATCTAAGCCACGTACCAGCTTTTCATTAACCGTGTATTTGACGCCTGCTGCATCTAATCGTTCACATAAATTTTCAAAATGTTCTTTTGATTCAGCATCTAAATGTTCAGATAGCTTTGGTGCATCGACTAAGATTGCCTGAATATCTGGGTTTTTAGTATCCAAAACGCGCAGTGGGTTAGAGTACATACGACGCTTTGAATCTTCATCTAGTACATCGGTATGTTGTTCTAAAAAGGCGATTAAGGCATCGCGGTACTGTGCACGTGCTTCGTTTGAACCTAGTGAATTAAGCTCTAAACGCACATGGTCAGTAATGCCAAATGCTTCCCAAAGTTGCGCCGTGAGTAAAATAACTTCGGCGTCAATATCGGCACTGGCAATACCAAAGGTCTCTAAACCAAATTGGTGAAATTGACGGTAGCGACCTTTTTGTGGTCGTTCATGGCGAAACATTGGACCCATGTACCAAAGGCGTTGTTCTTGATTGTATAACAGGCCATTTTCGTTACCCGCACGTACACACACTGCAGTGCCTTCTGGGCGCAGAGTTAAATTATCGCCGTTACGATCGGCAAAGGTGTACATTTCTTTTTCAACTATATCGGTCACTTCACCAATAGAGCGTTTAAATAGGTCGGTTGATTCTACAATTGGAAAACGAATTTCTTGATAACCAAACGATGATACGGTCTCGCGTAAAATGTGTTCTACTTTCTGCCAAACTTGCGTATCGCCTGGCAGGCAATCGTTCATACCGCGAACTGCCTGAATTTGTTTTGCCACTGATAAATCCTAAATCTGTTTATGTGCAACCCTGGGTTGCAACCACGTAAAACTAAAAAATCGACCCTGCATTATAACCTTAACTATAAGGTAATTGCGAGCGTAGCGGAGCGTACGTAATTTATACTACGTTGTGAATACCGCGACTAAAAAAGGTCATTTAAATACATAGTGTTGTAACAACACATCACTCTACGATTTTTATGTCGATTGGAGTTTGTTGTTGCTTCTGTTCAATGAAATCGCGTACATAGCCTTCAAGTTGATCAACAATATTATTGTTATCAATACGGGCTTTTTGGCGTTCGCCATTAATGTATAAACCTGAGCGACGGTTTGCGCCGGCAAGGCCAATATCACTCACTAATGCTTCGCCTGGTCCGTTAACCACACAGCCAATGACTGACACTGAAACTGGCTCAATAATATCTTCTAAACGCTCTTCAAGTTGATTCATGGTGCTTACTACATCAAACTCTTGGCGTGAACAGCTAGGGCAAGCAATAAAATTAATGCCGCGAGAACGAATACGCAATGATTTTAATATATCAAAGCCTACTTTTATTTCTTGAACTGGATCCGCTGCTAGTGATACACGCAGCGTGTCACCAATACCTTCAGCCAATAACATGCCTAAACCAACGGCCGATTTAACTGAACCAGAGCGCATGCCGCCTGCTTCGGTAATACCTAAATGCAGTGGCTGGTCAATTTCTTTTGCAAGTAGACGATACGCGCCAACCGCTAAAAATACATCTGACGCTTTCACCGAGATTTTAAATTGGTCAAAGTCTAAGCGACGTAATATATCTACATGGCGCATAGCCGACTCAAGTAAGGCTTCAGGTGTTGGCTCGCCGTATTTTTCTTGTAGGTCGCGCTCAAGTGATCCACCATTTACGCCAATACGAATTGGAATGTTGTGCTCACGGGCTGAGTCGACAACCGCTCTAATACGCTCTTCACTGCCAATGTTTCCTGGGTTAATACGTAAACAATCAACGCCATACTTTGCTACTTTTAATGCAATGCGGTAGTCAAAGTGAATATCAGCAACCAGCGGTATCGATACCTGCTCTTTAATACTTTTAAATGCTTCAGCGGCATCCATAGTTGGAACAGATACACGGACTATGTCAGCACCGGCATCTTGAATCGCTTGAATTTGAGCTACAGTGGCATCAATGTCCATTGTGTCTGTGTTAGTCATTGACTGCACGGCAATTGGTGCACCATCACCAATTGGAACATTACCCACGTTAATACGGGTGGATTTTCTGCGTTTTATAGGAGATTCTGAAAACATAGCGACTACTCTGCTAAGGGTAATTTAAATTTAGCTAAACGGTTTTTAGGAAAAGCCGAAATATCAACTGGCTCACCATTTAGGGTAATACTTACAACATCATG
This sequence comes from Pseudoalteromonas sp. NH0006-26, assembly GCF_057552415.1. The sequence goes on from NZ_BAAJMJ010000001.1 coordinate 407,599, forward strand.
CTTGCCTAAAACCACTGAAAAAGGCGCTACACCAGTTAAGGTCATTTCGTAGCCTGCTTTTTTTACACCAAATGCAATTTTTTCATCGTTGGCATCGTGAATTTCTACCCAGCTCTCGTCATTAAACATCATAAAAATAGTGCTTAAATCAGTGTTTGTTGGCTCACTCGGGCTCTGTGCGTCGTTTAGGGGAGCAGCCTGAATAGTTTGTTGCTCATTTTGTAATGCTGAATTTGTTTGTTGCGCAGGCTCAACATCATCTAATAGCGCTTCATCAGCCGCTTCAGCGAGTCGTTTTGTATTTTCTTGTTGCACAGTGATGAATGAGTTACTCGCTTTTATAGTGTTAGTTTGTTCATCAATAGGCGTTGCATTTTGCCACCACCATACGGCTGATGAGCCAATAACAATGGCTAAAATTAAGTAACTTACCGTCATTAGTCGACTGTCATGCGCTTCTTTTTCTGTACGTCTTGAAAAGCTTTGCATATCTACAGGCTTATCTGATGTGCTAAAAGCAGGCAGCATGGCTAAAATAGCGGTGCTATCAATGTTGAGTGTGCGACAGTAATTTTTTATATAGCCTTTAACAAATGTTTTTGCGCCCAGTAAATGATATTCATCGTCTTCAATATGCTGAACTTGTGATTCAGTTAATTTTAATAACGAGGCAATCTTAGCAAGGCTAATATTTGCATTTTCTCTATGTGTTTTTAGTATTTGACCTACAGAGGGTTCATCGCTCTGCGGTTGTGTATTATCTTCATTCATAATGTGTATCAGTTTGGATCCACTAGTAAAAGTTTATGTTTTGGCTTAACAACAAGAGTAAGACTGCGTTTTTATTTTTTAGTTAATTCTTGTTGCTAAGGCGCATTAAAAAAAGGCACTACATGCAATACTATAATAACTTTGTGGTGTTTAGCTAAAGCTTATCTGTTTTTAAGTGCTTTAATACACCTTATCCGTAGCAGTTTATCATTTTATCACACTGAAATGCTAAATTGCTTTACCCTAAAACACGCATTTACGCGTTACCCTATATTTTTGTTTACAGTTAAAGGGGGTTAATCATTTTGCGTATTTGTTTTAGTTTGCTCAATTGACGCTTCGCTATTTGAAGCCTGCACGGGGCTCTTTTTACGAATAACCTTTATTTTTGGCTCAGCAATAATTTGATTGGATTGACTGCCTTCTTGCAATTCATCTAGCTGTGCTTGGCGGTATTTTTCACGCAGTACTTCAAATTCTGTTTGTCTTAACTGGTTATCGCGAATGGCGTTAGCTTGCATACTACTAGGGTAAGTTTGTAGTAAAGTTGCCGCAATTTTTTCTGCTTCTTCAATTCTGCCCATACGTTGTTTAACTAAATAACCAAGCAACAAGGCGCGAGAGGAAACTTGCGCGGTGTCGTCATAACGTTTTATTAAGTTACTGGCTTTGTATAAGTCACTTTTTGCATAATATAAAGCGGCTAAACTTATTAATGTAGATGCGCGTTGTGAGCTATGGTTTAGCGCCTGCTGAAAATAGCTTTCGGCGTTAGTGAAATCGTTAAACTCAATGGCACATAGGGCTAAATTTTCATAGCTTTGTGCTACACGAATATAACTGGGTATTTCAATCGCTTTTAAAAATTGATCGGTAGCGCGATCATACTCATTAATACTGCACAAAAACGTGCCATAGTTATTCAAGGTGTTAGGATCGTTTGGCTTAATAGCCAGTGCTTTTTGATAGGCTTTGTCGGCTAATCCATTTTCGCCAACTTGTTGATAATAGTATGCTAAAGAGTAGTGTACTTCGGGTAAGTTAGGAGCGTACTCATTGGCACGTTCTAGGTTATATTTTGCTTGAGAGTTATTACCTGTACTTAAATACTGTAACGCCAACGCAATGCGCGTGCGAGCAGCACCATCGTTATTAATTTTATTTTCGAGAACGGGTTTATCGCTGCCGTTGTAACTATTTTCAGTAACACAACCGCTCAAAAACAGTGTTGATAGTGCTAAAGTAAGTAAAGATCGCATTACTTTGTCTCTTTATTTATATCCATAACCTCTATCTTACCTCAAAGCCTTTGTGTTGCATCATTTATTTAAAAATAAACGACATATCACAAAGACTTCTGATTACTCAGCAAATATTAAGCTTGATGAATATTCACTGCAATCGCGTTTTCATCGCGCATTTTCTTTTTAGCCATACGCTTAGTACGGTCTACAACATCGCCAGCTAACTGACCACAGGCAGCATCAATGTCATCCCCGCGAGTACGACGAACAATACAGGTAATACCCGCAGCTTGTAATACTTTAGAGAAACGGTCAATTCGACTGTTACTTGAACGGGTATATTCATTACCTGGGAATGGGTTAAACGGAATAAGGTTTACCTTAGATGGCGTACCTTTAAGCGTTTTAACAAGTTCATGAGCCTGATCGGTGCTATCGTTAACGCCGTTAAGCATTACATATTCAATTGTCACATCTTTATTGGCTTTTGAACCATCAATGTAACGACGACAGGCCGCTAAAAATTCTTCAATTGGGTATTTTTTATTGATCGGTACTAAAATATCACGCAGGGCGTTATCTGGCGCATGCAGTGAAATTGCAAGCGCTACGTCTATTTTTTCTTTCAATAAATCAAGGGCAGGTACCACACCTGAGGTACTTAAAGTGACGCGGCGCTTAGATAAACCAAAGCCCCAGTCGTCCATCATCAGTTCCATCGCCGGGACTACGTTTTTAACATTAAGTAGCGGCTCGCCCATACCCATCATCACAACGTTAGTGACAGGGCGCTTTTCGCTGTTGCCATCAAGGCCAATATCTTTGGCTACACGCCATACTTGGCCGATAATCTCAGATACTTTTAAGTTACGGTTAAAGCCTTGTTGTGCCGTTGAGCAAAAAGTACATTCCAGTGCACAGCCCACTTGAGATGATACACATAACGTGGCGCGATCTTTTTCTGGGATCCACACGGCTTCAACTTCTTGGCCGCCTTCTAGTACTAGTGCATATTTAATAGTACCGTCGCTGGCTTGCTGGCGAACTGAGATTTCGGGCGCAACAATTTCGCACTCATTTTTAAGCTTTTCTTTGAGTTTTTTGTTTACGTTGCTCATTTCGTCGAAATTATCTACGCCGAAATGATAAATCCATTTCATCACCTGATCGCCACGAAATGGCTTTTCACCGAATGATACGAATAGCTCTCGCATTGCATCTCGGTTTAAATCTAATAAATTAATCTTTTTTTGCTCGGTCATGTAACAACCTCAATCGGTGGCGGTGATGGTAAAAATTTACAAGGGAGAATTGTACACAATTCACCCACTATAATCATTAAGTAAAACATCATAAATAAACGGTTAATACTTTACGTAATGACTAAAAAAGGGCTCGAAAGCCCTTTTCATACTTTGCATCACAGGGTTAGCTGTGAACTCGAATTAACGAGTACGTGGGCAAAGTTCTTCGTCAGCGAAGAAGTACGCGATTTCGCGAGCAGCAGATTCAACAGCGTCAGAACCGTGAACCGCATTTTCGTCGATGCTATCAGCGTAGTCTGCACGTAAAGTGCCAGCTAGTGCTTCAGCAGGGTTAGTAGCACCCATGATTTCACGGTTTTTAAGAACAGCGTTTTCGCCTTCAAGAACGGTAACCATTACTGGGCCAGATGTCATGAAAGATACTAAAGCGCCAAAGAAAGGACGTTCGCTGTGTTCAGCGTAGAAACCTTCAGCTTTCTCTTGTGAAAGGTGAACCATTTTAGCTGCAACGATTTTAAGACCCGCAGTTTCGAAACGGTTGTAGATTGCGCCGATGTGGTTTTTAGCAACTGCATCAGGTTTTACGATTGAAAAAGTACGCTCTAAAGCCATCTTTGTGCTCCAATAATTTAAATAAAAGGTTGAATATTAACGGGCGCGAATTATACGCGTTTTAGTCGAAAAAACCTAATTTATTCTACTTTGCTAGTTTTTTTAATTTGCTAACCCAGGTTTATGAACTAAAAACAATGTTATTACGTTGATTATATGTTTATAAACTTAAGCTATACTTTTGCTTGAGTGGTGTGACTATATACTTGTAATACACTTATCCATAGGCTCAATATGCATGCAGATACATGCAAACACTAAGGTAACAATATGTTTTTTAACCAATCTTTAAAAAATCAAATAGCTGATTTACAAAGTAAGCTTTCTGTAAGGGAGCAGGTTAAACAAAGTTTAGACAGTGAAATGCTGGTATTAGAGCTTGATAAGCAAGGTGCTATTTTAAGACAAAATAAAAACTTTGAACGAGAGTTTAACTACTCGAATAACCAAATAATTAATAAAAATATTTTAGACTTTATTGCTGAAAATGCTAGAAATAACGCGGATTTCCATGCTTTTAAAAAAGCGATAAGCAAAGCCCAGCATTATGCGGGCGCTATTCAAGTATCCCACCAAAACGGCCAACGAGATTGGCTACGCTGCATTTTACATCCGATAAAAAATGAGCAAGGGCAGTTAGAGTATTTAACCCTGCACTGTACTGTGCTGACACAAATAATTGAAAGCTCAAGAGAGAATGAAGATTTAATAAAAGCATTACACCGCTCTACAGCGGTGATTGAATTTGACACCCAAGGTATGGTGCTGCGTGTTAACGACAACTTCTTAAAAAGTATGGGTTATTCAAAGCAAGAAGTAATTGGTAAGCACCATGGAATGTTTTGTGATGAGCAAGAAGCCAGCAGTAAAGAATATCAAGCATTTTGGCAACGATTGCGTAATGGTGAGTTTATTGCGAGCAGATTTAAGCGAATTGATAAACACGGTCATTCAGTATGGTTAGAAGCGTCGTATAATCCGATTTTTAATGAAGCTAATGAGCTTTACAAAGTAGTTAAATTTGCCACGGTGATCACAGACCAAGTAGAAAGAGAGCTGGCTATAGAGCAAGCGGCGAGTATTGCCCATGGAACCTCTATCGAAACCGATAATAACGCGGATAAAGGCGCAGAGGTGGTACAAAAAACAGTTCAAGTTATGAATGAGTTGTCGGTGCAAATGGAGCAAGCGGGTAAAGAAATTTCAGCATTAGATAAACAATCGCAACTTATTGCCAGTATAGTGCAAAGTATCAGCAGCATTGCTGATCAAACTAATCTGCTAGCACTCAATGCAGCCATTGAAGCTGCAAGAGCAGGTGAGCAAGGCCGTGGTTTTGCTGTAGTTGCTGATGAGGTGCGTTTACTTGCTTCAAGAACCAGTAAAGCAACCGAAGAGATTGTGGATGTTGTACAGCAAAACCAAAATTTAACCCAATCAACGGTGGCTGTGATAGAGCAAGGCAAACACAAAGCTCAGCAAGGATTAGAGCTTTCTAATGAGTCGGGTCATGTGATGAATGATATTAAAAAAGGCGCACAACAAGTTGTTGATGCGGTTAGCCAATTTTCTAATCAATTAAGTAGTAAAAAATAACTTAAATTTGCTGCTCTTCATTTTTAGCACAGAAGAGAAATTTTGATGATCTTGATCAAAGTTTCTTTTATTACCCCTCATTATACTTGCGCGCTTTATTTCCCTTAATTATTCATGCAACCGGCTTGAACCCGGTTCGATGTATGGAGCGCACATGTCAGCTGTTACTTCCTCAACCCCGTTTATTCCAGAACTACTTTGCCCTGCTGGTAGCTTAAAAAATATGCGTTATGCCTTTGCTTATGGTGCCGACGCTGTGTATGCCGGCCAACCTCGTTACAGTTTAAGGGTTCGCAATAACGAATTTGATTTAGATACATTACAAATAGGGATTAACGAAGCACATGCGCTAAATAAAAAGTTTTATGTGGTGTCGAATATTGCCCCACATAACGCAAAAGTAAAATCGTATTTACGTGATATAGAGCCAGTAATTGCTATGAAGCCGGATGCATTGATCATGTCCGATCCTGGCTTAATTATGTTAGTGCGTGAAAAATGGCCCGATATGCCTATTCACCTTTCAGTACAAGCCAATGCAGTAAACTATGCCAGTGTATTGTTTTGGGCAAAACAGGGTATTGAGCGGGTAATTTTATCTCGTGAGTTATCACTTGAAGAAATAAGTGAAATACGCACACTGTGCCCTGAAACCGAGCTAGAAGTATTCGTTCATGGCGCACTGTGTATGGCCTATTCAGGGCGCTGTTTACTCTCAGGCTATATTAATAAACGCGATCCAAACCAAGGCACGTGCACCAATGCGTGTCGTTGGGAGTACGATGTTAAACCCGGTACTGAGAACGAAACCGGTGAAATGGTGCATAAAATTGACCCTCAAACGGTCATACCCACTTTAGGTGAAGGCGCACCAAGCAACGATGTTTTTATGCTAGAAGAGCAAGGTCGCCCGGGTGAATATATGCCTGCATTTGAAGACGAGCATGGTACTTATATCATGAACTCAAAAGACTTACGCGCCGTGCAATATGTAGAACAGTTAACAAAAATGGGTGTGCATAGCCTTAAAATAGAAGGGCGCACTAAGTCATTTTATTATGTAGCCCGTACCGCACAGGTATACCGTAAAGCGATTGACGATGCCGTTGCAGGTAAACCATTTGATGCAGACTTATTCAAAACCCTTGAGAACCTAGCACACCGTGGTTACACCGAAGGTTTTTTAAAACGCCATGCTCATCAAGATTATCAAAATTACGAATACGGCCATTCAGTTTCTACCAAGCAGCAATTTGTAGGTGAGGTATTAGGGCGTAATGCTAATGGTTTGGTTGAAATAGATGTAAAAAATAAGTTTTGTGTCGGCCATTCATTAGAGCTAATGACGCCGAAAGGCAATATTAGCTTTACCCTTGAGAGCATGGAAAACAAAAAAGGCGAAAGCATTACCGATGCCAAAGGTTCAGGCCACATTGTAAAAATTCCCGTACCTGACAGCATCGATTTAGAGCACGCCATACTGATGCGCAATTTGGATGAAAACCAAGATACCCGCAATCCGTTTAAAAAAGCCGTGGTTAGTGGTTAAATCATGGCTTTACTCATAAACAGCAAATGCATTAACTGTGATATGTGTGACCCAGAGTGCCCAAATGAAGCAATTTATATGGGCGCTAAAATCTATCAAATAGACCCTGAAAAATGCACCGAATGTGTAGGCCACTACGACAAGCCGACCTGCGTCAGTGTATGCCCCATTGACTGCATAAAGCCCGATCCTAATCATCGAGAAAGTGTGGACGAATTAGCTGAAAAGTATGTGAGGTTGATGGGGGAGTTACTTAATAAGTAGATTACCCATATTTTTTTAGAAAGCTAAATACATTGTAACAAATTAGTTTTTGTTGATTGTTGCTATAGTTCCCAACGTATCAGTAATTAAAAAGGCTGTAGCGTAATTGAATTAAATTAACAATGTAAAGAGCTTCTTTGTTATCTGTCTTTTATTTTCAGCGAAATGTTCATGGCTTAATAGTTAAAGAGTAAAAGTCTTAAATATTCAGTTTTATAAAGTATTATAGGTTTATAAAACTGAATATAAGGGATGGCTTTATGAATACGTTATACATTACTGGGGCGGGTGTGAGTGCTGCTAGCGGTATTCCTACTTTTCGTGGTGAAGATGGTTTTTGGACCATTGGTAGTAAAAATTATACGCCTATGGAAATGGCCACTCGCGCAATGTATGAAAATAATCCAAGTGAGTTTTTAGCTTGGTATTATCATCGCTTCGCAACTTATCGTCATCATGGTCCTAATGAAGTGCATAGTTGGCTAAGCGACAAAAACCTAATAACTCAAAATATTGATGGGCTAGATGGTAAGGCGGGTAATAAAAATTACATTGCAATTCATGGTCGGCTTGATCAAATGACCGTGTTTCATCATCAAGGTGATGACGTTACACCACAAGCTACGTTATGGAATAATGTAGATGAGAGTAACTTACATCGCTCTTTACTGGAGCTATTCAATATTGAAAATAACCAGCCTAAGCTTAATTATTCTTTAAAGCCCTTTGTGCTGTTATTTGATGAATATTACACCGAGCTATACCGCATCACTGAGGCGCAGCAGCGAATAATAAATGCCGATAAAATGGTATTTATGGGTACTTCGTTTAGTGTAAACATTACCCAGATGGCACTAGAGATTGCACGTAATTATGCTATTCCAATTGAAATTGTTGATCCTGAACCTACTCATGTATTGCACTCAAATGTAAGTTATAAAAAAATGACTGCATTGGAGTACATACAGCAACAATGTTAACTAGGTAAATAGCTTTTGTATTGCTGCTGGTATACATAATTTATTATGCGTTATTAATAATCAGTACAGCTTACATAATGTTATTGTTGGCATTTAATTCACGCTGGTACTCGTTATTTTAGGTACTTAAATACATTATAAGAAGTCGGTAGCAATGTTAAGTATTTCTCTAGGGCCTTTGGTTATTTCTATTTCACAGTTAATTATTTTTTTAGGGTTAGGCATTTTCTGGGGGCTTACCTATTTATTGACGCGTCAACACCCATTACAAAAAGCGATTTTAGACACAGTCTTTAAAGCGATTGTTGTGGGCTTTTTAGTCTCGCGTTTAGCGTTTGTGTTTACTATGTGGGATGCTTATCAAGGTAATTGGTGGCAGCTTTTTAATATTAGCGACGGTGGTTTTATTGGTTATTATGGTTGGCTCAGCGGTATAGTTGTTTTAGCGTTTTATGCGCGTGGTAAAAAAGCGGTAATGAAAAACTACGCTATTGCTGGGTTTGTAGGTTTTTGTTCAATGATTATTCCTAACTTTGCGCTGTCTATTTATCAAACGGGTGTGCAGTTACCACAGTCTGTTGTGCATAACATTCAAGGCCAGCAAGTTAACTTACAAAACTTTAAAGGTAAGCCGGTGGTTATTAACTTTTGGGCGTCGTGGTGTCCGCCGTGTCGAAAAGAAATGCCAGTGCTACAAGCGGCTCAAAAAAATAACCCAAATATTACGCTGGCGTTTGTCAATCAAGGTGAAGACTTACACACGGTAAAAGCGTTCCTTAATGAACAGCAACTCGAGCTTAATCATGTGTTTTTTGACCAAAGCAGTAATGTGAGTCGCGAATCAGGTGCTGCGGGCTTACCAACCACTTTGTTTTATAATAGCCAAGGCGAGTTAGTTACTAGTCATATGGGAGAACTTTCTCATGCCAGCTTGGGCTATTATATCCAAGCTATTAGTGATAAAAAATAACAGTGCCTGTTGTTTGATCTAGTTACTCCTTCCTAAGCAGCTAAATAGTTATTTTGCTGCTTAACTTCTTGTTTATATTTGAATTGACTATTTATTGACAAGACATTCAGTTACTCATCAGTTTGCATTAACAAGCTATTAAGCTTGGTTATGTAAAATACAGCTACTTTTTTCGTACCATCTTTAGCTAGTACGATCATCTTTAAGTATTAACTGTATTTTAAATGGAACTGTTAAAACTATGACCGCTCATCGGATAACTCAAACCTCTGCTCACTCACTTCCACGTTTTGTTAAATCAACGCTGTGCATCTCAATTTTATCTGTGTTTAATCACGCATATGCGGATGAAGCTGAAAATAAAGCAATAGAAAGCAAGGATATGGAAGTAATAGAGGTGCGTGGTATTCGTTCCAGTATGGCGGCTAATTTAGATATAAAGCGTTTGTCGAGCTCTGTGGTTGATGCGATTACAGCGGAAGATATTGGTAAGTTCCCTGATAAAAATGTCGCAGACTCATTACAACGCGTACCAGGGGTAGTGATTGATCGTGACGGAGGCGAGGGCTCATCGGTTAGTATTAGGGGACTATCATCTGAACTCACCTTTTCTCAGCTAAATGGTAATTTTATTGCGTCATCACCTGGCGAGCCATCTCGTTCGTTTGATTATGCATTACTGCCCTCAGCCATGATTGAAAGCGTGGAAGTGTATAAATCGCCAGAAGCACGTTTAGATGAAGGTGGTGTGGGCGGCACGGTATTAATGCATAGTCGTAAACCGCTAAGTATGGATGCAAACTCAGGGGTGATTAATATTGAAAGCACTTATGCCGATGTGACTGAAGAATCAGAGCCGCAAGTAACGGCACTTTACTCTTGGAAGAACGAGGCTGATACCTTTGGCATGTTGTTTGGTTATACCTCACAAAAACGCACTAACCGCACTCTTTCAGGTGGCACCGATGCAAATGTGTGGCGCTTTATTGGTGAAAAACCGGTCGATATAAATGGCGCGCCGGTTGATAACAATAATCAGTGGGGCTCAGTAACCGATGCTCAGGGCAATAATTATAACAATGTTTGGTTTCCTCAAGTGGTTCGTGGCTCAATTGTAAACGAATTACGTGAGCGAGAAGGGGTACAATTTAGTACGCAGTGGCGCCCAACTAGCCGCGTTGAAATTGGTTTTAACTACTTTGGTTTTTCACTTGATAAAAATAGAACTGAGTCGGTGATTGATATACCTGAGTGGTCTTTAAATCCTGATTTTTTAACCGATGTAAACTTAGATGAATCGGGTACTATTGTTAATGGGATGCAATTTGATGCAGCTGCAAGTGGTATAGAAAATGATATGCAATTGCCGTGGATGCGAGGCAGCTATGTACGTGAAGAGTCAACCTCTGATACTTTTGATCTCAACCTAACCTACGAAGGCGATTATTTTAAAGCCCGTTTTGTGGCAGGCAATACACGCTCTGAAGGTGGGCCGAAAGAGAGTTGGGAGGCAGCCTATAAAAGCTCAAACGCCGGTGAAAATGAAAGCCGTATAGAAAATGCTGCGCAAACAGCGGGTTGGCAAATTAATGAAAACGACATTAGTTTAAATATAGACCCAAATACGCTAGCAAACCTACTTAATGGCGTGGGAGGCGGTCGCGATCCGGGCTCGTCAAATTCAAGTTTTGTACGCAGTGAACTCGAAGAAGATTACTACCAAGCTGACTTTGATATTTATACCGATTGGGGCATCTTAAGAACAATTAAAACTGGGGTTAAGTACCGAGAAGCCACGCTTCACCGTGAAACGGGGAATACCTTCTTTTTAGATCCTAATTTTGATATTGCCGCAGCAGAAGCCAGTAATGGTGGGATCACACGCTTTGATAGTTACCAGTGGAACAACGGCATGCCACTAGCACAAGATGTATTTATCAACGAAGCTAACATTGCTGGTGGCTTTAATATAAACCAAATGCCCGGCATTGATTGGGATAAATACCGTGATATTGTGACCAGTAATTATGTGCCGTATACACGCAAAGAAGATAACTTCATTTATGATATAGAAGAGCAAATAGCGGCATTTTATTTACAAGGTGATTTTGAATTTGATAGCGTGCGCGGTAATTTAGGGGTACGTGTTGTACGCACGAGAACCATGACATCATCAACCGATCTATACACATATTTGCTGGATCATACTGACGATGAAAGCGGGGAGGCGGTAACCGGAGACGATAGATTTGTTGAAGACTATCAACTTATTACTCAAGAGAGTACCGATACTCAAATTCTTCCTAGCTTTAATATTGCATGGGATATAAGTGATGATGTAGTGGTGCGCGGCGCGATTGCAAAAGTAATGTCTCGCCCTGATTATGCCGATTTAGGCGCACAACAACGCATTACGTTTGTCTCAGATGAGTGGGCCGACGACAGAGCTGAGTTTAATGAAATTCCGGGTTTTAGTGGCAGTGGCGGTAATAAAAACTTAAAACCGTTTGAGTCGGTGCAAGCTGATTTATCTATTGAATATTATTACAGCGAAGGCTCTGCTGTTGGTTTAGCACTGTTTCATAAAACTGTTGATAATTTTGTTGTTCCTTTAGTTATTGACGTACAACGAGATTTTGCAGGTAAAGAGGGCATAGTTGATGCGGGAAATATTACAGTATCGCCATATAGCACCGTAGGCAATGGCACCGATGCTGTATCTAAAGGGGCAGAAGTATTTATACAGCATGCCTTTGATAGTGGCTTTGGCTTTTATGCAAATTACACCTATAACAAAACCAATAAGGCCGATGTAGAAGTAGATGGTAAAGAGTTTGGTAAATCGCCGTTAATTGGCAGTGCTAAATATCAATACAACACTTCGATATATTTTGAAGGCGACGCCTTTAATGTGCGGGCTTCTTATAATAAACGTGGTGAAACTGTGTTGGGTTTAAATAGTGGTTTAAACGTTTACCAAGACCCATATGAGCAAGTTGATGTAAATGCATCAATTACTTTATTAGAGGGCTTGAGCCTGACAGCCGCGGTGATTAATTTAACTAAATCTGAGTCGGTAAAGCGCCTTGGTAATGACACAGAGTCTCGGCTATTAAACTCAAGCTACTCAGGCAGACGTTATTATGCGGGGATAAACTATCGTTTTTAAGCTGAGTTTGTTGAGTTTGGGTAAACAAGTTGTTTTGTTGCTGTTTTAGCTTTTTCTTGTAGGTTATTACTTTATAATGAAGGTTATAAAAATTATAGAATTAATATTAACAGGATTGTAATGAGTGATTTAACGGCAATAGCTAACTTATCTATTTTATTAGTTGAGCCTTCTGAAGTGCAGCAAAAGCTAATAAAAAAATCACTGGCTCAGTGTGGGGTTACACAAATTGAAACGGCCAGCACCCAAGAAAACGCGCTGGTTGCTTTATCAAATTTCCACCCAGATTTAGTGATCAGTAGTATGTATTTTAGTGACGGTACTGCAGATTCTTTATTGCAGGCAATACGCAGTAACAGCAACACTGAGCAGCAGGCGTTTATGCTAGTGTCGAGCGAGCGTAATAAGCGCCATTTAGAGCAACTTAGGCAATCGGGTGTATTAGCTATTTTACCAAAACCGTTTAGTGCCGACGAGATCACCCGTGCGCTAAAAGCGACTTTGGATATTATTAGCGAGCAAGAGGTGGAGCTAGAGCACTTTGATGTCACTTTACTTCGCGTATTGGTGGTTGATGACAGTCGTTTTGCGCGAAAACATATAATACGAGTGTTAGCGGGGATGGGTATTCCTGAACCTGTAGAGGCAGAAGACGGTAAACAAGCGATTGAAATACTTAATAATCAATCATTTGATTTAATTGTTACAGATTACAATATGCCAGAAATGGATGGTAAAGAACTAACCGAAACGGTAAGGCAGTCGAATGCTTACTCACATATTCCAATACTTATGGTGAGCTCAGAGGCCAACGATACCCATTTAGCAAACATTGCTCAAGCGGGTGTGGATGCTATTTGTGATAAACCATTTGAGCCTGCAACGGTGCGCGATTTGCTCTTTAAAATCATGAGTTAAGTTGTAACTGTAAAAGCATTTTTTAACTAAAGTGCTTTTAAGTCGCTTTTGAGCAACGCAATGAAAAAGTAAGTAACTTGGCGCGAGGTAAAGGCTTACTTAAATAAAATCCCTGAGCAATATCGCAGTTTAGTTCGTTAAGTAAATCTAGCTGCTCTTTGGTTTCTACCCCCTCTGCAACTACTTTTATTTCTAGGCTGTGTGACATAGCTATGGCCGCTTTTACTAAATTACAGTCGGCCTTGTTATCTGTTATGCCACTAATAAAGCTGCGGTCAATTTTTAGCACATCAAAGGGGTATTCTCGTAAGTAACTTAATGATGAATAGCCGGTGCCAAAGTCGTCCATTGACAGTTTTATGCCCAGTTCATCAATTTGCAATAAGGCCTCATGAATTGAAGTTTGTCCATCCATTAATACCCCTTCGGTGATTTCTAATTCTAAACATTCGTTACTAATGGTGTTTTCATTAAGAGCATGAATAATTATATTCACCAGCTCTGGATCTCTAAACTGACGCGGCGATAAGTTAACAGCCATGGTGTATTGCTGGTTGTTGACAGTTTGCCATTCATTTAAGAAACGTAAAGCTTGATTAATAACAAACACACCAATAGGTGCAATTAAGCCAGTTTGTTCAGCAATAGGAATAAATTCATCAGGGGTAATTTCCCCTAACACAATATTATGCCAACGTAGCAAAGCTTCAGCGCCAATGATAGTGTTTGTTTTTACATCTATTTGCGGTTGGTAATAAAGCTCAAATTCGTTTCGCTCCAGTGCACCATGCATTTGCTCTTCTATTTCAAAACGGCGGCGCATTGCAACGTTCATTTGCGGGGTGAAAAAAGAAGAGGTATTGCGACCCAAAGCTTTAGCTTGATACATAGCCGTATCCGCATTTCGTAATAATACCGACGCAGAGGTGCCATCTTTAGGGGAAATTGCAATACCAATACTTAATGTCAGTATTAAGTCTCTGCCTTCGAGTTTAAAGGGCTTTCTAAATGCTTTAAGTAACCGATCAGCAATTACTAAGGCATCGCTTTCATCATCTAAACTGGATATTAAAACAATAAATTCATCACCACCCAAACGCCCAACCGTGTCATTTTTTTTCAGTGCTTGTTGTAATCTATGTGCCGCTTCAATTAACAATTTGTCGCCGACTTCGTGGCCTAAAGAGTCATTTACCTTTTTAAAATCATCAAGGTCTAAAAAGAATACAGCGGCTTTTACATGATTTTTTTGTACTTCCATTAATATCTGCGATAATCGATCAAGCGATAAAAAGCGATTAGGTAGAGCCGTTAAGCTATCAAAATGTGCCTGACGGCGAATTAGTTCAGCGGAGCGGTGTGGCTCACTAATATCACGAATTATCACCATCATTTGGCTTTTCTTAGCTAATAAACGTACCCTCGCCTCATAATAATTTATGCCCTCAGGCATGTTTAATTCGTATTCAAAGCTGACCATCTTTCCTTGCGTTGTTGCTTTTTCAATATGAAGTTGAAACTTATGAGCTACTTTTTCAGGTAGTACATCAATCATTTTTTTACCAATGAACTGCTTAGGTGAGACATACAGATCGTTGTTATTGTTTGCGTGATAGTCAGCAATAGTGCCATCTTGCTCTAGTACAAAAAATAAGTCAGGAATGGCTTCAAAGATAGTCTTCAACATACTGGCATTAAATGTGGCTTCAGCTTGCGCTTTATGCACCTCAGACAGGTCAACATCAATACAATACATTTGTTTTGTTTCGTATTGATTGGTAAACATAACATGGCTTGAAAATACAGCTACATCATTACCCGCTTTATGTTTAAGAGTGAGTTCTGAGGCGGGAATTTCAATATCATGCTTAATCCAATTACTATGCGCCTCAACAACGGGCTCTCGCATTGGTGCGGGTATAATTAAATCTTCGAGTTTTTTACCAATGGCTTCTTGCTGTGAATACCCATAAAGTAATTCACTGCCTTTGTTCCAATAAATAACACGTCGTTGCTCATCGTAACCTTGTACTGAAATAGAATCGACAGCATCAAAAAGCTGGTGCAACGGGTCATTAGTAACATATTGATGAGTCGGCATATTATTAGTTTTATTGGGAGCCATTAAATGGGTTCCAGTTATTGAATTACTTTATTTATATAGTAGACATAAAGTTGTGATTTAGCATGGTAAGTGGCGATTTAATAAGTGATTTTTTATTGATTGAATAGATAGTGATTTGAATAAAGCACAGGTAAGCACTTTTAAAGCAAAGGCCAATAAATATTGGCCTGTATATTTTATTATTAGTTGGTGGGCATTAAATAGATTTCGCGCACGCTATTACGCTGATTAGCTTCAATGGCAAATAATACCGCATCGGCCACGTCTTGAGGGTCGAGCTTATCTGGTTTTGCTTCATCAAAAAATGGTGTATTCACCATGCCTGGGGCTATGGTTGTACAACGGCCATGCCAAGGTTTCATTTCCTCTGCAAGGTTTTGACCAAAGCCATGGGCAAACCATTTAGTAGCACCATAAATAGAGCCATCAATGGGTCTTCGCCCTGCTGCTGAGCTGGTTAAAATAAAATGCCCTTGGTTTTCACGTAAGTGAGGCAAAGTGAGTTTTGCGGTCCACAACAATGCTTTGATGTTAAGGTCAACCATGGCTGACCACTCATCGGGGTCGCCATTTTCGGTGCCAGGTGATGATACGCCCATGCCCGCGTTAGCGAATGCAACGTCTAATCGGCCAAATTTTTCAATGCCTTTACTTACTACACTCTCAAGCTCGCTAAACTGAGTGGCATCGGCTGAAACGCTAAATGCATTTTCATGGCCTAATTCGTCAACTAGTTTATTGAGTTTATCTTCACTGCGCGCAGTTAATATTACTTTGTGACCATTTTTAACTAATGTTTTAGCGGTCGCCTCGCCAATACCACTAGAGGCACCGGTAATTAAAATTACTTTATGTGTCATAGTTCCTCCAAACAAAAAGCCCGCAAGTGCGGGCTAAAATTTATAATAGTTTATTGCTTATTGGGCAATGTCAAATGTCACTTCAGTATCTTCACCGGTTACAACCGTTACTGGCTGAACCTGATAAAGAGTAAATGCTTCATCCTGAAGTTCAGCATCATCAATATGTGCGTTACAGGTATAACCTAGCTGGTAATCGCCAGGCGTAATAAATGCTAATTCAAATTCATATTGGCTAGTTTCATTGTTTAGTACCACATTTGCAGTAGCCAATGGTGCGTCTACAGGGGTTTCACCCTCAGTGACTTCGTAATTATCAAGTGGTTGCTCTACATCACTGTTATACAAGTAAACAGCATGGCCAAATGAACCATCTTCAGCGGCAACCTCAATGTTATCGGTTTCACAATTTGCATAAAGTGATTCGCTTACTGTACCTTCAATATCTTGTGACTCAGCAAGGTTTTCAAGACGAACTCCACGTGGTTTTAATACTATTTCGTTACCGCTTTGTGGCGCAACTAACGATTTTTTAAGATCAAATTCAAGTACAAAAGTGTTGTCCGTTTGATTCAGAGTAAAACCATCAAGTTGAATTTCACCGATCCCGTCATTGCCTTTTCGTTTTACGATTAACGGTGCAGTGCTGTCATCTTCATAAACAACATGCGAGGTTTCGGTTAGGTTGTTTATATCACCATTGATTACATCAGCACGTATCCACGAGTATTCACCCGCAGGAACATTTTCGCCTTCTAGTAAGGAAAAAATATCATCGCCAGTGTAATCCAATAAGTTAACCATTTCAGCTTTGGTTGAATCGCTGGCTTCACGGGTTTCGAAGCTAAAATCTTCGCCACCTTGTGAACGCAAGGTAATAGAGTCAAAAACCACATTAACCGCTTTTAGACCAGTGACTGGTGCATCTGAAACCCCTAAACTAAACGTTGATTTTTGCGGATCGGTAGGCGTGATAGGAGAGTCATCGTTTGACGAACCACAAGCCGTTAATGCTAATAATACGGCGCTACTAAGTAATGTTGATTTTAAGTTCATGTTAGGTTTCCAAATACTTTAAAGTATCACTAAGTATAGATAGAAAAACTTAACCTAAATTGAATTAAAGTTATTAATTACAGGAAGAAGATTTAAATACTGTGTATCTTCCCCCTATAAAAAAAGCTTAGGCTTCTAATTGGAAGGGATAAACTGATCCCAAGCTCAGTAATTGTGTTAACTCATCAAGGGCTTGGTAGCTTTCGGTTAGTAAAGCTGGGTCTGCAAAGTCGTTGGCACCAAGTTTATCTCGGTAATGGCGAGTAGCCCAATCACATAATTGAGTGTACTTTTGCTCATTTAAGATCACATCAGGATTTACCGCTGCTAATTCGTGGCTGTTTAATGCAACTCGTAATCGCAAACAAGCAGGCCCACCACCATTTTGCATACTTTGGCGCAAATCAAAAAACTGCACTTGATTTATGGGGTTATCGGCAACAATTAGCTCTTCAATATACGCTTTTACAGCAGGGTTGCGCTGGCATTCTTGTGGGGCAACGAGCAGCATTGCATCGTCATTCATGCTAACCAGTTGGCTATTAAATAAATAACTACTAACAGCATCTTGAATACTCACTTTACTGGTTGGCACTTCAATAATATACAGCTGTTTGTTACCTACGTAGGCTTCGCGGATATCGTCTAGTGCTTGCGTTTGATTTAAAAACGCCTGCTGGTGGCAAAGTAAAACATTGGCGTTACCTACAGCAATTACATCATTATGGAACACCCCTTGGTCAATCACATCAGGGTTTTGTTGCAATAATATTTGACTGGTATCTTTTATATTATGCAATCGACAAATAGCCTCAGACGCCTCCAATGTTTGCCTTGCTGGGAATTTAGCTGGCTTAACAAGTTGACTGTTAAAGGCACTTGCACCAAATACAAATAACTCTAAACCTGTTTCACCGTGACTGTCGCATAAACGAGTATGGTTTGCTGCACCTTCATCACCAAAAAAACCTTGCTCAGGTAAGTGTGTATGATGTGCAAAGTATTGTTCGTTACTAAACATTGCTTTAAGCAAACGTGTTGTAGTGTTTGGCTCTAATGAACGATGAAATTTATTATTAAGATTTGCCGCAGTAAAGTGTACTTTGCCATCGTTGGTATCAGGGGAGGGAGATACTGTGGCAGCATTAGCTGTCCACATGGCAGAGGCTGAGTAACAGGCGCGTAACAAAATAGGGTCGGCTTTAAAAGCTTTATTAATGACTTGCGCATCGTTGCCAGTAAATCCTAAACGGCGTAATACATTTAAATCAGGGCGAGCATGAGGAGCAAACACCCCTTGGGTTAAGCCTTTATCATGCATGGCTTTCATTTTAGCCAGGCCCTGCAATACAGCTTCTTGCGGATTTGAAAAACTCGCCGCGTTATTTAACGAAGCAACATTACCATACGACAAACCTGCGTAGTTGTGAGTAGGGCCGACTAAGCCGTCAAAATTAACTTCTAAAGCATGCATATACGTTCCACTAGCCAATTAAATAGTCTTTTACAATACAACGCTATGGGGTAGCTTGCAAAGTCTGTTTAAAAATAGTTCAACGAGAGTACATTCGTTCTTTTTCACTGGTGGTATGCGTATTTGTTGGCTCGTTTACTTGCCAAACGCTAATATCCAAACGCCACAAAAAATAAAGAGTGTTGTATAAATTAGACATAAGTTTTTCCTTGGTGTTGCTAACGTCATTAAGGGAGTAGGAAGAAGTATGCCAACTGTTAATTGAATATTTTATGAATAATAATCAATAAGTTAATTTTTTATAACTAAACTATAAAAAAGCTTAAGCACCACATTGGATAAATTTACGCTAGGTTTGCACTAACTTGGGACTGTCTTTAGCATCGACACTTTCATCTTCAGTCTGGGTGCTTAAGTCGCTAACGATTAAATCGAGTAACTGCATTAATTGCTGTGCTTGGTTAGTGTCGATACTGTCAAATTTACAGAAAATTGTTTTTGGAATATCAGCAGCTTTAAGTTTTAAAGATTGGCCGGTGTGAGTCAATTGCACCAAACGCTTACGCTTATCGTGTTCGTCCTTTATAACGTTAAGCAATGACTTGCTGGTCATCTTTTTTAATATTTGAGTAAGCGCGCCACCATCAATTGCGGTTTTATCTATTAACTCAGCGATGGTTACTTCATCTTGTTCCCACAGCGCCATCATAACAACATACTGAGGATAGGTAAGATTAAGCTCTGCTAGAGGCTCCCGATAGGCACGGGCTATGCTGTTAGACGCCATATATAAACGATGGCATAACTGATTTTTTAATTTTAACTGTTCAAACGACATCGCATTACCCTTCATTTCAAGATAGCTTATTTTAATTTGCATGCAAAGTAATTGCAATCAGAATTTAGCTGATCTATTATTTTGTATACAAAGTAACTAGTGTGAAAATTTTAAACCTTAGGAGTTCACTATGAATGTATTACAAAATGTAGCTTATACAGCAAAAGCAACGGCAACAGGCGGACGTGAAGGCGTTGCTAAATCAGATGACGGTCGTTTAGATGTTAACTTATCAACGCCTAAAGGGTTAGGTGGTGACGATCGGCAGGGCACTAATCCAGAGCAATTATTTGCAGCAGGTTATGCAGCGTGTTTTATTGGCGCACTTAAATTTGTAGCCGGTAGCGAAAAAGTTGCTTTACCAAGCGATACTTACATTAACTCAGAGGTATCTATTGGTGCCATTGATGGCGGTTTTGGCATTGCTGTAAAACTGGCCGTGTCATTAGGTGGTATGGATAAAACAGCCGCCCAAGAGCTGGTAAATAAAGCGCATCAAGTATGTCCATATTCAAATGCAACACGCGGCAATATTGAGGTAGAACTTTCAGTTATTTAATCTATCCCTTTATATGGTTTATAAAAACACGTCATGAGTGATCATCGCGTGTTTTTTATTCGCTACTATATTTATAAATGAATTGAAAATAGATAAATCTAGTTACATTCGAAATTTCATATATTCACTATTCCATATGTTTGTTTTTTGTTTTATTGTATGTGCATAAACCAAACGAGGACGCTATGGAACAACTCAACCCACTACAGTTTTATAAATGCTTAGCTGACGATACGCGCTTAAAAGCCATGCTGCTAATTAGCCATGAGCAAGAATTATGTGTATGCGAGCTTGTGGCAGCCCTTGAGCTTAGCCAGCCTAAAGTATCTCGTCACTTAGCCCAGCTTAGGCAATGTGGCTTATTGAGCGATCGTAAGCAAAATCAATGGGTGTATTACAGTATTAATAAAGCCCTACCAGAGTGGGCTGAAAATGTACTAGCACAAACCCGTAGCGCTAATATTGAATTTTATAACGATGATTTAAATCGACTCAATGCAATGGGTAACCGCCCTGAGCGTGCAGCAAACTGCTGTTAATTAACTTTTAAAGGTATTTATTATGACAATTAAAGTAGGGATTAATGGTTTTGGCCGTATGGGGCGCTTAACATTGCGCGCAGCACTCGATTGGCCTGAAATTGAATTTATTAAAATTAATGATGTTGCTGGCGATGCTAAAACGCATGCACATTTACTCGAATTTGATTCAGTACATGGGCGTTTGGCACACAATGTAACAGCATCAGCGCACAGCTTTAGCGTAGGTAAACACACCATTGCTGTAACTAACAATAAAAAAATTGATGATACTGATTGGTCAGATTGCGATGTAGTCATTGAAGCCAGCGGTGTAATGAAAACCACAGAATTATTAAATCAATACCTAGCTCAAGGTGTAAAACGTGTGGTAGTGACTGCACCAGTGAAAGAAGACGGTATTTTAAATGTAGTGATGGGCGTAAATGATGATTTATATAATCCTGATGAGCATAAAATTGTTACAGCGGCATCATGTACAACAAACTGTTTAGCGCCAATTGTTAAAGTACTACAAGAAAAAGTGGGTATTAAACACGGCTCTATGACTACTATTCACGATATAACTAACACCCAAACTATTATTGACGCCCCACATAAAGACTTACGTCGAGCTCGCTCATGTGGTACCAGTTTAATTCCCACCACAACAGGCAGTGCTACGGCTATTACACATATTTTCCCTGAGCTTAAAGGAAAACTTAATGGCCATGCTGTTCGTGTACCACTTACTAATGCATCAATTACCGACTGTGTATTTGAGCTTGAGCACGGTGTTACGCAAGATGAAGTAAACGAGTGGTTTTATCAGGCTGCAGAGGGCACATTAAAAGGGATTTTAGGTTATGAAGAGAAGCCACTTGTGTCTATTGATTATAAAACCGATCCGCGTAGTTGTACTATCGACGCGCTTTCTACCATGGTGATTAATAATACCCAGCTTAAATTATATGCTTGGTACGATAATGAGTGGGGATATGCAAACCGTACCGCCGAACTTATGCTAAAAGTAGCAAAAAGTGATGTAGTTAATTAGCCCAAGGTATTAACCATGTTTGCTCAACTTAGTGATTTACCTCAAGCGATAAAACAATATTTAATTATTACCGGTAATTATTGGGCGTTTACTTTAACCGATGGGGCGCTGCGAATGCTGGTGGTGCTGTATTTCCATCAGCTAGGATATGATGCACTTGCCATCGCTATGCTGTTTTTGTTTTATGAAGTGTTTGGGGTGATCACTAACTTAGTAGGGGGGTGGCTTGGCGCGCATTTAGGCCTAAATAAAACCATGAATATTGGCTTAGGCATACAGCTTGTTGCTTTAGCTATGTTATGTGTACCTAGTGATTGGCTGGGCGTTTTTTACGTTATGGCTGCACAAGCACTCAGTGGTATTGCCAAAGATTTAAATAAAATGAGTGCTAAAAGCGCAATTAAGTATTTAGTGTCTGATGACGAAACAGGGCAAAGTAAACTATATAAATGGATTGCGCTACTAACCGGTTCAAAGAATGCACTCAAAGGCATAGGCTTTTTTTTAGGAGGGTTACTATTAACTTTAGTGGGCTTTAAAGGCGCATTATTTGCGTTGATTGCTCTGTTAGGTATTGCTTGGCTGGTTAGCCTAATTTACTTAAAAGGTGATATGGGTAAAGCCAAAAATAAGCCTAAATTTAAGGAGTTATTTTCAAAATCCAGAGCAATTAATTTACTCAGTGCTGCGCGATTATGTTTATTTGCGGCACGTGATGTATGGTTTGTAGTTGCGCTGCCTGTTTATTTGGCCGCCCAGTTTAACTGGGATCATTGGTGGGTAAGTGGTTTTATGGCACTGTGGGTTATTGCCTATGGAGCTGTGCAGTCACAAGCCCCTAAAATAACCGGTAATTCGGCTAATAAAATCGATGTGCTTAATAAGGCATACTACTGGGCCATTGCTTTAATGGGGGTGACTTTTATATTAGCAGTGCTCATGCAGTTTAATATTGCTATTCATATCAGTTTGATCACCGGTTTGTTAATTTTTGGTGCTGCTTTTGCGGTTAACTCCTCTTTGCATAGTTACCTGATAGTGAGTCTTGCTAAAAGCGATGCAGTGTCATTAGATGTGGGTTTTTATTATATGGCTAATGCAACCGGTCGACTGGTTGGGACAGTATTCTCGGGATTAATGTATAAACTATATGGATTGCAGGCTTGCTTGTGGTTAAGTGTTAGCTTGCTTCTGATTGTTGTGCTAGTGACCAGGCGACTAAATAAGCAAAGTTAAACGATGGTTGGTTATGAGATAAAGTTATCCATATTATTTTAAAAAAATTAATAATATGTTGTTTAATTTGGTCTAAACTAAAAAATAAATAAGTAAAGCAAGGTAGTTATAAATGCGGGAAATAGCGTTAGCAAAAAAGTTATTGTGGATAAGCGTCGGAAGTATACTTTTAACGGTAATACTATTTTCAGGCATACTTTGGTCTAAACTCTCGTCGAGTAATGCCAACACCTCTGCTGAGGCTGAAACCCTAATTGTAAATGAGGTTGATGGGCGCTTAACAGCAAATGCAGCGGCCTATGGTGAAAAAATTGCAGCCTTTATTAATGAAGCTTACCGAATACCTTTTTCACTTGGTAGCATTTTAGAAGATGCCAATAAAGCATCAATAGAGCGTGATTCAGTTGTTTCTTTAAATCGCTCGTTATTAGAAAGTAACGATGTTATTTCTTCTATATATTCGCAGTTTGAAAAAAATGGCTTTGACGGTAAAGATAGCGAATTTACTCAAGGTTACGATCACTCTGTTGCCGGTGCGGGAACATTAGAAATATATTTTACCAAAAACAGCAACGGCCTCGTTGAGCAACAGGTTGTGGAAGACGCGGCAGAAAAATACGCGGATAAAATAAATGAATTTGGTTTACGTGAGGCCGAATGGTATTTGTGTGCGAAAGATAAATTAAAACCGTGCATTATGGAACCCTACCTTTATGAGATAACACCGGGTTATTCAGAAATGATGACTTCACTTGTTGTACCTGTTATTAAATCTGGCAAGTTTGTTGGCGTAACAGGGGCCGATATTACCTTACCTGTATTTCAAAAATTAACAGAAGAGCTTTCAAAAGCGCTTTATGATGGCAAAGCAAAGGTAACGTTACTCAGCCATTTGGGCTTAATTGTTGGCACGAGCCATTATAAAGAAAAATTAGGCCGCCCGCTAAAAGAAGCGGTTAGTGATAAAAGTTATGAGAGTTACAAAGCACTAAAAGGCACTCAGGGAATAGACAAGCAAGGCGCAGAGATAATGGTGTCTTACCCGATTGAAATTAAGCTTGCTGATGTGAAATGGATGTTGCTAATTGAAGTACCCGCTGAACTTGCTTTTGAGGGGCCTATTCAATTAACTGCGGGCATGTCTGAGGCAGCAAAAGAACTGGGCGTGATTATTTTGATCACGGGTGCAGTGATTGCTGTATTAGCATTTGTAGTAATGAAGCTTGTTGTAGGCAGTGTTGTTGCGCCGCTTAAACAAATTCAGGAGCGGGTTGACAATTTAGCAAGCTCGGAAGGTGATTTAACACAAACTCTGCATGTTGATACTCACGCTGAGCTTATAGCACTGGCTGGAGGATTTAATAAGTTTTTATCAAAACTTCGTGAATTGATCAGTGAGCTGAAAGCGGTCTCAGATCAAACCAAGCACCAAGGTGAAGTTACCTCTAATATTGCGGTAGAAACTAAGCATAATGTGCAAGCACAGTTTAAAGAAATTGAAAGTGTGGTTACTGCAATGAATGAAATGAGCGCGACAGCACTTGAAGTGGCAAAAGCTTCAGAGCAGTCAGCGCAACAAGCAGATGAAATTAATACCTTAGTGGTAAGCAGTGAATCGAGTTTATCATCGGCGATGACGCAAGTTAAAACCATGTCTGAGGAAATTAAAGAAGCTAATCAGGCGGTTGAAAAAGTAGCATCACGTAGTAATGATATTACCCAGATACTTGATGTGATCCGAACAATCTCTGAACAAACTAACTTGCTGGCTTTAAATGCAGCTATTGAGGCTGCACGAGCAGGAGATCATGGACGTGGTTTTGCTGTTGTAGCTGATGAAGTTAGGGCTTTAGCATCTAAAACGCGTTCATCTACGGATGACATTAGCAGTTTAATCGATAGCTTACTTTCAGAAGTGGGTAATGCATCGACTGTTATTGAAAAAGGCGTAGTACGCGCCGAAAATGCAGTAGATGAAACCTCAACAGCGTTTGATGCTCTGCATAGTGTGGTTGTTAAAGTAGATGAAATAACCAATCAAATCACCCATATTGCAACGGCTGCCGAAGAGCAAAGCTTAGTCACCGAAGAAATAAATCGTAACTTGACGATAATTTCGGATGCGGCTTCTCAGCTTTCTGATTTATCAGCGCAAGCAGGTGATAGCAGTGAAGAGTTGAACAAACTGGTTGCACAGCAAGATTCTGAGCTTAATAAATTAAAAACCTAATCGTCGAACTTTGGTTTTAGATTAAAAAGGCAGCTAACTTTATTAGCTGCCTTTTTATTTGTAATTAGTTTTCAGCTAAAGACTTTTCATCAGTGAAAACATATTTTCGATCATTGGTTTGGCTAATTGCTCTACATTTGGTCGATTAAAATAGCTACGTAATCCTGTAAATTGTACTTGGAAAAAGCGAGCATACTCTACGGGTGAAATATTCCCACTTAACTCTTTATCAGCTATGGCGAGTGCAAATAGTTCAGTAAGGTAATGTTCAAAGTTTATCATCAGCTCTGCACTGATTTGGTAAAGGTAACTGTCTTTCTCAATAAATTCATTATTGGCCTTTACTAACATGCAGATAGCACTTGGAGTATGACCTTTTGAGGAAATAACAACATACTCTACAAAGTCTTGAAGTGCCCCAAGAATACTGCTGCACGATGCTAAACGTTCATCTATTAGGCTTTGCATCTGCTTGGCATAATTTTTTATCGCTTCACAATATAAACCTTCCTTTGAGCCAAATGCCGCATAAATGCTGCCTGGGCGCATATTAATTGCATCTTGCAAATCGCGAGTGGATGTAGCATGAAAGCCCTTCTCCCAGAATAATTGACTAGCGGCACGAACAACTTGCTCGCGTTCAAATTTTACTTTATTGGCCATAATTGTTTCTATTAAATTGAGCGACTGTTCAATTTTAACTTGAGCAGTCGCTCAAAATCAAATAGTATGTGTTTCGAAGTTAGTTAATTACATTAATTTATTGGAGCAGAACATGGCAGAATTTACGTTATATACTCAAGACAACGCACCTGAAGACTCAAAATCGCTTATGGCTGATTCAGTAGCTGCATTTGGTATGGTGCCAAACCTTCATGCAGTAATGGCAGAAGCACCTACTCTACTTAAAGGCTACCAAGTACTGCACGACTTATTTCAAAAAACATCGTTTAACGCAGAAGAGCTAACAGTGGTATGGCAGTCAATTAATGTTGAGCACGAATGCCATTACTGTGTACCAGCACACAGCGCAATTGCCGCTTCAATGAAAGTTGATCAAGGTATTGTTGATGCACTCGTTAATGAAACAACACTTGCAGATGCAAAACTTGAAACGCTACGTGAAACTACGCTTGCAATGACACGCAATCGCGGCGTAATTAGCAATGAGCAAATTGAGAAATTTTTTGCAGTAGGTTACGGTAAACAGCAACTGCTAGAAATAATTGTTGGTTTATCGCAAAAAGTAATGAGCAATTACACCAATCACTTAGCTGATACACCAGTTGACGAACCATTTAAAAAATTCGCAAAAATAATAGCGGTTTTATAAATAACAAAGGCAGCCTAGGCTGCCTTTTGAGTTTTAAGTCCAAAGTTATTTAAATTTAACGGCTTTTGTACTGCGAGTGTAAATACGCTGTTCCGGTTTAGTCCATTCCCCTTTTTTTAAATAAGAGGTAGAGACAACAAACTGTTGATCTTTAAATTCACTGGTTGATTTAACTTTAGTGATTCCTTCTTTGCTACCAGTAACATCTTCATAGGCAACAAACTGAGTCGGGCTGAGTACCTTTATTGTTCCTTTGGTGTAAAAGCCTGCGGTAGTAAAGTAATAAAACACCAAAGACTGCTTTTTAATATCGTAAAAAATCATTGATTCCCCTCCATACTCACCCTCATTGATAGAGTGTGTAGTACGAATAGCTTTACCATTGAGTACGCGCTGCCATTTACTCACATCTTGAATGCTTGGCTGACCTTTTTCGGTATTAAAATCAGCTTGCCACGTACCTAAGTAAGGCGCGAATATCTCAAGTTCTGGCGCTAGTGAGTCTGTTTTGTTGTTTGCTTGAATACTAAATATAGATAGTGATAACAGCAGCATCACAGCCTTTAAATATGTCATAATTTAACCCGAGTGTTTATTTTTATTATTCTTATTATAGGCGATTATTTTTTGATAAAAAGTACCTTAATTATATTTTCGAGCGTGTTTATAGTCGCATTATGGCTTGCTTACTTAAATCATAAAATTGAGATGTTTATACCAATATATATTTCATTTCTCAGTGGTATCACATTTTTATATTATGCGTGGGATAAACGAAAAGCAGTGCAGTCAAACCGTAAACAAGTAAATCGTATACCTGAACGGCATTTACATCTATTGGCTCTATTTGGAGGATGGCCTGGAGCACTTATCGCTCAGCAAACCTTACGACATAAGTCACAAAAGCGTGTATTTATAATGGTATTGTGGCTGTGTATTGTCATTAATTTATGTGTATTAGGTAGCATTAATAGGCTATAAGAGAACTACTATGAAAAGACATAGCTATTAACTAAAGTCTCTTCCAAAGCTCTCTTGATATTTTTTGCTAATGTATTTAAATTTTTGCTACACAGCTTCGAATATCTTATGAATAATAACTGTATTTTAGGGCTTAAACCAAGGAGGGATCTTGATGTCAGTAGTCAAAGCTATTTTATTAGTAATTTTATTTATTATTACTACAACACAGGCTTATGCGATTATGTTTGGTTTTTTAAATAAACAGAATTTTGTTTTATCGCCTCAGGTAAAGGGACAATTACTAGATAAAGGGCAGCCGGTTGCAAATACTAAGGTTATACGTGCACTTACTTATGATGATGAATATAAAGATGAAACAATAACTGATGGCAATGGCTTTTTTAATTTCAAAGCAAAAACCATTAGAACAAGTAAACCGTCTAACATGTTTGATAACGAATCATTGCATCAGCATATCTATTTAGAAAATGGCACGCCTGAGGGGGTCGTTTTATGGTATTTAATTGTGTCGATTCATGGCGATAGTGAAACGCTAAAAAGGCTACTTTCAGATCTACAATGTGATATTGGCAAAGAGCTAAAAACATATGACATACCTATACAAGAAGCGCCAGAGCATTTTTTTACGATATATGGTGCATGTGAAATTTAACTAATCTCGCTCTAACAAAATGGCTCCACTTTGGGTTTCACCTAAGTGGTCATCTTTGTTATAAATAGGGCACTTACTCATTGATAAACACCCACAGCCAATACAGCCATCTACCCGTTCGCGTAAACGTTGCATATAAGCAATGCGCTCATCAAGCTGTGCTTGCCATTGCTTTGAAAGTGCAGACCAGTCTTTTTGTGTTGGTGTACGCTGCTCTGGTAACGTTGCCAGAGTTTGTTTAATTTCTTCGAGCGTGATCCCCATTGCTTGTGCTGCTTTTATAACCGCAATGCGGCGCAGTACATCTGGTTTGTAGCGGCGTTGATTGCCGCCGTTGCGCCAGCTGCGTATTAGTCCTTTATTTTCGTAAAAGTGCAGTGTTGACACTTTTACACCACTGCGTTTGGCAACATAGCCCACGGTTAAGTTGGCTTCAGTGAGCTTTTTTTGTTGTACGGTCATCGGTATGCGTCCTGTTTGCAAAAATATGGTTATTGCTTATTGACCTTAACTTAACTTGAGGTTGTAAACTTTGCTCCATCATAAAAAAAGGAGTGATACAAATGCAAGATAAATCAACGAATACCACAGCTGTAATTTTTTCGAGTGCGCGTAAATCAGGTAACACCAGTACACAAGTCAACAATTATATAGCTAAGGAAGGCGGGCAAGGCTTTTGCATAGATGACTTTGTTATCACGCCTTATCGCTATGACAAAAACTACCCTGAGGATGATTTTTACACTCTGTTTGAACAGTTACTTACCTTTGAGCATTGGGTAATTGCGTCACCTATTTATTGGTATAACACCACGCCACAAATGAAAGCGTTTATGGATAGAATTACTGATTACATGGATGATGAGGCGTTACAACCGAAGCTTAGAACTTTACGACAAAAACAGTTTTCACTGTTGTCTAATGCTAGGTCTGCTTCTGCGCCGGATGCATTTATCGATATGTTTAAACATACATTCAATTATTTAGGGATGACGTTTATAGCGCACTCACATGTTCAGGCTAGTTAATTGCTTTAAATAGCGTTAGGGTAGGCTAAGCCAACAATAAAATGGAAACTTATGAAAACATCACTTTTAGGTCTTAGCCTTCTTTTAACTAGCTTTAGTAGTTTGGCAGCAGAGCCTGCGCCTGTTATTAAAGACTTTGGTTATTTTTATAATGTGCCCGAGCATAAATCTGATTTAAGCCAAGCGCAGTTTAAAATTGCCTTTGATGTAGGAGATGGCGCTGAAAAAGGCGCGCAAAATAATCATATTAATTCGTTAGCGCGCTTTATCAATATGCATGTGGCTCACGGCGTAAAACCAGAAAACATCCAGCTGGCGCTAGTGGTACACGGTGGAGCCAGTGTTGATGTACTGCAAAACAGCGTTTATAAAGCACGGTTTGAAAAAGATAATAAAACCGAATCTTTAATTAAACAGCTACTTGCTAATAACACCCAGGTATATGTATGTGGCCATTCAGCAATGCATATGAAGGTAGCAGCTGATCAGCTTATTCCTGGAGTGAAAATGGCGCTTTCAGCGATGACCGCTCACGCCCAGTTACAGCAACAAGGCTATACATTGAATCCGTTTTAATGAATATTCTGTGTTTTGGTGATTCTAATACCT
The DNA here is from genome assembly GCF_057552415.1 of Pseudoalteromonas sp. NH0006-26. The sequence continues at coordinate 437,496 of NZ_BAAJMJ010000001.1, forward strand.
TTGGGATTTCTCCTGTTGATGGGAAAAGGCTTGCTGAGTGTGAGCGATGGCCAGGTATGCTGGCAGAGCTATTGGGTTCAGATCAACTTGTGATTGAAGCGGGGCAACCGAATAGAACACTAGTCAACGATCCGCCTTTTGATGGTGATAAGTCAGGGATTAAATATTTAAAACCTTATCTTGAAGTGCACACCGTTGACGTTGTTATTATTCAGCTTGGCACCAATGATTTAAAAGCACGTTTTGCACTGTCTGCTATCGATATTGGCAAAGCGCTTGAGGAGTTAATTTTAGCCATTAAAGCCTTTTATCACTGTAAAACAATACCAAAGATAATCATTATAAGCCCGCCCAAGGTTTATGAAGTGGGAAGTTATAAAAGCATTTACGCAGGTGCAGGTAAAAAAGTTGAACAATTATCCATTGAGTTCAAAGCCGTCGCTGATCGTCTCACTTGTGTATTTTTAGATTGTTATCCGCTGATACAACCTTGCAAGAAAGAGGGCATACACTTATCTGTTAGTGCCCATAGAGAGCTTGCTAATAGCCTTAAAGATGTAGTAAGAAACAGTATTTAGCCGTATTTTTCTAATATGAATTAGTAATATGGAGTATTGTATTTTGTGTCTAATTTAGGTAATGTGGCATAAACGTTTCAAGGATGAAATTTATGTTAAATAAGAAATTTGCTTTTATTAAAACAACGTTTAAATCTTCTGCTTATGCAGCTAGCTACACTACTGTTTTAAGTACTTTAAACGCATTATTTAATGATATTAAAATGGATGACGCGCTTCCTAAAGCTGGGCAACGTGACAATGTTGAGTTGTTCCTCATTGATGGCGCTGATAAAGATTGGCATTCATTGCTTCCTGCCGAATTAACTTGTTTAGCTAAGCAACATAAGGTGATTTTATTTAACGTTGAGCCAAATGCTGTATGTGAGAAAAACTTATTATTGAATCACTTTAATGGTGTTTTTTATAGCTCAGATGTTGCAGAGGATATTTTTAAAGCGCTTGTAAGAGTAACAGCTGGTGAACTATGGTTTACTCGTAAAGTGATTTCAGGTGCGTTCAAAGAGATATTAAATGCAGCTTCATCTAATAATTTATTGCACGACGACATAGTTCTCAGTAAAGCGGATTACGAAAACCTAACCAAGCGTGAAAAGACAGTGATTCATTTAATTGCTCAAGGTGCGAGTAACGATAAAATAGCGAATAAACTCAATATTAGTGATCATACAGTGAAAACCCATCTTTATAGTGCGTTTAAAAAGACTCAATCGCGTAATCGTATAGAGCTTGCAAATTGGGCGCAGCGCTATATTTCGGTATTACTTCCATTAGAAAGTTAAATAAAAAGGCTATATGTATAGCCTTTTATTTTTAAGCTTGTTTTTTAGCCCAAAGGCCTCGGTCTATCCCTTTAGTAATTAAATCAGTAAGCGCTTTTTCTATGGCTTGTGTTACGCAAATACTCATAGGCTCGTTATCACTAAACCCTGCTTCGGCTTCGGCTAAACGTTTATAACTCACATATCTAAAAAAACCTGCCCGCATTTCTTGGCTTAAAACTTTTTTGCTGGTGGCTACTGACAATAGTACTTGACCGGTTCTTACATCAACTGCACGTAAATAAATTGAAATTGCATCTTCTCTATATAGCTCTGAAGCACCAATACCAAAGTATTCCATCCCTAATCCACCGGTTTTTACATTGGTATCGTAGCTAATGATGCCACCTTCTAAAATAATTTTAGCGGTTGTTAATGGCGGTAGCTCGCCTTGACTAGGGTTAGTTGCTTGTGCCGCTCTAATAATTTTTCGCTCAGTCAAAATATTTTGCAAACCCTCACGTTCAACCGGCGTAAACCAGTCAGACTCATGTAATGCTTGCACTAGAATAGAGTTTGCACCTTGAGTGACGGCCGTTGAAAACGAGCTAACATTAGTCTGTGGTTTATATTGACCGGTTTGATCGCGAAATGAATAAACCGAAACTGGAATGCTACCCGCAGGCTTAGGTAAGCTTTTTAAATCAGAAAAAACATCTGTTGGCTCTAACGTTACCGCACTTTGTTTTGATGGAGGAATTAAATTACCCATAGTAGAGCAACCACTAAGAGAAAGAGCGATTGTTATTATAATTACTTTATACATTATCCAAACCTCGGAACTTCAATGATCACCACAGAGTCATCAATTATGTTTGTTATTTTTACAGTGATTGTGTCGGTTGTGCTGGTGATGACTTCTATTTGATAATCACCACTCATAAATATAGAGTCTTGGTTAAAAATACTGTCTTCAATATTTTCGCCAAAGGCCATATCTGTTATTTCTCTAACCATACGGTTTAAGTATGTTCGCTCTAATGAGTCTTGAAATTGCTCAGCGTATCCTTTTTCGACAACCGGTGCTCTATGTTTATTTTGTGCTTGTGCCTTACTAAGTAACATATTGGCATTGAGTGGATTACCGCCAAAGCTCGGGTTAATAGGGGTATAAATAATTTCAGTAGCGGAGACTGAAAAGCTTAAAGTTGTTATTATTGTTAATGCTATTTTTTTCATTATTACTATCCATTTAATGCCATATCAGGAGAGGAGACTTTCATATTGGAGCGCGCCATGGCGTCTATAACGGTATAAACTGCTTGTTCTACACGTCCATCAAGTGGCTCTAGTCTTCGTCCTAAGTATGTTGCATAAACAATTTGATTATTCATTATTAAGGTTAATTTAGTGCCTGCTTTTGGAATAACGGTTTCTTTAATCTCTATATTAAACCCAGCGGTAGAGGGGAGATCTCGCCAGTAATTAGAAAATTCGTAATAAAACTGATGACCAAAGCGACTAATACTACGATCGAGTAATAAACCATCTATCTCTAGGTCATCAGCAGCCGTTACCACTGGTGAACAAAAGAGTAAAACGGCAAGTAAGTAGGTGTGTTTTGTTTTTATCATAAAGAAAAAAGGGAGAATTAATCTCCCTCTCATTTATCAATTACATTTGTGTAATTGTTGTTGTGTTGCCATCACCCAATTGAGTAACAGAAACAGTGCTATTAAAACCAATAACAGCGCCTTCAACAATATTATCATTACCAGTTTGAGTAACATTAAATGCTACATTTTCACCACCGAGTAAAAATGCTGAATCATCAGTGCCAATAACCCAGTTTCCAATACCTTCTTGTGAAATATCAACGCTATGACCATTTCCTTCAACCATCATATCCACAAGGTTGATGTCGCCATTTTGGGCAATATCAATTTGGTTTGAGTTACTATCTAAGATACCAGCAAGAGTTACGATTGCTTCGTTTTGATTACCAGTTTGGTTAATATCGATATCATTATTGTTAGACGTTAATGCCATATTCGAGTAAGAAGACTGAACTAAAATTGCATTCTCATCACCGGCTTGAGTTAGATTAACGTCATTGTCTGAGCCATTAAAGTTAGCTAAATGCGCTGAATTTAAATTTCCCATTTGATTAATATCAAATTCGTTATTTGAGCCTAATACACCCATGTATGCTTCGTTAGATGCACCATTTTGGTTTGCTTTTAACTCATTATTGTCACCAATAAGTTCTGCAGTAACCATGTTCTCAGTATCAACTTGGGTAATTTCAACTTCATTACCTTGGCCTTCGAACAAAGCCGAATCGGCTACGTTATCAGTACCTTCTTGGTCGATATCAATGCTGTTTTCACTGCCGACTACATCAGTGAAGGCAACCGCATTTGTATTGCCTTCTTGCTCAACGAGAATTTCATTAACATCACCTGAAATATTATTAAAAGTGACCGCATTTCTGTCACCTTCTTGCACAACATCAATTTCGTTATCATTGCCTTGTAGCGAAGTAACTTTAAATGTGTTCCAGAAGCCCGCTTGGCTAAGGTATATTAAATTATCATCACCGGTTAGCATTGATACTTCGGCTTCACTCCATTCACCGCTTTGAAAAGCATTAATTTCATTGGCGTTACCGCGCATATCCATGTTGTAAAACCAATGTCCACCAGAGCCTTGCTCTACTTCAACGTAGTTATCATCGCCAGTTACAATATTAATAGCTTCGTTGTTAACTAAAAAGCCTTGACCGTTTTGGCTAACGTAAACATTATTATTATTACCTGTAACCTCTGTTAATGCGCCATTTGCAGTACCATCTTGAAAATAGGCTTGATCGTTATTGTCGCCAACGGTCGTTACTTTAGTGTAATTGCCAAACTGTAATTGGGTGACTTCATTTGTATTGTTTTCACCAACGGTTTCTACAATCATGGTGTTACTGTCACCGTCTTGCATGAGCACCGCAGTATTATTGTTAAGGACTTGCTCTAAAGTAATTGAGTTTGAATCACTTTGGATTGAAACTTGTGCGCTTAAAGGTGAGGTCGATACATTTTTATCTGCCGTGTTGGCGTGAACAGCAAAGCTTGATCCCATTGCGATTGCAATAGCACAGCTAAGAATTGACTTATTTAGTCTCATTATTATTCTCCTTGAAATACAAAATTAAACACCTTGATTATTTATTGAGTTTTAATAAGGTGTTTGTCGTTACAGCATGCCGTGCTGTGATAATGTGTGATTAACTTTTTTATTCTTAAACGTAAGGTGCGTTTTAATTATGAAAGTAGAAACCGGCTTTTTGTACTTAATAAGTAAATTTACCGTTACCTAATTCATAACTGCTCAATCACTGTATTCTTCAATGAACTTATTTTGAATCATCTTTTTTAATGGTATTTAAAGTACTTTATTTTCAATGTCTTGAAGTGTTATTTTGGGGTTGAATTAAATTTACAGTAAAATCTAGTAAAAAATAATGGGTTAATGGCATGTTAAAGTTTATGGGTTTTGCTCATTAAAATGGATGTTGTTTATGTTTTTATCGCTATATTTCTAGTTAAAAATGATGGTTTTGTACCTTGTTTTGCTTTTTTTACTTGAGTTAGTCGTTATTTAGCCGTTTTCTTAAAGCTTGCCACGTGATTTCTTAAATTCTTAGACGTAAATTTTCTACTTAGTAAAGCTAAGTTAACTTAATTACGGATAAAATGATGAAAACAAAATTATCTATTATTACACTCGCACTTTTACCTTGTTTAGCTGCAGCTAAATTACCTGATGCTAACAGTACAACTCAAAATGTAACCGCGAGCAGTGACTCGATTATTGTTAAATATAAAAAGAATGCTTCGCCAGAAATGCGTAAGCAAGCTCGTTCGTTAGTTAAAGCAAAAATATCAGATTTAAACAGCGATGAAGTTGATGATAACTTCACTTCGTTATTTTCTGGTCGCCTTGCTAAATTTAAAGTATCTGGAATGAGTGCTAAAGAAGCTATTGAGCGCTTAAAATCTCATCAAGCCATTGAGTATGTTGAGCCTGACTATCGTGTGAGCATTGCAGCAACACCAAACGATCCTCGCTTTGAAGATTTATGGGGCTTAAATAATGAAGGCCAAACTGGTGGTACAGTTGATGCTGATATTGATGCACCAGAAGCATGGTCAATTTCAACTGGTAGCCGTGATGTTGTTGTAGGTGTTATTGATACAGGTGTAGATTATAGTCATCCTGATTTAGCTGCGAATGTGTGGGTAAATAGCGGTGAAATTGCTGGCGATGGTATCGATAATGATGGTAACGGTTATGTTGATGACGTGCACGGTATTAACGCGATTACCGATGCTGGCGACCCAATGGATGACGAAGGCCACGGTACACATGTATCAGGTACAATTGGTGCCAGTGGTAACAATGGTGTGGGAATTGTAGGTGTAAACCATGATGTATCTATTGCAGGTTGTAAGTTTTTAGCTGCAGATGGTACAGGTTCTACATCTGGCGCTATTAAATGTATTGACTACATGGTAGGCCTTAAAAACTCAGGTGTTAACCTTCGTGTATTAAGCAATAGCTGGGGCGGTGGTGGTTATAGCCAAGCACTTGCTGATGCGATTACTGCCAGTGAAGAAGCTGATATTTTATTTGTAGCTGCTGCTGGTAATGATGCGGTAGACAACGATGTAAACCCTCATTACCCATCTAATTATGAAAATGATAATGTATTATCTATTGCAAGCACAGATAGTCGCGACAATATGTCTGGCTTTTCACAATGGGGTTTAACCAGTGTTGATATGGGCGCGCCAGGTAGTGCGATTTTATCAACCATTCCTGGTGGCGGCTATGCAAGTTACTCTGGTACATCAATGGCAACGCCACATGTAGCCGGTGCTGCTGCACTTGTACTGTCAGTTAATCCTGATTTAACAACACTAGAGCTTAAAGAATTACTTATGTCTAGTGGTGATGCTAATGCGGCATTAAATGGTAAAACGGTTGCAGGTACACGCCTAAATATAAACCAAGCACTGATTGATGCTGATCCAACTCCTGGGTTTAAATTATCTGTATCGCCTGTTTCTCAGCAAGCAACTGTAGGTGATACAGTCACTTATACCTTTACGATTGGTTCAATTGCACAATGGGATGGCGACGTTTCACTGGCTTTGGCTGCTGATCTTGCTGATGCATCACTAAGCGCAACTACTGCTCGTCCAGGCGATGAAGTTGTACTTACAGTGGCAACTAATAGCGAAACTCAGTGGGGGAATTATGACTTTACTGTAACCGCGACAACAGACGAGCAAGTTAAAGAGCAAACAGTAAGCTTAATGTTGCAACCTGCTGGTTTGAATGACTTTACTTACACTAGTGATGAAAGTGTTGCGATTCCAGATAATTCTCCGGAAGGTGCAAGCTCTGTCATAACAGTAGCCGATGATTTAACTATTTTTGGTACCACTGCTGATGTAGACATTTCGCATACTTGGTCAGGTGATTTAGTACTTACACTTATTTCAGCGCAAGGTAATGAAGTGACACTGCAAAGCAATGAAGGCGGCAGTGCAGACGATATTGTTAAAGCATTTACCTCAAGTGCATTTAACGGGGAAGTTGCAACAGGTGATTGGACACTTCATGTTGAAGATACTGCAGGCTCAGATACCGGCACAATAAATGGTTGGTCACTTACATTTAGTGCTATTGGTGAAGTAAGCCCACAACCGCCTCGCGCTGGTTTTGATGTTGATACGCAAGGCCTTACAGCCACATTTGTAGATACAAGTCGTGATGCAAATGATGATATTTCACAGTGGAGCTGGGACTTTGGTGACGGTGCAACTTCAACTGATGCAAACCCTGTTCATGCCTACGCTGAATCAGGTAGTTATGAAGTTGAACTAACTGTAACAGATAGTGAAAACAACTCAGATACATTCACACAAACAGTGGTTGTAAGTGATGTTGAAATTGAGTTGAGTCTAAAACGCGCTAATAAGTCACGTCTTGATACTATGCGTGTAGAGTTAAACTGGGAAGAAGTGGGTGCTGAGTCACTTAGCTTATACCGAAATGGTGAACTAGTAGGCACCGTATCAGACAATGGTCGTTACCGTGATTACGTTCGTAACGCAACATTACCTGCATACGACTATCAGTTATGTGTATCTGAAAACGTATGTTCGAATATTATTACGGTTTCATTTAATTAAACAGAACATACATTCCTAATGTAAACCAAGCCCAGTTTTACTGGGCTTTTTTTGTGCTTAATTGGGAGGTGTCATTCATTTGAGCTTGGTTTGTGAATGGATTTTTGTAAGCATAAATAACTAGTCTTATATTATTAATTAGTCAATTAATACTTTTTTTGTTCATTAATTGCACTTTATTTACTTGATATTTACTTTGTTCATGCTAGTTTCATAAATAGAAACTGACAATAGCATTTCTTAACACACTAAGCGGAGGAGCAAATGAGCTCACGGAAAATAATAAAAAATGCCTTCAAATTAAGTGCCTTACCTCTAAGTGCATTTAGTTTAAATGTATACGCATCAACTGATTGCAGTACATTAACGGCATGGGAGTTAGGGCAAACTCATACAGCAGGAAGCCAAGTTAAGGCACAAAATAATGCCTATGAAGCCAAGTGGTGGACACAAGCCAATCCTTTGGAGAATGCAGGTCAATATCAAGATTGGTTACTTTTGGGTGTATGTGACAGCGCTGTCAATGATAATCAATCACCTATAATTACCGAGTTTACACCTGAAAATGGTTCTTTATTTAGCGATAAAGACAGCGTTGTCATTTTTGCGCAAGCAACTGATTCAGATGGCTCGGTTGCAAGTGTAGAGTTTTTTATCGACGGCATTTCCATCGCGGTTGATAACACTGCGCCGTTTAGTGTTAACTGGCAAGCTATTGCGGGCGAACATCAAATTAGTGCTGTAGCAACAGACGATGAAGGAGCGATGTCTGCTGAAGTTGTTAATACGATAAGTGTAAGTGATTCAGTGATTGTTGACCCTGCTAATCAAGTACCAGTTGCCGCTATTTCATTTAGCACGCTACCGGATCAACTGGTTGTTGGTTCGCAGGTGGTGTTTGCACTTTCTGGAACTGATAGTGATGGCCAAGTAACGGCTCTGAGCTTTGCAGCAAACGGGGTGGATGTTCATCAATCAAGCTCACCAGCGAGCAGTTTTGCATGGCAAGCAACGGCACTTGGTCAGGCAACTTTCACCCTAACGGTGACAGATAACGACGGTGCAACAGCGCAAGTAACAAAAGTATTAACGGTTGTTGATGAAAATACCGGCCCAGTTACGGGCACTGACTGTCGTCCACAAGGTTTATATCAAACACCCGGTGTAAACACGCCTTACTGTACGATTTATGACGCTGATGGCCGTGAGATCATGGGAGCTGACCACCCGCGTCGTGTAATTGGATACTTTACTAGCTGGCGTAATGGCGCTAATGGTCAACCCAGTTATTTAGTGAACGATATTCCGTGGGATAAAATCACCCACATCAACTATGCATTTGCCCATGTTGATGCAAACAACAAAGTATCTATTGGCGATCCTACTTCAGTAAATAACCCTGCCACTAATATGGAATGGCCGGGCGTAGTTGGCGCTGAAATGGACCCAGAGTTTAACTACAAAGGTCACTTTAACCTGTTAAACAAATACAAAAAACAACACCCAGATGTAAAAACACTCATATCTGTGGGCGGTTGGGCTGAAACCGGCGGTTACTTTGATAAAACAGGCCGTGTTGCAAGCGGTGGTTTTTACACTATGACCATCAATGCTGATGGTTCAGTTAACCATGCAGGTATTAATGCATTTGCAAAAAGTACCGTTGAGTTTATTGAAAAATATGGATTTGACGGCGTTGATATTGATTACGAATACCCATCTTCAATGAACGACTCAGGTCACCCCGATGATTTTCCTATATCCAACGCGCGCCGTGCAGGATTGAATGCCTCATACCAAGTGCTAATGAAAAAAGTACGTGAAGAGCTAGATCGTGCAGGTGAAGCCGCGGGTAAGCACTATTTACTCACTATTGCGTCTCCATCTTCTGGTTATTTATTACGAGGTATGGAAACCTTTCAAGCGGTTCAATACCTTGATTATGTGAATATCATGTCTTATGACTTGCATGGCGCATGGAACTCGCACGTAGGTCACAACGCTGCATTGTTTGATACTGGTCTTGATTCAGAGCTTACGCAGTGGAATGTATATGGCACCAAAGAGTTTGAAGGCATTGGGTACTTAAATACCGATTGGGCAGTGCGCTATTTCCGTGGTGCGATGTCAGCGGGTCGAATCAACATAGGTTTACCGTATTACACCCGTGGTTTTAAAGATGTATCAGGCGGAACAAATGGTTTATGGGGCCAAGCGGCATTGCCTAACCAAGCTGATTGCGCAACGGGTACCGGTGTGGGTGAAAAAAACAAGTGTGGTAATGGTGCATTAGGTATTGATAACCTTTGGCATGATAAGAACGACGCAGGCCAAGAAATGCCTGCGGGTTCAAACCCATTATGGCATGTTAAAAATCTTGAAAACGGCATTGTTGGCTCGTATTTAGGCGTGTATGGCTTAACACCTGATACAGACGCTGATGATCGCTTAACCGGAACTTATACCCGTCATTATGACAGCGTTGCCGTTGCACCTTGGTTATGGAACGCAGATAAAAAAGTATTCCTATCGATAGAAGATGAAGAGTCGATGGCAACTAAAGTTGATTACGTTATCAACAATGGCCTTGGCGGTATAATGTTCTGGGAGCTGGCTGGTGACTTTGATTACGATGCAGCGAAAGGCGAATACTTCATGGGGTCAACGCTTACTTCACTTGCATACAATAAGTTTAATCAAAGTGGCGTTGCATACGATGTTCACGGTGGTAATCCCAACTTTAACACTCCTGCAGAAGCGGTTGATGTGGTTTTTGAGGCAAAAGACTTCCCTGTTGGTGATGAAAACTATCCAATCAGTCCTACATTTGCGTTTACTAATAATTCAAACCTTGATTTAAGTGGTGCAAAGATCTCATTTGATGTGCCTGTATCCACTTCCGCTATTTTTAAATCTAACTGGAATGCACAAGAAAAACTGGGCATGGCAGTAGAAGTAAATGGCTCAAACGCGGCAGGTAACAACATTGGTGGTTATGAGAACGAGTTTCACCGTTTCTCAATCACACTGAACAACGAATGGGGCGGCCAGCCTAAAGACTTTAGCGCCGGTGCAACTGTAAATGCACAAGTGATGTATTACATGCCAATCACAGGGCCTAGCAACTTTACCATTGAAAAAGATGGCAAAACTTACGCATTCAAAACTGAATACCCAATGCTGCCAGAGGCAACACCCGGTGATGGCACGGGCAATCCAGATAACGGAGGGGGTGATCCTGTAGGTGTGTGTGAAGGAGTTGATATAGCCTCGATACCTGTTTATCCAAACTTTCCTCAAACTGACTGGGCGGGCAACCCAAGCCATGCTGCTGGCGGCGATCTAATGGTGCATAACAATGCAGTGTACAAAGCCAAATGGTGGACAACCTCTGAGCCGGGTGTAACAGCTGATTGGAGCTTAAGTTGTAGCCTGTAATTTACAAAACAATGAGGGGTAGGCCTGAGCTTGCCCCATGTATTGAGTCTTATAAAGGATAAAATAATGGCATCAATTAAACTTAACACGATTACGCTATCTGCAATTACCAGTGGTTTACTACTCAGTACACTAGCACCGCAAGTGCAAGCACATGGTTATATGGACAGCCCTAAAGCGCGCCAAGCAATTTGTCAGATTGATGGCGGGTACTGGTGGCCTGAAGACGGTACAAATATTCCTAACCTTGCGTGTCGAGCCGCTTATTTAGAGTCGGGCACGGTACAGTTTGTACAAGCGATTGAATTTTCGGTTAATACACCTGACTATTTAAATCAAACTGCAGTTGAGGCCAGTGTACCAAACGGCACTTTATGTGCTGGTGGCGATACAGCCAAACGAGGTATGGATTTACCATCACCACATTGGCAACGCAGTGATGTAATGCCTAACTCTAATGGTGATATACAAATCCGTTATTTAGCTGCAACACCACATAATCCCAGCTTTTGGCAGTTTTATTTAACTAAGCCAACTTTTAATACCGCTACAGATATATTGACCTGGCAAGACTTAGAGCTAGTTCAAGAGCATCAAAATGTTGAAGTAGTAAAAGACACCGATGGTGAACGTTATTATCAAATGAGTGTGGCTATTCCACAAGGGCGCAACGGCGATGCAATTTTGTATAGCCGCTGGCAACGAAACGATGTCGTGGGAGAAGGATTTTATAACTGTAGTGACATTAACATTGTAAACGACGCTGCACCAACCGATCCTAATGCGTGGGCAAGCCTTGGTTACTTTGTACGCCAAGGGCAAAATGCCATTGCTGGTGACACTGTATGGGCTCGTTTATTTGACGAAACAGGTCAAGAGGTGATTAATCAACAGCTTAAAATTAATGCTGACAATCAAGCAAATTGGCAACAAGCATTGGCTGAACAGCTTAACCTTGATTACGCGCATTTAGTGCAAATTGGGGTGCAAAACCAAGCGGGCGACATTACGTTTGATGCAACCGACGTACTGATAAACCAAGTGTATAGCAGCGATGCAAATTATACCTATGCCTTGAGTGTGCAAGGTGCGCCAACAAACACCGCACCCATTGTACACACCCCAGATAACCTAGTAGTTGATGAAAACACCACAACAGCAATTCATCTGCATGCCTTTGATGATGAGCAAAGTGAGCTAACTTACAGCTGGACAGTACCTACACCGCTAAGCTTTACAGGCTCTGGTGCCAACATCAACTTAACCACTGCAGAGGTATCAGCAAACACCGATTACACCATTGCAGTATCTGTATCGGATGGTCAATTAAGTACCCAAACCAGTTTTAGTGTCACGGTTAACGATGTACCTGTGGTCGATCCGGTTGACCCTGTTGATCCAACAGTACCTGAATGGGACAGCACTCAGATCTATCAAGCAAACGATAAAGCCCGTTTTGCTAACGTGATTTACACCGCTAAATGGTGGAACAAAGGCCAACAACCAGATACCTCAGCGGCATGGGAATCAGCCTCGAAAGCTGACACAGCAGCCACTTGGAATACCAGCAAAGCCTACCAAGCTGGCGCAGAAGTAACGTATCAAGGACAGCGCTATCGCGCTAAATGGTGGACTCAGGGCGATACGCCAGGGCAAGCCAATGTATGGACCAAACTTTAATAAAGCCTAAGTTTTGCAGTTCAAACTTATTAAATAATTACATAAATAATGGATAAGAGAGACCTATGAATATCAAACAACTGAGCGCAGCCATCGGTGTTGCTTTATTTGCAAGCACAGCATCTGCTGCACCGTCTACACCAAGCATTAATTGGGAACCACAGCAATATTCGTTTGTTGAGGTAGATCTTGAGGGAAACGGCTCTTATAAGCAGCTAGTTACCCGTGTTGAACAAGTTAATATCAACATTCAGTGGAGTGCATGGAGTGGTGATGGTGGCGATAGCTACAAAGTCTATTTTGATGACATGCTAGTCAATGAGGGCACGCTTGCTGCTGGTTCTAAAAGTGGCACTATCACATTCCCTTATGATAAAGCGGGCCGCCATACAATGTATGTTGAGCTATGTGAAGGTGGCACGACCTGTGCTCGCAGTGCAGGCAAACCAATTGTAATTGCTGACACCGACGGCGGACACCTAACACCATTACCCATGGATGTTGACCCAAATAACCGCGACATTGGTATCAAACAAGGTTTAGTTACAGGCGCTTACTTTGTGGAGTGGGGAATTTATGGCCGTGATTATGATGTAACGAATATGCCAGCACAAAATCTGAGCCATATTTTGTATGGCTTTATTCCAATTTGTGGTGAAAACGCATCGTTATCGGGTGGTCCTAAACGTGCACTTGAAACCGCTTGTGCCGGCTCTGCAGATTACGAAGTGGTTATTCACGACCCTTGGGCCGCAGTACAAAAAGCGCTGCCAGGGGTTGATGCAAAAGACCCTATCCGTGGTACTTACTCTCAGCTAATGGCGCTTAAACAGCGTTACCCAGATATTAAAATTTTACCATCTATAGGTGGTTGGACGTTATCAGACCCATTCGGTGGCTTTACCAATAAAGCTAACCGCGACACCTTTGTTGCCTCAATGGAGGAGTTTTTAAGAACATGGAAATTCTACGATGGTGTAGATATTGACTGGGAATTCCCAGGTGGTGACGGCCCCAATCCTGATATTGGCGATCCAATCAACGATGGCCCAGCCTATGTGGCGCTAATGCAAGAGCTTCGCGCTATGCTTGATAAACTTGAAGCAGAAACGGGCCGTACTTATGAGTTAACCTCAGCCATTGGTGCAGGTTACGATAAAATTGAAGATGTAGACTACCAAGCCGCAAGCCAATACATGGATTATATTTTTGCCATGACCTATGACTTTTATGGCGCATGGAGTAACGTAACCGGTCACCAAACAGCACTTTACTGTGGTGAGCACATGAGTGTTGGTCAATGTAATGGTACCGGGCTTGATGAAAATGGCGAACCTCGTAAAGGCCCTGCTTATACCACGGATAATGCAGTGCAGCTGTTACTTGCGCAAAATGTACCATCGAAAAAAATCGTCGTGGGCACAGCTATGTATGGCCGTGGTTGGGAAGGTGTTTACCCGCAAAATGCAGCAATTGATGGTAATCCAATGACCGCCCCTGGTAATGGCCCGTTAAAAGGCTCTACGGCACAAGGCGTATGGGAAGATGGTGTTATTGATTACAAAGGCGTTAAAGCAAATATGATTGGTGCGGCGGGCACCGGTATTAATGGTTTTGAAGTGGGTTATGATGAGCAAGCGCAAGCCGCTTATGTATGGAATCGTTCAACCGGTAAACTAATTACTTATGATAGCCGTAAGTCAGTACTGGCTAAGGGCGCGTATGTTAATCAGTATAATTTAGGTGGTTTATTTGCATGGGAAATAGATGCTGATAATGGTGATATTCTAAATGCTATGCATGATGGTTTAGGAGGAGTAGTTGCTCCGCCAACAAATAAAAAGCCAGTTGTTTCAGTATCTGCATCTATATCTGTTAATTCAGGTGAGAGTATTGCAGTAACAGCTTCTGCAACCGATGCCGATAACGATCCACTTAGCTTTAGCTGGAGTGCTGATAACGCACTTGTAGTATCTGGACAAAATAGCGCATCATTAGTCATTACAGCGCCAACAGTCACTGCAGATACACAGTATGTGGCAACCGTTGCGGTATCAGATGGTGAGGCAACCGTTAATCGTGATGTTGTTGTTAATGTTATTGCGCCAACATCAGGTGGTGAAAACACAGCTCCTAGCGTTGATGCTATCGCTAATATCAGCGTTGAAGAAGGCGCATCAACATCAGTTGCTGTTGTGGCAAGCGATGCTCAAAACGATGCATTTACATATACGTGGACAGTACCAGCTGGTTTAACGTTAGTGGGTAGCGGCGCAAATATAAGTCTTGAGGCCGGCGCAGTTGATGCAGATACAGATTTCACAGTGTCTGTTGCAGTTAGTGATGGTGCATTAACCACAACGCAAAGCTTTAGCGTAACAGTTACAAACGTTGATACTACAACTGAGCCTACAGGAAGCTGGGATGCGCGTGTTGCATACGTTGGTGGTGATGTCGTTACTTATAATGGCGTAGAATATAAAGCCAAGTGGTGGACTCAAGGCGAACGTCCTGATTTAGGTGGTGCATGGGAAGCAACAACACAACCTACAGATGATACGGGCGTGGTAGTGTGGCAGCCATCGGCAATTTATAACAGTGGTGATGAAGTTTCTTATCAAGGTAATAAATATCAAGCTAAATGGTGGACTCAAGGGAACGAGCCTGGTTCAACCGATGTATGGTTAGCACTTTAATGTGAACCTGATTATTGGTTTTACAAAACCATGTTAATTAACAAAGCAGCTTTCGAGCTGCTTTTTTTGTTAACGGCTATTACGAGAAATTAAAATAACGCTTTAGAGCTAATTATTAAGCCGTTTACATCAGCATATACCCAATCACCGGTATTAATTGTGGTGTTTAACATATTAACCGGGTGATCTTTAGCACCTAAACCGCGCTTAGTGGTGCAGCGTGGTGTTGCGCCTAGCGCCATTACAGGTAAATCAAGTGTGGCAAGAATTTCAATATCGCGACAGCAACCATTAATAACTATGCCGTGCCAGCCATTTTTTAGTGCGCGCTCTGCAATCATATCGCCAATAAAGGCAAAACGTTTACTGGCAAAACCATCAACAATCAATACTTTTCCCTCACCGTTTTCATGCAGTATGTTACCAGCAAACGAGTTATCGTCAGGGCAGGTGACGGTCACTACTTGACCATAAAAGTGAGTTTTATTACCAAAGTGCTGCAAGCCACTATCAGCCACTTGCACATGGTCGCGATGTTCATCGTATAAATCGGGCGTAGTAAACGGTGTCATTGAGGGCATCCTTGTTTTTTGGCAAAGCCATGTAGGGCAAAGACCGTAAGTTTTAAAGTAGTAATAATGTTTATCGTAGGCTAATTAACAACTCAGGTGTAGCTAATGTTGTAGATTAGCGTATAGATTTTAGTCGCAATATAAGCATTTTTAGTGTTTTTTAATCCTGTTTTTATGAGTAACGAATGCTGTTATCTAGTTTTACCTTTTCGAATGAATTTGATTTGGTGAGCGCATTAGCCAAACGTCTCATTGTTGGCTACTTTTTCATATGCTACGTTCAATTGTTATTTTAAAAAGTGGGGCGGCAAAATAGCGCTCTATAAACACATACAAAAAGAGAAGCGTGCTTTATGATCATCTTTTTTATCTGCCTGACTATTTTAATATTAGGCTATAAGTTTTATAGCCCGTTTGTTGCAAAACAAGCGGGTTTAGATTCAACCGTAGACACACCGCAAAAGCGCTTTAGCGAAGGTGTTGACTACGTTGCTATTCACCCTGTTCGTGCATTTTTAATTCAGTTTTTGAATATTGCAGGAGTAGGCCCCATATTTGGCCCTATTTTGGGCGCATTGTATGGCCCCGTAGCATTAGTGTGGATTGTACTGGGTAACGTTTTAGGCGGTGCAGTACATGACTTCTTTTCTGGCGTTATGAGCATTAAAGAAGATGGTAAAAGTTTACCTGAAATTGCAGGCCATTATTACAACGTTGTATTTAAAGGCTTTATGCTTATATTTACCGCTATGTTGTTATTTTTTGTTGGCGTCGTATTTATTATGAGCCCTGCGGGCTTATTGAGTAACTTAGATGCATTTGAAGGCACCATTTTTGCTAGCAATACATTTTGGGTTCTGGCTATTTTAGCGTATTACTTTTTAGCCACGTTATTACCAATCGATAAAATCATCACTAAGTTTTACCCTATTTTTGGTTTGTTAATGATTGTAATGACAGTAGCTATTGCGGTATCACTGTTAATTAATGCACCTCATTTACCTGTGGCTGGCGACTTTTTAGCATACTTTGAGGCCGATCATGCTCACGACTTTTTAGCACCCAATCCTGATGGACTGCCCACTTGGCCGTTGCTATTTATAACCATTACCTGTGGTGCTATTAGTGGTTTTCACTCTACGCAAGCACCTATTATTGCCCGTTGTTTAACTAACGAAAAATATGTACGCCCAGTTTATTACGGCGCGATGATGTGTGAAGGTATTGTCGGTTGTGTTTGGGCACTTGCTGGTATTGCAGCCTTCCCAGAAGGGTACGCGGGTTTAAAATCGATGCTTGATTTAGGCGGTCCTGGCTTAGTGGTTAACCATATTGCAAATAGCTACTTAGGTGTATTTGGCGGTATCATGGCTATTATTGCTGTTGCTGTTTTCCCTATTACTTCAGGTGATACGGCGTTCCGCTCACTGCGCTTAACGGTGGTTGATGCGTTTAGTATTCCGCAAAGTTTACGCAATCGTTTGTTGTTAGCACTGCCAATTCTAACTATTGCTTACTTTATGACTAAGCTCGACTTCTCTGTTATTTGGCGTTATTTTGCGTTTTCAAATATGTTGCTTTCTACTAGTGTGTTGTGGCTTGCTACCAAGTACTTATTTGACCGTGGTACATTCCACTGGATCACGAGTATACCCGCCGTGATCGCAACCGCAGTGACCTTATCTTACATTATGACTGCGGCAATTGGGTTAAACTTATCAAGTGACTTAGGTAAGCCTATTGGAGTAGTAGTGGCGGTTATAGGCTTTATTGTATTAGCCTTTGTGCATTCAAAACATAAAGTGCGTCCAGCTTAAAACCACATAGCTACTAATGTAAAAAGCGAGCTTTATTTAAGCTCGCTTTTTTTATATAAGCATTTAAAAAGTGGCTTGTTCGAAGTAGCTAATATCATCTAGGGTTTTACTAATAATCATCGCACCCTCTAATAAGCTCACTGTTTGTATTGCCGCGCGAGCAGGGTTTTCTTCACCATTCGCAGCGTGTGCTTGGGTTAACCACGCTAGATTTTTATTAAAAAACCGCTGAACTTCAACCCGCACTTTATCAGGGAGACTGTCGCTTTCTGCGCCGAGCAAGCCACATAAGCACATTTTTTTGTCTATCACGAGTGCATTTCTAAATAACTGAGTATAAATATCAATAGGATTTTTACCATTGGCTTTTAGGGCGTCAGGATCGCCAAGTACCAACATAAAAGCGTTGGTGTATTGATGCGCAAGCTCTGCACCTAAATCAGCTTTGGTTGGAAAGTGATAATGTACACTGGCACTTTTTATACCTATTTCAGTAGCAAGTTCTCTAAAGCTAAAGTTGCTATATCCACCCAGTCGCACTTTATTTTCTGCGGCTTGTAGCAGGGCTGCTTTTTTACTCATTTTGATATTTCCTTGCTGTTATCTGAAAAAATTATCAACCAGTAGGTAGTTATTTTCAAGCTCTTTTATTTTTAGTTTGCAAACACTAAGCGCTTGCTATAAATTACCTATCAGTAGGTAGGCTTGATTTGCTTATATTAACTTAAAATATAAGAGATAATTATGAAAATTTATGACGTAGAAAATTTCCCTAACCCATTACGGGTTCGTATTGCACTTGCTGAAAAAAATGCGACTGATAAAGTAGAGTTTGTTGCTGTTGATTTATTAAATGGGGAGCACCGCAGTGAGGCTTTCTTGGCAAAGAATCCGTTGGCAGGTGTACCTGTACTAGAGCTTGATGATGGTACTTTTATTGCCGAGTGCACTGCAATTACACAATACATTGATACCGCTTTTGCAGGCCCTTCATTAACTGGTGTTGAGGCAAAAGAACGCGCGGTAATTAATATGATGCAAAAACGTGCTGAGTCGATGGTACTTGATGCAATTGCCACTTACTTTCATCATGCTACTGATGGATTAGGACCTGAACTTGAAACCTATCAAAATGTTGCATGGGGTGAAAAGCAAGCTGAAAAAGCACAGCAAGGCTTGGTTTATTTTAATAGCGTATTAGCAAATTCAACTTATGTGGCAGGTGAACAATTTAGTGTTGCAGATATTACCTTATACGCAGGACTTGTGTTTGCAGGCTTTGCACAAATTGCTATTCCTACTGAACTCACGCACTTAATTGCATGGCAACAAAAGGTCGCTCAGCGTCCAAGTATTGCTGCTAAAAATTAATAATTTGGAGCCAACTATGAAAATTGCTGCCGACTTTAGTCAACGTGTCGTAGTACATAGCAAGTCACTTGAATGGATAGCTTCGCCCATGCCGGGTGTTGATAGACGTCCACTTGACAGAGTGGGCGACGAAGTTGCTCGTGCCACTAGTATTGTACGCTATGCGCCAAACAGCCACTTTAGCCCACATACTCATACTGGGGGCGAGGAGTTTTTAGTGCTCGATGGGGTATTTCAAGATGAGCATGGCGATTTCCCAGAAGGTGCCTATATTCGTAATCCTCCGCAATCAAAACATACCCCAGGCTCAAAAGACGGTTGCATTATATTTGTAAAACTGTGGCAGTTTCAGCCAGAAGATCGCCAGCACGTTCGTATTCTCACACAGCATATGCAAGGGCAGAAAAATCCCGAATTTAATGACCTAAATGCCATTTTGTTATATCAAGATGTATATGAAACAGTGAGTATTGTGCAGTTTAAAGCTAATCAATCTTTAACGCTCACGGTAAGTGGTGGCGCTGAGTTGTTGGTTTTGGATGGCACTTTACAAGAGCATAACGACACACTTGAAAAACACAGTTGGCTTAGAGTGCCTGTTAATAGTGAAATTAACGCCACAGCGGGTAACAATGGCGCAAGAGTATGGATAAAGACCGGCTATTTAAATGATGTAGAAAACCAAGTTAATCGATTAAAGAAACATAAATAGCTCAAAGGATAAGTCAGCATTAACTGGCTGTTTTTTGATCTGCTTCATGTGATGATTTTTAACTGTTGTCTATAATTAAGGCTATTTTCATTCAAGGGTTGAGTTATGGTTAATTTAACACATGGTTTATCGATTGGTATTGAGCGCTCAGGCAGCGAGTTTTTTTTAACCTTAAAAGCTATAGGTACACTCACTCACAAAGATTATGAGGTGATCACGCCGATGATTGACTCTGCGCTTGGCGAAGTTAAACATCCTATTGTTAATGTACTCATAGATGGTACTGAGCTTGATGGCTGGGAACTTAGAGCTGCATGGGATGATTTAAAACTTGGCTTAAAACATAACAAAGAGTTTAAAAAAATAGCGATTTACGGCAATAAAGAGTGGCAATCAACCATAGCTAAGTTAGGCAGTTGGTTTATGTCGGGTGAAATACAATACTTTGAAAATGCCACTACCGCTTTAGAATGGCTAAAAACCAGTAATTTAGACGCTTAGTAAAAAAAGGCCAACAGAGGCCTTTTTTGTAAGTACCTTAGTTTATTTTGACAGTGTTTGCTGCGTGGGTAGCGCAGGAAAAGCGCCTTTAGCTAAACATGCTTTTGAGCCACAGCGAAGACCAAAGTGAAGCGCTTTTTTTACTATTGACTCATCATTTAGCTTATCAGTAAGTGGCACTGCATTATCGCTGTGGTTTAAGTAGTACAGTACGCCAGCAATAAAAGCATCACCGGCGCTGGTGGTATCTACAGCGGTAATTGTTGGAGCTGCTTCACTGAGGGTAAAAGCGTTATGGTAAGCAGTCGCTGGTGCTGGACCATCGGTTAAAAACACCAGCGTGACGCCTAAATCAAGCAGGGATTTTAAGTAGATATCAGCTGATTGTTGGCGTTGCGTTGCTAAAAAGTTTAACTCATCACGTGAGAGCTTAACAATATCGCAATATGCGAAACACGCCTGAACGCTTTGCTCAATCTCATTGCTACTTTGCCATAAGCTGTAGCGTAAATTCACATCAAAGCTGACGAGTTTGTGGTTGTTTTTAGCCAGCTTTAAAGCGTACTCAGTGGTTTGTGCAATTGCCGAATTAGTAAGGGTGTTTGAACAAAAGTGTAGGGTACTCAATTCATCCCAATTAATACGATTTAAATGCTCACTCGTTAACAGTAAATCGGCTGTTTGATGACGATAAAAGTTAAAGCTGCGTTCGCCGCTTTCATCTAAGCTGACAATAACCATAGCCGTTTGCGCGCCTTCTATGGTAAATAAATACTCAGTACCTACGTTATATTGCTCAAGCGCATTAGTTAATTGTTTAGCAAAATAGTCATCTCCCATACCGCCACAAAACGCAGCATTGCCGCCGAGTTTTGCGTAACCTACTGCCACATTAGCTGGAGCACCTCCTGCAATGGGTAAATAAGCACTGTTTTGAGAGTCTTGAGGCAGCATATCAATAAGCAGCTCACCAAGGCTAAGTAATTTGGTCATAGTGTAAATCCTAAAAAACCTAGCATGGCTAGGTCACAATTCGAGGGAGAATTATTAAAACTAATTAGTGTAACAATCGCTGAACAAACAAAGCTTCAGCAATTGTTACACTAAAAATGGTTAGTTAAACGCGTATTTAAACGTCAATGACGTTGTACGGCCATTAATAGCACGTGCGCGTATGATGTTGTTATCAGGTATTGAGCCTTCTTCTGCTTCAGTAATACCTACTGTATCGAATAGGTTATTTACGTTTAGTGCAATATTAAGGTTTTCTGATAAATCGTAGCTTACAAAGCCATTTACTTGAGTGTAACCATCAAATTTAAGATCGTTATTATCTTGAGCATAGGCATCAGTAGTACCAATAAAGCTAAGGCCTGCAGAGCCTTTTTCATAAGTGTAACGTGCCATTAATGAGTAAATTAAATCAGCTTGGCGACGAGGCGTATTACCAACCACTTCAGGGGTAAGTGCATCTTTTGCAATTTCAGCGTCTGTCCACGTTAAATTACCACGAAAATCCCATGCATCAATAAAGTAGGTTGATTCAACCTCAATCCCTTTTGCTTCATATTCGCGGTCGAAAAAGGTTTGTGATGTCGCTTCAAAGTTTTGCTCTTCAGTTTGTGCATAAAATGCCGTGGCAAAAACTGACAGTGAATCAAAGCGCTTTTTAATACCAAACTCATACTGGTTTACTTCATCAACAGCATCTTCATCGGCTACTGAGCCATTAGCGCGAACTTTACCAAATAAAAGTCGGTCAGCATTAGCGCGACCGCCTTTACTCAATCGAGCAAACGTTGCAAGGCTTGAGTCAATTTGGTAATTGGCACCAATTGAATAGGATGCATAATCCCAGTCGTAATTAACAGGGTTGGCATTAGCAAGATCAATACCTGCAACATTTTGTTCAGGAACAGAAATCACACCGTCGCGATTCATATCAACGGTTGAGGTAACCGCGCCTGCATAGTTACCACGCGCTTCACCGCTGTCATAACGAGCACTAGCATCAATACTTACGTCACCCACTTTAGTTGAAAATGCAACATAGGGTGCACGAGTGTCATATTCTGTGTCGTAATCACGTTGACAACAGTTACCCCAAAAAGGCGTGCCATAAGCGTATAAGCCATTTTCAGAGAATTCAGTCCCATCGGCTGCTGTTACATTTAATAGCGCAGCGTTATCACCTTTAAGCTCCATTAGGTAGGAATTCCATAACCACGACATGGCAATATTTTGGGTTGACGCATAATAGCCAAAAGTAACGCTAGTATCATCGCTTAGCGATTTAGTCAGTTTGAAGTCATTAACAATTAAGTCAAAGTCGTTCATGGTTACATCAAACGTGTGAATGCGCATGGCTAAATCATCGTTAAATGCAGCACCTGTGGTCGCATTACTAAGCGTTGCACCCACACCACCAATACTTTGCGCTATAGCTGATGCATTGCCAACTTCAGCGGGGATCAATGAATTAAAATTACCGCTTACAGATGATTTACGAAAACGGTTTTCAATACGCCAATCGTTGTCTAAATCAAATACAGCCTCAAAACCAATTGAGTCAACTTGCGGATTCATACCATCGCGAATATCGCCATTGCTTATTTGATTTTCGCCGTTTAAGCGCACTGTTTTAGTAAATAATGCCGAATGTGGGGTATCTGATTGTGCGTCAAACCCAGGGATTGAGTCACCATTTGCATACATTGGCATAGGTAAGTAACCCACACTTTTATCATCTAAATGTTTGTAATAAAGGCGCACGTAACCATTTTCAAAATCTTTGGTTAGATTGGCTTTAATTTGCCCACCTTTATTTGAGGTATAGCCTGTTTCGCGCGGGCCTTCACCTTGACGCACAAAACCACCAACATGAAAGCGTACAGTGTCATTTAAATATGTGCCATATTCAAAGTCAGTTCGAATAGTATCGTAATCTAGACCAAGTGTAGTTGATACGCTGCCCGATTCGTTTTCGCCATTTTTTGAAATGAAATTAATTATGCCACCCGGTGCATTACTGGCTGCGGTAGAGGCTGAACCACCGCGAATAGATTCAATGGTTTGCACTGTATTATCTAAGCGCATAAAAATATCAGCATTACCAAATGCAATGTCGCCATATTGTAAAACAGGCAAGCCATCCTCTTGGAGCTGTAAAAATTTAGCACCACCAGAGGCAACCGGTAAACCACGTACTGCAATGTTGGCGTTACCTTCACCGCCGGTTGATTCTGAACGAACCCCGGGAATAATTCTAAATGCCTCAGCGGTAGAGCGAGGCGTAGACACCTCAACTTGCTCAAGCGACACACTGCTCACAGAAGAACTTGACGCCATTATCGTTGTGCGGCGGGGTACACCGGTAACAACAATTGTTTCTAGTCCTTTGTTGGCTTGCGCTTGTGTATTTTGCTCTTGTTGTTGTGCATTAACGCCTTGGCTAACGGCGAGCGCTAAAGCACTGATCAAATATAAAGGTGTGTTGTGTGTTGTCATGTGAACGCCTCGTTTTAAACCCGAAGGAAAGTTGTTATTTTTACTTAATCGATTAAGTAAAAATAACAAAGTTTTTACAATAAGCAAATTATTTTGTTAATTATTTGCTGTTTTTTTATTCAGACATTGATTTTTAAAATGTTTTTATAGCATTAAAGTTGTTTATTTACTCAGCGACTAAGTTACTTTGCTCTAATGCAGTTGCTGATGGGTCACGGAAGTAATTAAATAACATAGCCAAAAATAATATGACTGCAAAACCCGTGGCTAAATAAAACCCGTAGCGCACGTGTCCAAAGTAATCACTGATCATACCCATAAATAAAGGTGCTAAAGCGGCTGACAGTGCAGTAAAAAATAATATAACACCGGCTACTGCGCCGTGTTGATGAACAGGAAAACACGATATTCCTTTAGAATTTAAAGTAGGGTAGACCATCGACATAAATAAACCTGAAAGAGGTAATAAAGCTACTGCCCAGTCAACGCCGCCATAAAGAGTGCCAACGTAACACAGCGCAATGCCAAAGCTTAAGTAAGCCATGACCCCTTGCCAGCTAAACCTATTAAGTAACCATACCGCAATAAAACGCCCTGCAGCACGCAACACAAAAAAGATTGTTAGTGCGTAAGTGGCCAGCAGCGGCCATGAGCCGGTGTAATCTTTTAGTAGGGTAGGCATCCACACGTATATAGCGACTTCGGTGGCAACATATAAAGCAATTGCAAGTGAAAAACCTAGTGCATAAGGGTTTTTAACCATTCTCATTGTCGTTTTTAGTGAGGCTGGTTTGCCTGTACTTTTTACCACCGCAGGGTAATCGGCACGCCAAGCAAGCAATGCCAAAATTAAACACATAATGCCAGCAATAATATAAAGGTAAGTCCAACTTACATTTTGAACCAGCAGCACGCCAACTAAAGCAGGGCCAACAATAGCACCAATGCCAAAAAAGCCTTCTACTTTATTCATGGTTTTGGTGTGTTCTTCGTTGCTATTAGAAATATCGCCTAAAAGCGCCAGTGCACCGGTTTTAAATAAACCAATGGCAAGGCCAATACAGCACAGTAAAAAAACAAAAAATATAAAGCTGCTACTAATCGCAAACAAAAAACAACTTGCAGAGAATATTAATAATCCAAGCATAATCGTTTTTTTACGGCCAAGGCTATCGGCTAAAAAGCCTAGAAATAATCCACTTATTGCAATCATGGCCATAGGCGCATAATGAAACGCACTGGCTTGGGTCATGCTTAAACCAAAATCGCTTATGAGTTCGGGAATAATCATGCCAACGGCGTCAGAGGTCATGGCAAACATAAAAAACATCATGTATGTGAGCCAACGAATTTGTTGCAACGGATCGCTGCTTACGTGTGTGTGTGATTTTGTCATTTGCTTTTCCTCGTTAAATGCTTGGTAACACACATTAAGTTGTCAGTAACTTATTGTAGTATTAATCGAGCCACGATATTTGTATGTAAAATATTTAAAAATTACTTGTAAATTCTTACTTGCTAGTTAAAGATATATCTTAATCGATTAAGTTTCAACTTGGTAATCACACATGATGAAGAATAAAGTTCAATTGATCACATACGCTGATCGAATCACCGGTAAAGATATAAACGCATTAACAGCACTTCTAAAGGGTCCACTTAAAGACGTTTTTGCAGGAGTACACTTATTACCATTTTATAACCCAATAGATGGTAGCGATGCAGGTTTTGACCCAATTGATCATAGTGAAGTTGATGCCCGAATAGGAACTTGGTCAGATATTCAAGCACTTGGAAAAGATCATGATTTAATGGCCGACTTAATAGTAAACCATGTATCGGCGCAATCGTTTCAATTTCAAGATGTGCTTGCCAAAGGCAAAGGGTCTGAATTTTGGGATTTATTTTTAACTAAAGAAGATGTATTCCCTAATGGCATGAGCGACCAAGAACAACAAGCCATTTACCGTCCGCGTCCTGGAAGCTGTTTTACACCAATGAAATGCGGTGATGGTCAAACGTATGATTTTTGGACTACCTTTACCGACAATCAAATTGATATAAACGTAAAAGTAGAAGCTGGTATTGCTTATTTAAATAACGTACTTACTAAATTTTCTGCTAACAACGTAAACATTATTCGTTTAGATGCAGCGGGTTACGCCATTAAGCAAGCAGGTACAAACTGTTTTATGCTGGATGAAACCTTTGCGTATTTAGATAAACTCTCAAAGCAGGCAAATGATTTAGGCATGGAGACCATTGCTGAAATTCATAGCCATTATCAAACTCAAGTTGCCGTAGCTAAGCGCGTAAACATGGTGTACGACTTTGCCCTGCCTCCGCTTATTTTACATAGCTTATTTAATAATGACGTAGACGCACTGCTTAAATGGTTACAAATTTCACCGCGTAACTGTTTAACTGTACTAGACACCCATGATGGCATTGGCATTATTGATGCGGGTCCAATGGGCGATAAGCCAGGGCTGTTAAACGCATCTCAAATAGATAACCTAGTAGAAACCATGCATGCCAATAGCAATAACCAGAGCCGTAAAGCAACAGGTGCTGCTGCAAGTAACGTCGACCTATATCAAGTTAATTGTACGTATTACGATGCACTGGGCGCAAATGATTTTGATTACTTGTTATCTCGCGCCATTCAATTTTTTGCACCGGGTGTACCACAAGTGTATTACGGTGGTTTATTTGCTTGCAAAAATGATATGGAGCTTTTGGCGAGCACGAACGTTGGTCGTGATATTAATCGCCCTTATTTAGATGCCGCTAAAATAGATGAAGCGCTAAATAAGCCGGTTGTAAAAGGGTTAATAGCGTTAATTAATATACGTAATGAGCATCCTGCATTTGCTGGTGAATTTACTGCTCAAGGTGGCGGGAGTGTATGTTGTTTAATGTGGAAGCTTGAGCAACAATCAATTTCTCTAAGCGTTGACTTTGCTAGCCGTACTGCACTTATTACGCAGGTTAATGGCGCTCAAGAAGACACTTTAAACTTACAAAGCTTATTAGTTTAAATAGCTTTATTTGTTGAAAAGCAAAAAGCCAAGCAATTTAAGCTTGGCTTTTTTATCTGCGTTACTAACAGCGCTCAGCTACTTGCACCAATATTTAGTGTATAACCTACTTCGTGTTGTTTTTCTTCTTTAGAAATAAATAAGTTTGCGGCTATAACGCCCTTTTCTTGGCTATTTTGATGAATCGTTGTAAGGCGAGGCACAAAACGGGCGGCTTCTTCTATGCCATCAAATCCAACAATACGTAATTGTTCTGGTATTTTTATGTCTTGTTCTATGGCTTCTCGCATGGTGGCGAGTGCTATTAAATCACTCATACATATAATCACATCAGGACGTGGAGAGGCGTTTAATACTTCTTTTGCGGCTATGCTGGCAAAGCGTTCGCTACTTTCAGGAATATTCCAAATGCGGTCGTCGGCTACCGTTACATTCGCTTCATTTAACGCACGCTGATAACCCCGTAAGCGTTGGTGAGAAATAGATTGACCCGTTTCAAACTCATGATGTTCGTATACTCGGCACAATACATTTTCATCGAGTAATCTCAAGCCTAATATTGCCACATTATCAGTTTTACTGTGCAGAACATGTTTGGCTATTTCGTAACTGGCTTGTTCGTTGTTTATATTAATTGAGGCGTTGCGGGCAATATCAAAATCCACAGTGACCACATGTTTTTGTACCGTTTTTAGTTGCTCTACTAGTGCTTTATTGCGCGGGCGTCCATAACAAATAAAGCCATCAACAAAATCAACAACATTATTAAGGTTGTCGCTATTGCCTGAAAACAATAAAACATTAATGTTATTTTTTTCAAGCACTGAGGTTACACCACGCATAAAGCTACTCGCGACAGGGTCTGATACCATATATTCCACGCTATCTGGCAGCACTAAAGCAACAATATTAAATGTGCCACTTCGCAAAGATTGCGCTGCTTTATTAGGGCCATAATAACCGAGCTCTTTACAAGCTTTAAGTATGGCTTCGCGGCGTTTAGCAGAGAGTTGATCTGGGCGATTAAACGCATTTGATACCGTAGCATTAGACACACCTAATTCTTTGGCAATACTCTTTAATGTCCAGCGGGTGGGTTTACTCATCGGCGACTCTTAACTACTTAGCAGGGAATTAGTAAATTAACATATTAGGCTGTTTAATATAACAAAAACTGTTGTGTTGCGTTAATGTCGACACGCTTTAGGGGCAATACCAAAGGTTTGCTTAAACAAGCGGCTAAAATGGCTGGCGCTATTAAAACCAAGGTCATAGCACACTTTACTTATAGCTTGGCCTTCTAATAAAAGCGTACGGGCTTTTTTAAGCCTAAGCTGTTGCTGCCAAAGCGCAGGGCTCGTACCAAAAGCAAGTTTAAATTGCTGGTAAAACTTACTACGGCTCATACAGGTTATTTTGCACAAGGTGTCTATGTCGAGTGAGTCATTTAAATGCTCTTCGATATAATGCAGTGCATCACTCACGTTACTTTTTAGGCGCAGTTTATCGCAGTTTGCCAGTAATAAATCACGGCTTTGTTGTTGCAGTAAACGGGTGACCAACTCGTTTAACGATAAATCAATTAAGTAGTGCCGCTCAGCGCCTTGCTCACTAAATAAATGTACCATGCGCTCTAATAACTGCTGTGTTTGCGTATTATGTTGGGTGTGCACTAAATTAGGGCTGTATTCAAACAAGGTATCACTAGCAAAGTTTTGCTGCATATTAAGTGCATTAGCCACATTGGTTATTTTATCTGTGCTAATTTCAATCGCTAAACAGGTGGTAGGTGAGTTGATAGTTGCCTGTGGAAAATCAATCAGCACCCCTTGCTCAGGCGCTAACACAAACGATTCGTGGGGCAAAAACGCTTTATGATACTGACTACTCTCAACATGCATAATTTTTTTGCCACTGAGCATGGCACAAAACAGTAATTCGTTTGAATGCAGCGCCACTTTTTGCGCGCTTTTATAAGTATCGTAAATACTCAGTTCGGAGTTATCGGCAGCAAAGCTCACTTTGTTTTCAATAAGCACATCAAGTTGTTGGCGTTTTTTATTTAACTGCGACGAATACATAATCAGCCTTTTTAATGATTAAATCGTTTGGACTCACAGGCAATTTTTTTGGACTGCTAATCAAGTTTTTAAGCGCTTAATAGTCTAATGTCAATCAATACCGATTAAATATAAAGCAACTTGCTACATTACTCTAACAAGTTGCTGATATTTCGGCTTAGACTTTTAGCTAACAACAACAAGAGAACACACATATGATTTACGCAAATCCAGGCTCAGCAGATGCACTCATCACATTTAAACAGCAGTATGGTAACTATATTGGCGGCGAATGGGTTGAACCCGTTAATGGCCAATACTTTGAGAATATTAGCCCTGTAAATGGCAAAGTGTTTTGTAAAATTCCTCGCTCTGATAAAGACGATATTAATTTAGCACTTGATAAAGCGCATGCCGTAAAAACGCAGTGGGGCACCACCTCAGTTACCGAGCGTAGCAATATTTTATTAAAAATTGCCGATCGCATTGAACAAAACCTAGAGCTACTCGCAGTGGCCGAAACATGGGATAACGGTAAAGCAATTCGCGAAACCCTCGCGGCGGATATTCCACTTGCTGCGGATCACTTTCGTTACTTTGCCGGTTGCTTGCGTGCTCAAGAGGGCAGCATTGGTGAGATAGACGAAACCACGGTGGCGTATCATTTTCATGAGCCATTAGGGGTTGTAGGGCAAATCATTCCGTGGAACTTTCCAATTTTAATGGCTGCATGGAAACTAGCGCCTGCACTTGCAGCAGGTAACTGTGTGGTACTTAAACCTGCTGAGCAAACACCCGCATCAATATTAGTGTTAATGGAAATTATTGGTGATTTACTGCCCGGCGGCGTGCTAAACGTAGTAAATGGCTTTGGTAAAGAAGCTGGCGAAGCACTGGCAACCAATACGCGTATAGCTAAAATTGCCTTTACAGGCTCAACCCCTGTGGGCTCACATATTTTAAAATGTGCAGCCGATAACATTATTCCTTCAACGGTAGAGCTTGGCGGGAAATCACCTAATATCTTCTTTAGCGATGTTATGGAAAAAGACGACTCGTACCTAGATAAAGCAATTGAGGGCGCCATTCTTGCCTACTTTAACCAAGGTGAAGTATGTACTTGTCCATCACGCTTGTTCATTCAAGAAGATATTTATGAGCAATTTATAGAACGTATTTTACAACGTACTAAGCAAATTAAACGCGGTAACCCGCTAGACAGCGAAACCATGGTAGGCGCGCAAGCCTCTAAAGCACAGTTTGATAAGATTTTAAGTTACATTGATATTGGCAAACAAGAGGGTGCTGAAGTACTTAGTGGTGGCCATGTTGAGCAACTTAGCGATGAGCTAAATGGTGGCTATTACATTCAACCTACTTTATTAAAAGGCACTAACGATATGCGCGTGTTCCAAGAAGAAATTTTTGGCCCCGTTATTTCAATGTCGACCTTTAAAGATGAAGCCGAAGCACTCGAATTGGCTAACAGCTCTGAATTTGGTTTAGGCGCAGGGGTATGGAGCCGTAATATGAACCGCGCTTATCACTTTGGTCGCAAAATAGAAGCCGGCCGTGTATGGACCAACTGTTACCATATGTACCCAGCACACGCTGCGTTTGGCGGTTATAAAAAGTCTGGTATAGGTCGCGAAACGCACAAACTCGCGCTCGATCATTACCAACAAACTAAAAACTTATTAGTAAGTTACAGCGAAGATCCCCTTGGCTTCTTTTAATAACGCGTTTTAGTTTAAACAAACAACCTATAAGTAATGAAAGCGCTGCGTTATTGCAGCGCTTTGTTTATAGAAATTTAATTTAGAAATTTGTCGACTCTAATGTCCTTATCGATTGTACCAAGATGAAAACTCAGTTACTGTTCCTGTTATAGTTACTTTTTATTATCTTTCTGCTATGGCTAAAGCGTTTATTCTAACTCATTATTTGGGCTTATAAATCAAGGAAGGCTCATGAATATAAACCACACTAAATTCCGTTTTATTTTACTAAAAGGTGTTCTAGGCTGGGGAGTTCCTACAGCTTTTTTATTTCAATTAATTATGTACTTTACAGGTGAGCAAGATTTTTTTGATGGAATCATTTCATCTTTAATAATATTTCCTTTAGTAGGCATATTATTTGGATACTTTTTGTGGCATTCGAAATATAAAAAAGAGCGAAATAACTGAGATAACAACCTTAATCACTTGGTTTGTTGAAATTTTTTAGCTGTGATAACAAGAAGGTTTGAGTGAAAATTTGTGAAACCCAAAGGTTGCTTATTCGGCCATTTTCAATTGATGATGTGCCGGCATTAAGTAAAATTCTTAGTGACGATGAGGTGATGAGATACTCAATTCGTGGTGTGTGCGATGAAGCTGCAACTGGTGAGTTTATAAAGTGGTGTATACAATGTTACGATTCATATGGTTTGGGGCCATGGGCATTAATAGATAAAAGCAGCGATTTATTGATTGGATTTTGTGGTATTTCCCCACAAAGTATCGCGGGTAACGAAGAGCCTAATTTAGGATATCGATTAGCGGTCGATTTTTGGAATAAAGGCTTAGCCTGCGAAGCGGCTAAAGGTGTTTTAAAGTATGTGTTTACGCAAACTACTCATCAATCCGTCGTTGTTATTATTGAACCTGAGCATATTGCGTCATTAAAAGTAGCAAAGAAAATTGGCTTTACAGACTACAGTAATCATGAATTTCACGGTCGTGCCGTACAGTTATACCGATTAACTAAGGCGCAGTGGAGTAACTCATTTTTTTAAATAATGCTATGTAGGTAGTAAAGCTCAAAATAGTTAACGTTTACTTGTCAAAAAGGAAATTTTTAATGCATATAGATTCTCATCTAGTACAACTTGAAAAAAACAACCGAAAGTTATTTAGTGGATTTCATTATTTGGGACTTACGTTAGCGATGGCTGTAATTGTTTTATTGTTAATGTTTTATTTCAGCCCATTGATAGGGCTTGCTTGCTCAGGTTTTGCTGCTTTCTTTTTAAACTTTTTCTATTCACAGTATACCTTTAGAAAACTCAACGCCCGCATAACACTACTGCAAACCAAAATTGAACAAACCTCTAAGTAAGCTGTTGCTCTAAATTTAAAGCCAGTTCATTTTAAATCTTGCTCATTGCTAGCTGCTTTTAATGTTGCTAAGTTACTGCTGTAAAAATAATTTGCTAATACCTATTTGATTTAATGTATTTTTAGTTCTACCAAATGAGTTTACAGTAATTATATAGCCTAATTTAAAATGGATTTTCATGAACATAAAAACAAAAATAGTTAGCCGTACTTTATTGAGCGCTTTATTGATTACGCCTACCTTGAGCATGGCCAAATTATCGGCTTCTCCTCAAACCCCAGAGCAATGGCGCATTGTTACTGAGCGTGATATTGAAGCTGCTTACAGCATATCGGCAAAAAATCACCCTGGCATGTTTGATGTTAACAACCCAGCCTTTCCTGAGCTATTAAAGCAAGCAAAAGCAGAAGCATTTGCACTGTCTGCTAAAGCGAGCGGGCCACAGGTTCATGTTGCGGCAATAGCGCGTTTTAGTACTGTGCTACAAGATGGTCATGCTGGTGTGTTTTCACGTGTTGAACGACCTGCTCGTCGCTGGCCTGGTTTTCGTGCAGTTTGGCGGGGTGATGCACTAAAAGTGTATTACAGTGAAACAGATAATATAAATAAAGGCGACGTGATAACTGGCTGCGATGGGCAAAGTACAGAGACGTTAATGCGACAAAGAGTGTTT
The DNA here is from genome assembly GCF_057552415.1 of Pseudoalteromonas sp. NH0006-26. The sequence goes on from NZ_BAAJMJ010000001.1 coordinate 470,259, forward strand.
AAGTTTCATGGACAGGTTACACAGCCTGGGCATTGGTGGCAGCAAGGTTGGCGGTTACTTGTTGATGAGGGCAACCCATTTTTAACACCTCTAAAAGAATGTCAATTTGTTAAAGCCAATGGACAACCCTACAGTAAAACCCTTGATTGGTCTGTTCAGCCACAGAGTGTAACTAAGCATTTAACACTTGCCTATAATGGGGATGAGCTTGCAACCGACTTAACATGGCCTGCGCAAAACATAGCGTGGATTGCTATGCCTAGTTTTGCAAATAACGATAAGCAAACTAAGGATTACAATAACCTGTATAAAAAAGTGACTGTTCAACGTTCTAAGTTACTCAGTGCAAAAACGGTGGTTTTAGATCTTCGTCATAACCAAGGTGGCTCGTCGTATTGGAGCTTAACGCTTGCAAAAGCGTTGTGGGGTGAGCAGGTTGTTGAACAAAAAATGGATAGCTACTCACAAAATAGCCGGGTTTGGTGGAGAGCGTCAAAAGACAATACTAACTATGTAAAATCGTTAATTGACGTGGTAAAAGATCAACCTGAAGTTCATGAATTGATTAAAGAAATAGCAGCAGGTATGGCGCAGTCACTTGAAAACAATAAGCCATTTTACATCGAAGAAAAGCAAAGTAAATCAAACCTAAGCGAAAGTACGGTACCAGTGAGTGACTTTAAAACACAGGTTCTTGTTATTGTACCGCCACAGTGTGCAAGTGCGTGTCTTGATGCCATTGATGTATTTAAGCAATTTACAAATACTCAGTTATTTGGCGCGCCAAGTAGTGCTGACTCATTGTATATGGATGTTCGATTAGCCGAGTTACCCTCAGGGTTAGGTAAAGTGATCATCCCTAACAAAGTATATGTGAATAGAGCAAGAGGAAAGGGCGATTACTACAAACCCAACATTGCCTATAACGATATTGATTGGACAACCGACAAGTTATTAGAAAAAGTTAAACATTTATGAAAAAAGCCGCTCAATGAGCGGCTTTGACTTTTCAATTATAGGGGTTAATCAAAAACTGTGTTTAGGCAAGGTATTAATTGCCCATAGAGTATCTAACGCCAAAGGCATAACGAGGGCCGTATTGAGCCGCGCTTAAGAACTGACTTTCGAAGCGGCTAAATGAACGCTCGGTTTCGTTAGTTAAGTTCACACCTTCAAAAAATACCGTTGTGCTTTCGTTAACTTCGTAGTTAACACTAATATCCCACTGCAAGTACTCTTCAGCATATTGTGGCGGAGCTGTTGCACCAGAATCTGGTAAGCCTTGTGCAATTAGGTACTCATCACGCCATGCACCGGTAATTTTCACCGATAGGCCATCTTTTTCATAGAAGCCTTGTAGGTTTGCAGAGTCACTTAAACCAGCTAATACTGCTTGAGAGGCAAGGTAATAGTTATCGTACTCTACATCGCCATCAACAACGGTGGCATTAAAGCCCGCACCAAAGCCCGAGTCGCCAAACAAGTGTTGAACAGCAAACTCCATTCCGTTTACTTTACGTGAACCCACGTTCTCAGGTGAATTGATGGTCCATTCAATCAGCGGATCGGTTGCTGGGTCTGGTAAGATACGGTTGTTTTCACCAATGCCTACGCCGTTAGCTACAATTTCATTGTAAATTGCAGTGTCAGTTGCTTGATCTCCACGACCTTCAATGGCGGCTACTGCGTTGTTCCAACGCTGGCCTAAATACACATCATGCAGCCCGTCAAAAGTAGTTTTTACAGTAGTATTATCTATCCAGTCATCTACATCTTTCCAAAATAAGCCAACTGCAGCATAACTACCTTCGCTGTAGTAATACTCAAAGCTTAAATCTAGATTAGTTGATTTAAATGGTTTTAGATTCGGATTACCACGGCTACCGCTTCGTGAGTTTAATTTAGGTGATGGCGTTAAAGCCAAGTTACCTAGCATATCACCCAGTGTTGGTCTGGTGATTGTTTGACCCCATGATGCGCGGGTTACTAAGTCATCAGTAAGATCAACCTTAATATCAATCATAGGTAATAGTAAGTCGTACTCACCTTCATATTCAACTTCAACTAATTCACCACCAGCGGCAAATTGAGTTAACCATTCTGCACCGCCAGCCCAATAAACTTGTTCAGCTACCCGGCTTTTAGCTGGGCTGACGATATCAGTTTCTTCATAACGAAGACCTAAATTAACAAAAACTTCGTAGTCGCTAACGTCAAATACCCAGTTGCTAGAGAGATACACACTAATGGTTTCTTCTTCAACTTCGTTAGTTGGGAAGCGGTCAAAGCTACCAATGCGATAATAATCACTGCCAATAACATCTTCGGTTAAATAAGCACTTTGACGAGCAAATGCTTCATCAAGGTCATAAGTATAAGCATAACCTGGCGCTACGCCGTTAGGACCAAATGAAAATTCGTCAAGGAATCCACTTAAATCAACACGCTCAAACATAGAATCTGGAAAAATTTCAGCGAATGTACCGTTGTTAAAGCCAGGTGCATTGGCATTATTAGAACCACCCCAGCCACTAAGTGTTTGTTTGGTATAAGCTGCGCCAAATTTTACAGTTTCAAGGCCAATATCTGTGTAAGTAAATAATTTACCATCTAATTGAACTTGAGATACTTCTGACTCACCCGGCGTTCGAGTGAAAATGCTAAAGTTAGAGCCAATTTGATTAGGATTCACTTCTTGGGTGCCGTTATTCCAATTTATATTGAAACCCGGCACATCGCCTTCGCGGAAAAAGTATTCTTTAGTCGAGAGATCGGCTGAGCCTAGAATAATGCGGGCATTAGAGTTTAAGCCTGGATCTTTACCGTTATCTGTAGTGGTTTTTGAAGTATGCGCATCAAAATTAAAACTTAGGTTTTCTGTTGCTAACCACTCAACATTAATACCGGTTGCTTTTGAGTCTACTTCTGAGGTTTCACGAAATGCCGTGAATGACGCGTCATCACCAGCTGAGTTGTAATAAATAGCGGTGCCGTTTTCATCTAGCTCATAGGCATTACCATTACCGCCAAATGAGCCGTTCCAAATACCCCACGATAATGAGTTATTACCTGTAGTGGCTTGTGAAATAGTATGATCAAGAGTGAAAGTTAAATCATCGGTCGGGGCAAATTGGAAGGTAGCTTGAGCATTTAAACGCTCGCGCTGAATATCGTCTTTTGCAAAGCTAACTTCTTGTGGGAAGAAGGCTGCTGATATGTATTCGCCTGAAATAGGTTCGAAAAACTGTTTCGCTGGGTTGCCATCAGCATCCATTGGACGGTTATCTATGATGTTTTCAGCATCCACTGATAAATCAGGATTGACTAACCAAGAGCGAACATTTGCAGCTTGGCGCTGAAAATCACGACGGTGGTATGAAAAGTTTGCTGAAAAACCAAACATTTCGTCTGCGAAAGTATTACTGTAAATACCTGCTATTTCAGGAGTAACTTTATCACCTTCTTCTACTGAGGTGTCGTGTATGCCTTTTGCCATTACAGAAAAACGTTGACCCGGCTTTTGCAGCGGTTTAGCAGTAACAATATTAACCGTTGCGCCTAAACCACCCGTAGGGGTGTCGGCACGGGCTGTTTTCATAACTTCGAGTGAACTTACGCCTTCAGATGATAAGTTCTCAAAATTAAATGAACGTGTAAAGCCAGTGCCCGCCATTTGACGGCCGTTAAGTGTTACAAGGTTAAATGATGGGCCAAAACCACGTACGGTAATTTGGCTACCTTCACCGTTTGAACGACTCACCGATACACCGGTTATACGTTGTAGCGATTCAGCTAAGTTAGTATCTGGAAATTTACCCATTTCTTCAGCAGAAATGGCATCGACCACGCCTGATGCGTCACGTTTTACATCCATTGAACGAATGAGTGAGCCACGAATACCTTTTACTTCAATAACTTCTAGTTCAGGTTCGGCAGTATTTTCTTGCGCAGCGTAAGCGAAGTTAAATGTGCTTGCAGCGATGATAAGTGACACAGAAGCCGCTAGTGGGCTTTTTTTAAACTTATTTGTGTTCATAATTGCTCTGCTTTTACTTAATTTTTTACGGTAAGTAGGTACTTATAATTTAGTACCTACCACTGAATTAGGGATTACGGATTAGCGATAACTACGTTGTCTATACGGTAAACAGCGCCTTCACCTGTGCCCCACGCTGGGAACATCATCAGTACATTAATATCACTAATATCTAAACCGGCAGCAAACAGTGACTGTAATGTAAATGTGTAGGTTTGCCATTGACCATTAACGGGTACTTCTCCCTCAACACTTTGTGCTAAAGGAAGCTCTACCGCTGTTGCTGCGCCTGTTGACTCAATTTTAAATTTCCATTCAGCGTCAGGACTATTTGGCGGCGTTACCACTTTCATTTCAAATTGTACAACGCCATTGGCTAATATTGCTGAAGCATCAAAAGAAGTACCGTCGTCCGCTAAAAAGCCCATTACCGTTGGTGCAGAGCCAATTACAAATTCTGCTACAATACCGTGATCAGCATCGTCAGTTTCTTCAGTCGGGGTAGAGCCACCACAACAATCCCAAATCTTCCACATATCTGCGGCAGTATCTTGGAAAATAGTGATTTCATCGCCTGCTGATGCACTAGGATCGTACATCTTAGCGTTATCAACACGGTAAACCGCACCTTCACCTGTGCCCCATGCTGGGAATATCATCACCACATCTATGGCACTGACATCTAAACCGGCACCCGCTAAATCTGCGAATGTGAAAGTGTAGGTTTTCCATTCACCCGCAACAGGTGCATCGCCAACATCTGTTAATGGTAATTCTACTGCGGTATCACCCTCATTAGATTCAATTTTCATTAACCAAGTTGCATCTGGGTTATTTGGGTTTGACATCACTTTCACATCAAACTGCAGTACACCGCTGCTTAAAATAGGCGTGGCATCGAATGGAGTGCCGCTTCCGTTTGCAGATGTACGAGTGTTGAAGCCCATAACCGTTGGTGCTTCACCTATGCTGAATTCAGCTGTTAAACCATGTTCTGCATCATCCATTACTTCTGTTGGAGTAGAGCCACCGCAACAATCCCACATTGGCCAATCTAGGTTTTGTCCGTCTGTAAATAGGTCAACTTCTGGGCTTCCAGGTAAATCACCTTCAATCGCAACATTGGTAATTAAGTACTCTGCGCCTTCACCGGTTTGCCATGCTGGAAAAATCATTAATACATCAATCGCGCTTACATCAAGATCTTTCTCTTGTAGCATTGATAGTGGGAAGGTGTAAGTTTGCCATTGACCGGTAACAGGAGTAACCCCTTCATTGCTTTGGCTAAGTGGTATATCGCCAGTACTTGGGTTACCGTCACCAGCTTCAACTTTTAGTATCCAAGTGGTGTCTGATGTGGGCGGGGTTACCACTTTCATATCAAACGTTAAACGACCGTTTAGCTCAAGCAATGGCGAAGCATCAAATGGAGATGAAGTGCCAGTAAAATCATCTGGGAAGTGACCGCCACGAGTAGAGAAACCTAATACAGTGCCGTTATTGTCATTAATATTAAATTTAATAACGTCGCCTTTATCAGCGTCAGTAATTGTTTCAGGTGTTGTTCCACCACAACAATCCCATGCAATCCAATTAGCATTTAAGCTGCCATCAAAGATATCAAGGTTTGCTGCGACGCCTGTACTAGGCGGCGGTGGAACAGGCGCTTTACCTTCAACAAGTGCATCGTCTAGGCTATCGTAGCCAGGGCGAACTGTTTCACAGCCTTTACCGGTGGCCGGATCTGAGGCACATTCGTAAACACGAACGTAATCAATTTCAAAACTTTGACCTTCTGCAAATGCAGTTTCGTCAATGCCTAAATTATTTACATTTTCTGGCCAGTCGCCGCCAACAGCATGATTTAATATAAGATAAAAATCTTTATCAAATGGGGCATTATCCCAGTGAGTTGTAAGTTCACCACTGCCTTGTTCGAAGTATTCAGCAAACCAACCTTTGTGCCTTAAACCTGCAGCTTCACCTTTTGAATTAAAGAAAATTTCAGAGCGACGTTGTGTGGCGTATAAATAGCCGTCTACGTACCAGCGAATTTCGCCCTCTTGCCATTCTATTGCATAAGTATGGAAGTCGTCAGCCGGGTTCATTCCCTCAGGCAGGGTATAAGCTTTGCCTGAGCTTGAATTATTTGGCCATTCACGGCCGTAGTGAAGTGTACCGTAAACATTTGCTTCAACAGTGCCATCTTCTGCGACTGTTTTTAGGTTAACCGCTTCTAAAATATCAATTTCGCCAGAGCGTGGCCAAGTACCATATTCTTCATCGGTTGGCATCATCCAAAATGCAGGCCAGCTACCTTGACCAGCAGGTAGTTTTGCACGCATTTCAAAGCGGCCATAAGTAAAATCGGCGTTGTAACGGGTGTTTAAACGGGCTGACGTGTATGGTTTTTCTGCGCCTTCTTCAGCAGGCAAGGCGACTATGTTTAGTACGCCGTCTTTAATAAAGGCATTTTCTTCACTGTCGGTGTAACATTGTTTTTCGTTGTTACCACCGCCAGCGCAGTTTAATTCAAAGTTCCACTTGTTAGCATCAATGCTGGCGCTGTCAAATTCATCATTCCATACCATACGCCAGTCTGAGACTGGTTCAGTAGGATTTACTTTTTCAATATCGGTGGTAGTAGTCGCTGCGTCACCACCACAACCCGCCAAAGATGCTAATGAAATAGCAGCTAAAATGCGAGTAATGCGTGTTGTTTCAATGTTCATAACTGAACCCCGTTCAACTGATTATTGTCAGAATATAGTGTATTTGTTGATTTTGTCATTTTTGTAAGCGCTTACATTTTTCTGTGTGGTAAATGTAAGCGCTTACAAATAATATGGGGGATTTCTAATTGGGTCAAGAATTTGTTTAAATAATTTACAATTGATTTACTTTAAATGAACTGCTTTTGTTAATGTAACGGGTCAAACGCTCAGATAATGTTATAAATTAAGCTAAATTTTTTGCTTAGTTTAGCTTATTGCTACTTTTTAAATGGTAACGTTAACAAATGCCACAAGGATGCGTTTTGTTTTGGATCGGGATATTGGGCTAGGCCGATGTTTATCTCGTTGTCTGATAATGTGGCGCTGGTTTTGTAGCTGCCAAAAAGTCGATCCCACCAAGTTACACTAAAGCCAAAGTTACTGTTTGTTTCTTCGGGGTTTTGGCTGTGATGTATGCGGTGCAGCACTTGAGTGATAAGGATGAGGCGCAGTGGTTTTTCTATTGCGTTTGGCAAGCGAATATTCGCATGATTAAACAGTGCTAACCCATTGAGTGCAATTTCAAATATTAATACTGCAATAGCAGGTACACCCAAAGCGGTAACGGCAATCAATTTTATAAGTATGCTGAGTACAATTTCAATAGGATGAAATCGCAGACCGGTACTGGTATCAATATGTGCATCAGCGTGGTGTACGCGGTGCAAACGCCACAAAATAGGCACCTGATGAAAAAGCCGATGCTGCCAGTAAATAATTAAATCAAGCAAAAGTAAGCTGAGTATCACTACAATGAGTGGTGAGACATTGAGTTGATTAAATAGCCCAATTCCATGCTGCTGATAATAAGCAGCAACCGCAGTTAATCCAACCGGCACTGTAAAGCGTGCAAGCAGAGTAGAAGTAAAGGTTAATCCAAAATTAGCAAACCAGCGTGACCTATTTTTAATAGTTGATTGGCGTGCAGGCTTTTGCCATTCAAGCAGCATCATTATTGCTAGTACGCTAAAAAAGAAGCCTAGCCGCCAATATACTTCATGACTCATGGTTTACCTCGTTGAGTGCGGTTTCTTGCTGTTTTAAGGTGTAATAACCTCCATATATACGGGTAAAAATAGTTATCGCGCAGGCAATGGCAAATAAAACAGCAAGAATTGAAAAATACTGCGGCCAAATACAAAAGGCAATAAACAAGGCAATGGTTTCAGTGCCTTCGGTTAAGCCATTTAAGTAGTAAAAACTTTTGTATTTAAATTGCGGTTTATCGAGTTTAAATTTTTCGGCGGCAATCGCAAACGCTAAAAAACTCGACCCTGTGCCTATAAAAGTCACAAGTAATAATGACCCCGCCAATGCATTTTGCTCAGGGCTACTTAAAATAAACGCAAAAGGAATAAGCGCATAAAACAAAAAGTCGAGGGTAATGTCTAAATATCCCCCTGCGCTTGAACTGCTCTGAGCGTAACGCGCGAGTGCGCCATCAAGACCATCAAAAATGCGATTAATACAAATTACGATTAATGCGCCGTACCAATATTCAAAAATAATCAGTGGAACGGCTAGCAAGCCAATTAAAAAACCTATTAAGGTTAATTGATCGGCACTCACTCCTTTCTTATGCAGCTGTTTTACGCACGGAGTAAGCACCGGTTTTATAAGTGGTGTAATAAATTTATCTAACATTAATATCACTTTGTACGTTTAGATTGATGATTTTGCCATTTGTGGCTATTGCGTCACTTTCATCATGGGTGACCATAATGGCGGGTAACTGATATTCCCTAATTTGTGAAAACACCAGCTGACGGGTTTCAATACGTAATTGCTGATCAAGCTTACTAAAGGGTTCATCGAGTAAAATCGCTTTGGGTTTACTCAGCAATAAGCGTAATAAAGCAACACGGGCTTGCTGTCCACCCGAGAGGGTATCTGGATGGCGTTTGGCCATACCTTTTAGCCCTATGTGTGTAAGTGCTTGATCTATTTGCTGCTGGCGTTGTGTTTTATCCATTTTTGGCATGGCAAAGCTAATATTACCGCCAACCGATAAATGCGAAAATAGTAATGGGTCTTGGTATAGCACAGCAACATGGCGTAAATGGCTGGGCAAGCAACTAATATTAGTATCATTTAGCCACACCTCGCCAGTCGCATTAAGACCCGTAGGTAATGTGCCAGTAAGCCAATTTAATAAGCTAGATTTACCGCTCCCTGATGGCCCCATAATGGTAAGAATTTCACCACCTTTAACCTGTTCATTTAAACTCAGTAACAATTCGTTTTGACGATAAAGCTGACAATTTTTAATTTGTAATGATGGCTGCATTAAACGCCCTTTAGTATATTGAAATTATAGCTGCTTGTTATTAAAAACATACCGAGGTAATCCCCACGCCAGTATAAAGCCGAGTAGGGGTAAGCCCATTTGTAGTATTGCATACACAGCACTGGTGCGCCTACTTGCACCATTTGCCAACGTTACGGCTTCGGTGGTTATGGTGGCTATTCGGCCACCACCGGCTAACAGGGTTGATAAGTACTGGCCAAAACTAATTGCTAGCCCCAGCGCCATTGCAATTAATATAGGCGCAAATAACTGTGGCAATTTAACCTGGAAAAACACCTTCCATGGGGTGGCACCTAGGCTTGCAGCAACACGCGCTAATCTTGGGTCTAAACACCTGTAACTATCCGCAATAGATAAAAAAACATAGGGTAAAACAAACAGCAAATGTACAAATATCACATTAAAAAAAGCATGCTGACTATTTAGCAATTGCTGTAGCCACACAATACCAAATAAAAAAGCAATACTGGGCACCAGCAATGGCAGGTATATAATTATCTGTGCCCACTTCGACAAAGGTTTAGCTGTTATTTGTTCTGCTTCTAAGCATAACAGTACCAAAATAGTGGCGAAACCCGTGCTAACAAGCCCAATAACAAAAGTATTAAACAAAGGAGTGTGTATGTGTGTAAAAGCATTTTCAAAGTGCAGTAATACCAAACTGGAGGGTAGGGTATCCGGAAAACGCCAATAACCAGCCACTGACCATAGTACTAACCCAATTAACGCAGCTGCAATAAAGGCTAAAATTACGCAAGTAAAGACATGAGTAAAAGTACGAACAAGTTGGTGAGCATAATGGCGTCGGCCGTTGATGAGTGACTGACTAAAAACTATAGCAATGACTTTTTCAAGTAATAGCCAAATTGAGAGTAGCCCAACAGTGATCGCTAATTGTAACAGAGCACCCGCCGAGGCCTTTATTCGCAGGGTTAAATCAACATCATTAAACCAATGCATAATAGCAACGGCTAAAGTCGGGGGGGTATTTGGCCCAAGTATGAGTGGCATTTCAACGCTGGCACTGGCATAAGCAAGTACTGCAAAAATGGGTAAACGTAACAGTGGGTATAAATTGGGTAGCACCACCTTAAAAAAAGCCACCATAGGGTAATAACCTAAATTAATGGCAATTTGATGCTGCTTTCGTAGTTTTTTGCCAAGTTCAGGCTGCGCTAAAATACCCAATGCAATGAGCAATAAAAAAGGCAGCTCTTTAAGCACAAGCCCAATAATAATGCTCCAGCCAAAAGTATCATATGGTAATGAGCCCTCAGGTGCCAATTGCCAGCCCGTTAACCAAGGCGAAAACAAGCGAGTGAATAATCCCGATGGCGCGATTAAAAAACTTACTGCAATCGCCGCTGCAGCGTGGGGAATAACCAGTATGGGACTCAATAGGTGTTCAATTCGTTTTAGCCATACACTATTAAAAAATGCAGCCAGCATAATAATCATGAGCGCAAACGCTATTAATGTACTAATTAGTCCGGTACGTATACTCAGGCCTAGCATTTGTGAAAGCCCAGGCGTATCCCATAAAGCATTAAACCCAGCCAAACTCATGTTGGTTTTATTCAAGGCAGGCGCCCAGCCAAAGGCAGGCAACATTACTCCAATTAGGCCGCCCAATACAGGTATTGTTAACAGTGCCAGCAAACAGTAAGGGGTTATTTTGACTAGGCGTGAGAATAAATCAGCTGTATGGAGTACTTTACTCATTGGCTTGTTCCATAACGAGCTTCCCAGCCAGTGTTAATCGCCTCTACCCAGCTTGGGTGTGGCTCACTGAGTGTGCGTTTAATACTATTAAGAGGTAGTGCGCTAGGATGCGGCTTCACGGCCTTAAATAATGCCTGCTGCTCTGCGGTTAAGCTCGTTTGAATTAATACCGTTTTGTCACCCCATATAGCGGGTTTTTGTTTATGCGCTTGCGCTGCGGGGCTTAATAAAAAGTTAGCCACTAATTGCGCACTTTGTGCATGGCTTGCATTATAAGGAATAGCGACAAAGTGAGTATTACTTAAGCTGCCATCTTGCATTGCGTAGCTACGTATACTTTTTGGTAAATCATAACGCTTTACCGCAGCCGGTACTTCTGGTGCCGAAAACGTAAAGCCAATACTAAGCTCTGTATCGTCTATTAAACGGCGCATTTGTACGCCGCTTTGCATAAAGTACTCGCCATTACGCCAAAGATTAGGGTGCAATTTATTTAAAAATGCCCACAAAGAGTCAAGCACTTGGGCTGTGTTTTCATCACTAACTGGTTGATTTAATTTTGCTTGTAGCATTGCATCGCTATGTTGGTGTAATACCACTAATGCATACTTTAAAAAGCTCATTCCTAAAAAGTCAGGGGGTTTGGGGTAACTAAATCGTCCTGGGTTTGCTTTACTCCAGCTTAATAACTCATTAAGGGTTTGAGGTGGAGCGCTCGTTGCTAGCGTATCGTAATAAAAAGTCAGTGAGGCTTGCCCCCAGGGGGCTTCCATTCCCTGAGTGGGTAAACCAAAATCAAACAGCACGCTGGGATTGTTTTCTGGATTGGTGTAAATAAAATTAGGCAATTTATCAGCCCAGTCTTTTAGTAAAAGCCCGTGCTTACTCATAGCAGCAAAGTTAGCCCCATTGATCCAAATTAAATCGACACTGCCTTGGGTATGATTATTTGCTGATTTTTCAGCAAGCACGCGGCTTACTGCTTCACTGGTATCACTGAGTTTTACATGTACTAAGTTAATGTTATATTTAGCTTTTACTTGCTGCGCAGCCCACTGAATATAGGCATTTATTTGCGCATCGCCGCCCCACGCATAAAAATACACCGATTGGTTTTTGCCTTGGTTTTGGATTTTTTGCCAAACAGTATTACTCGCATCATTAGCAAATACACTAAAAGCGGTGAGTAGGCACATAAAAATGGCGATACTAAAAAAACACCTTTGCAAGCACACTGTAAAGGCCTTAACGACGCGCATTTAAATCCCAGTTATAGTCTAAAAAGTCTATTTTCATGTCGCCGCTTGTTAATTTTTGTTGTTGGGCAGGCCCTAAATTGAGCGCATCAACATATAGTAATAAAAACTGTGATAATGAATTAGCCCCTCCAAACCCTTTGGTAAAATCACCTTTATACCACTTGAATATAGAAGACAGCTTTAGGGTGTTGCCTTGTAGTTTATTGCGTGACGTATCAGATAAAAAACGCACTGTTTGTTGGTGTAATTGGGCCTCTAGTTTTTTTGCGGTGTAGGCTTCCTCTCGAAGAGCAGGGCAGCCAATGCTGGCGCAATTTACCGCAAAATGAATACGTGGATCGTTGTACTTACCGCTACCTCTGATTAAGTCATGCTCTATGTTATCTAAGCTACGAGTTTTACCCATCAGAAAAATAAACTCTTTGCTCCACGGTGAGCTAAAAAAACTGCCTAAATCTTTAATTGATTTAAGATCTGGGTATTTTGTTAATATTAGCTCAACAGTAAAAGCGTTATACGCATTAATTAAAAACGCCAGCTGCTTAGGTTTTTCCCATGTATCAAACTCATTTTGCGTAACAGCCAATAACGAATCTAAATAGGTTTTAAGTTCTTTGCGCTTAGCTTTTATTGCTGTGTAATCAACCTCTGTGCTGTGGCCATGATTAATAGCTACAACATGATTGTTTAATAATGCATTCCAGCTGTCATGCATGTTTTGAGCTTTGCTTGCAAACGATGTTGCAAGCAAAGCAGAACCTAACAATAGCGCTTTTAAAGGTGTTTTAAACATATTAGCCTCTGCGCCAGGCGTGGTATTTTTCCAGCATGTTTAGTACTTTTTCAGGTGCGTGAGCGCGTTTCCACTCACCTGCTGCGTATTTATTACCTTCGGCCCATGTTGGGTAGCTATGAATGGTGCCTAATATTTTGTTAAGCCCTAAACCGTGTTTCATTGCTAGTACAAATTCAGCAATTAAATCGCCAGCGTGCTCAGAAACCACAGTAACACCGAGTATTTTGTCTTTACCTTTAGGGGTGATCACTTTAATAAAACCATTGTTAGCGCTTTCGGTGATGGCGCGGTCTAGCTCTTCAAATTCAAAGCGGGTGATTTCATAGTCTATGCCTTTTTCAATCGCTTCTTGTTCATTTATGCCCACCCGTGCTACTTCTGGGTCAATAAATGTGGTCCAAGGAATAACACGGTAATCTACTTTAAACTTTTTAAACTGACCAAATAAGCCATTTACTGCAGCGTACCAGCCCTGATGAGCGGCTACATGAGTAAACTGATACGGACCTACAATATCGCCTGCGGCAAAAATATTAGGGTAGAGTGTTTCTAGATATTCGTTTGTGACTACAGTGCGGCTCGTTTCTATGCCAAGTTCTTCAAGGCCATAACCTTCCAAGCGTGCGCTTCGCCCTACGGCGCAAAGTAGTTCGTCGTATTCAATATCGATTTCATTGTCGTTGTGTTTTACCACAATGAATTTTTTACCGTTGCGTGCTTCACAGCGCAGTGCTTGGTGTGAGGTTAAAATGTTTACGCCGCTTTGTGTTAACGCTTCGTGAGCAAATTTAGACACCTCTAAGTCTTCTTTGATCATAATGCGTTCAGCCATTTCAATTTGCGTAACGTTTGAACCTAAACGCGCAAAGCTTTGTGCCAATTCGCTACCAATTGGCCCACCGCCAAGTACAACAAGCTTTTTAGGTGCATCGTCAAGCTTAGCAAATTTGCTCCATAACGTATCACTGGTGACATAGCCGGTTTCTTCAATCCCAGGTAGTGGCGGTACAAATGGGCGTGCGCCAGTGGCAATAACAATAGTACGGGCAGTGAGTGTTTGCGTGCCGCCATCATTTAATTTAATTTCCACCGTCCACGGGTCGATAAGTTTGGCGTAGCCTTTTATTACTTCTACGCCTAAGTTTGTGTAGCGCTCAACACTGTCGTGTGGGGCAATATCGGCAACCACTTGCTGCACTCGTGCCATTACTTTTTTAAACGAAAACTGCGGTGTCGTGTTTTGTAGCCCATATTTTTCAGCTTGGCGCATTTGCTGGGCTACTTTTGCACTTTTAATAATGGCTTTGCTAGGTACACAGCCAGTATTTAAGCAGTCGCCGCCCATTTCGCCGGCTTCAATTAAAGTTACTTTGGCTTTAACTGCTGCTGCAATATAGCTGGTGACTAAGCCGCCTGCGCCCGCACCAATAACAATCATGTTGCGGTCGAATGTTTTGGGTTTAGTGTAGTTTTTATAAACACGGCGCTTTTTTATTGCATTTATTAGGCTTTTTGCAATTAACGGGAATACCCCTAATAACGCAAACGATAAAATTAAATCCAGCGATAAAATGCCCGATAAGCTATCTATTTGTGCTAATTGAGTACCAGCGTTAACAAATACAAAGGTACCCGCCAGCATCCCGATTTGGCTTACCCAGTAAAAAGTCCATGACTTAATAGCGGTTAAACCCATTAATAAATTAATTAAAAAGAACGGAAAAACAGGCACCAAGCGCAGCGTAAATAAGTAAAATGCGCCTTCTTTTTCAACCCCAGTATCTATAGCGGCTAAACGTTCAGGAAAGCGTTTTTTTATGGTATCGCGTAATAAATAACGCGACACTAAAAATGCCAACGTAGCACCAATGCTTGAGGCAAACGAGGCAACTAATAACCCTTGAGCCAAACCAAATAAAGCACCAGCGGCTAGCGTTAAAATAGCTGCACCAGGCAGTGATAGCGCGGTCACTAATATATAAAGTAAAAAGAAACCCCCGATCACCAAAAACGGTGATTGAGTTTTGTACTGATCAAATTGTGCCATTGATCCTTTTAGCCCGTCGAGGGTAAGGAGCTGGTTTAGGTCATAAAAAAAGAATAAACCGACACCTATCGCCGCCAGTAATAACAAACTTAGTTTTTTTAACATGTTATCTCTCAAACGGTTTAAAAGTTATGGGTAAGTGTGAGCTTAGCGTTAATTGGTAATTCTGGGAACGCAAGTGTCGCGCCAAAATAGCCACCTTCAAATACAGGACGCCAGTTTTGCTGATCGGTAATATTATTTACATCGAGTCTTAATTTAGTCGCTGAGGTAAACGCATAGCTGGTATTAACATTTAAGGTATGCTGATCGCGAATGTATACGGTAGCCAAAAAATCTAAAGGGTAGCTTTTAGTATACAGGGCAGAAAATCCAGCTTGCCACTGAGAGGTAATTGTATAGTTAGCGTTTAAACTTAATGATTGCTCTGGGATCCCTTGAACTTGACGGTTTGAGGGCGCAAAAGCAGTGTAACTTGGTGCACCTATGCTGTTACCCGCAATAATGTCGGGGCGCGAATTATCAAACGCATCGGCTATTTGAGCTGAGTCTTGGCCTGTCGCAGAGTTATCATAACGGGCATCAATATAACTGTAGCCTGCGCTTATCCAGTAAGGGTAAGCGTCGTAAAATACTTGGCTTTCGAATCCGGTCGTACGAATACCAGTATTGCTACCATCGCGATTACGTAAGCTGCGGCGTTGGCTAAATACAGCAGCATCTGCATACCAGTCGCTTTGTGTTGGCGCATATTTCACGCCAAACTCGACTAAAGTATTTTCCGTAGCAAAATTTTGTGCGCTAATTGTATTGTCACCACCTAACGTATTACCGCCGGCCATGCTGTTAGAGGTGGCTTCGTTATAACTTGCTGCCGCATAAGTGGTTAAATCGTCATTTACTGAGTAATTAACGCTCAGCTGCGCTGATTGCAGTGTATCGTTAATGCTATCACTAGCGGCTATTTGCCCTTGAGGTGCAATCGGGTCATTTGCTTCTACATCATAGTAATCAACACGATAGCCAGCACTGGTGCGTAAGCTGTCAGTCCATTGTGAGTCTTGTTGAATGGCAATGCCGGTTTGCCATGAGCGTGAGTCTGTAGTGTCTGATAAATTAAAATCACCATTGCCATCATTGTTAATATCGTACTGACCACCAGGGGATACATATACACCGGGGCGTAGCTCTACCAAACGTGCCTTTTGTGCATCAGTTAATGGAATGCGGCGGTTTGAAAGTGGGCCGGTTAAATCAATAGGTGTGTCAGCTTCAGTAGTAAATTGGCTGTAACCCAATACTTTATTATAACGAACATCAACGGCGAATAAGGTTTGCTGCTCATCGCTCCATTGATAGGTGAGTTCAGTGCGGTTTTGTGCGGTATCGGCGCCATCAATTATTTCAACAAAACTATTTTGTGCTATTTCTTCGCGCTGCAAATGTTGAAAGTAACTAATGTTTTTAATCGACATTACATCAGACAGTGCGCGCTTATAAATACTGTGAACTAAATAAGTGGTTGCTTGATTGAGATTATCAGGGTCGGTAAGCACACGGCTGGTATCTATTTTGACTTGTCCTGTAGGCGATATAATAGACCCTGCGCTAGGAACTGTACTGCCATTCGCTTGTAACCCTTGACCAGTAATATAAAGATTATGATCGATAAGCGCTTGGGTAGGGCGGTTTATACCAGCGTTATCGGTAAATTCTGTTTGGTACAGTTCAAAGTTAATGTCCCAACTGCTTTTGTCATCCGGTAAAATTTTTAATGCCGCAAACAAGCTATTACTTTGTGTGGCTGAGTAGTCATAATAACTGCCCTGATCAATATGCTCATAGCTAACACGTAAGCCAATTTTATCCTCAACAATCGGTGCGTTGTAATCTACTTGGGCGCTATACTTATCCCAACTTCCTGCAGACACTTTCACATTGCCTTTACGCTGATCAGTTGAGGCTGTTTTAGAGTGTAAGTTTACAAAGCCACCGTTACGTTGGCTTGAACCAAACAATACAGGTGGTGCACCTTTAACTACGTCTATCTGTTCTATCGCATTAAACGACAACGGCACACCAAAACCATTATTACCTGCTTGACGTCGAGTACCATCTTGAAATAACTCACCTAACTGGCCGCGGATAGTCGGTAAGCTTGGTGCACCAAAACCACTGGCCGCGTATGTATTAGGACTTACAGCGAGCACATCGTGCAATGTTGTTATATTTAATTGCTCAATTAAGTCTTTAGAAATAGGGGTCACAGAGCGAGCTATGTCTTGTAAAGCCAGGTTGTCGCCAAAAGGGCCATTTACTGTGGTGTTTTTAATAGAGAGGTTTTTATATTTAAGCGCTTGCCCTGCCACCTCAATTCTCTCAATGGGGTCTGGGCTTTTTGTCTCTGTAGCCTGAGCTGCTAAAGCTACATTTAATAGTGGGGCGAGGGTTAAAGCTAAATACGTGTATTTCAAATCGTGTTTCTCTATTGTTTTATGTTGATGTACACAAAAGACCAAGACAGGTACAAATATCTTTCAATCAATTGCTAATGTTTTTATTTTTTTATCTTAGCGGTTAAATAATAGTGCTTTTATTGTAAAGAGTTTAATTTATTTGAAAATAAAAAAACGATTATACGGTCTTACTTGCCAATTAGTTTATTTATATCTTTTTTAAGGAAATTTTATGACAGATTCAATCAATACTGATGTACAAACTCGTTTGCAATGGTCGCTTTTATCGCTGCGCCTAGGGGTGTTTATTGTGATGGTAATGTGGACACTGGATAAATTTGTAAATCCGGGGCATAGCGCTCGTATTTTTGAGCATTTTTACGGGATCAGTGGCTCTACCGATACGATTGCTTATATTTTAGGTACATTGCAATTATCGCTAGTGATAGCGTTTTTAGTCGGTTTTAAAAAACGTATTACTTACGGTGCTATTTTTATAATGCATGGACTATCAACGCTGTCTTCTTACAATCAGTACATAGATGGCTTTAATAATTTATTGTTTTTTGCAGCATGGCCGATGTGGGCTGCGTGTTTTGCGCTTTATTTATTACGCGATCAAGACGTAAAATTTACTGTTAAATAATAAGCAAAAAAAATGGTTATAAGCGTTAGCCTATAACCAATAAAGTACACAGGGAGTGTAGGAAGTTCTGTTGTGCACAGTAAACGCTTAGCAAGCCATTTACTGTGTGTAACTAAAAGCACTTTTTGGCGCTTTCAATTAATTCAATACCAATCCGCAATATTACTTAATCATTTTGCGGGACTAAACGTGTCGCTACCTGCGTTAAAAAATCCTCATTTAGAACAACTAAATAGCGAATTCTTTGCCTTGCTATCAACACGTTTTTCCATCCTCAAAATAGATCACTTAAATAAGCGAATTGGTATAAGTTGCTGTAACAAATACGTACAATAATAAAAGCAAAGCTAATGCCAATTTTTAAATACTTGAATTTCATTGGTATTTATATTTTTTGGATTGTGGCTTTGCATAATGCAGGTAAATTTTTCTATATTGCAACGGTAAAAGTTACCTACTTTGCAATATGAAAAAATGGCACTGTTTTAGAATCCGATTCGACTAAAAGCAGCGCTGATTTAAAAATCAGCGGCTACTTCAAATTCTAATCGTTCATGACTAATAGGATGGGTAAAAGCTAAATACTCGGCATGCAAATGTAGTCGATCTGCCTTTTCACCGTAGTGGGTGTCACCCACAATAGGTGTATTTAAGCCTAAATGGTGGGCACAGTGAACTCGCAATTGATGAGTGCGTCCTGTTTTTGGATAGAGTTGTAAGCGGGTGGTATTATTTTTACGCTCCAGTACCTGCCATGTTGTTAATGACGGCTTACCCGTTTTGTAACACACCATTTGCCGTGGCTTATCATCAAAATCAAGCACTAAAGGTAACTCTATGCTGCCACTCTCAGCAGCAATATTACCCGCCACTAAAGCAACATAACGTTTTTCTACACTACGCTCTATAAACTGTTTTTGCAGTGCTTTATGCACCCGTTTATTTAACGCAATCATTAACAGCCCTGAAGTCGACATGTCTAATCGGTGCACAATAAGTGGCCCCGAAGCGTGTGGGAACTGAGTTTTAATTCGCATATATACCGAATCGTCAATATTAATGCCTGGCACAGATAAAAATTCAGCAGGTTTGTTTACCACCAACAAATCATCGTCTTGATAAACAATCGTTAGGTCTTTTCCCTGTGCAGGGTTGACCAATAGCGGGTTATCTTCAACATTTAATCCCTCTAGCATATGCCCTAAAATAGGCTGGCATTTGCTGTAGCACGAAGGGTAATAATGTAAATGATGTCTGATTGCCGATTTAGGCGGTGCGCCCCACCAAAATTCGGCCATAGCCAGCGGCTTTAAATTATGTTTATAGGCATATTGTAATAATTTTGGCGCTGCACAATCTCCCGCACCTGAAGGCGGTGTGTGCTCGGGCAGTTTGGCAAAAATGGCGTTTAAATCGGTCACTTCGCCGTTTGCATTTAAAAACTGGTATTGAGCGAATAGCTTTTTTTGTAAGTTTTTAGAGAGTACTTTACGGCGTTTTTTTAATCCGTTAATTTCATCATTTATTGTTAGTTGTGCTTGCTCAAGGGCTGCAATGCGTGTTTGCCACTGTTGCTTTAATTCTTGTAGTTGTTTTTTCTCAACAATACTCTGCCCAGCTAATTGGTTTTTCAGTTTTTCAAACTCGTCATTATTGAGTTGTTCGCTGGCGGCTTGCCGTTGCTGTTTTCGCTGTTTTCGAGTTACTTGCATTGCTTGCTGCTTGGCGATAAGTTGTTGCTCATAGTGTTGGCGAGCAGTCACTAACTGTTGCTCAATTTGTTGATAATTATCACTGTTTTGCAAGGCTGTAATTTGCGCATTAATGTCGTTAATCACTTGGCTTTGCTGACTAAACTCTGCATCGTCTATGTGTTTAAGTGCCACATTTGGCGCAAAATGCAGTTGCTCATCTATCCCCGCTATTTGCCCCGAATAGGCGCTAATAAAGCCTAGCTGTTGCGACTTATCTTGAACAACCAATACGCCAAACATTTTACCGGCATCAATATCATCTGTATCTAAAATAGCCTTATCTAGCTTGTTTAACTGTAGTTGTAATTGTTTTGCAGCGGCAATGGCCAGCGGATGGGGTTTATAATAAAAGGGAAATGTAAACTGATCAGGCAGTGCAAGATTATCTATATTTTCATTAAAAGTGGTAAAGCAGCTAGCAGGGTTTGACATGGCAATGGTGTGATTAGCAGTTATCAGAATAATGAGTCAGAGTGTAACATAAGCTTTGCTGTGCCACTAAGCATGCCCGGTAATACAAACAAAAAGGCCAACATATTTATGTTGGCCTTTGGTTATAAGCTAATACTTATTTGTTAGCGTCTTTCACTGCTTTTAATTTAGCGGCATGGTCAATTTCAAATGCAGGCATGTCTTTTTTGCCTTCCATTAGGTAGTTGTCCATCCAGCGCATTAAACGCAAGCTGTAATCGTATTGTGCTGCTACTTTACGGTTACCATGGCCTTCGCCTGGGTAGTAAACAAGGCGTACATCTTTACCTTGCACTTTCATGTAACGGTAAAGTTCCATAGATTGTGCAGGGTGAACGCGAGGATCGTCTTTACCATGCATAATAAGCAGTGGCGTTTCAGATTGACCTGCCCAGTAAATAGGACTGCGCTCTAAGTACCATTGCCATTTGTCCCATGGGTATGAACGCGCATGAACTAGGTTCATTTCGTTTGAAATATCAGTAGTACCAAATTTAGATAGCTGATTAGTTACACCCACAAACATAACGCTGGCAGCAAAGTGCTCGGTTAGCTTTGTTGCGCCCCACGCTGATGCATAACCGCCGTATGAGCCACCGGTAATACCAACACGTTTAGTATCAACTAATCCCATATCAACAAGGTGATTTTTAAAATCAACTAAGTCGTCAAACTCTTTACCTGCGTAATCGTTTTGACCTAGTTTAGAGTAATCTACGCCTTTACCTGTTGAACCACGGTAGTTAGGGTAAAATACCGCGTAACCACGGGCAGCCCCCATTTGACCAGGGCGCGAGTAGTTAGTTACCCAGCCGTTTTTATCATGGCTTTCAGGGCCACCGTGAACCGACATAATTAGGGGGTAGCGTGTGCCTTTTTCATAATCGAGTGGGTAAACTAGTACACCATCAAGTTCTACACCGTCACGCGCTTTAAGGGTAATTGTTTCTTGTTTAGCAAAGCGTTTGTCGTTTAACCATCTGTTTGAATCAGTTAAACGTGTTGCTTTGTTACTGCGCACGATAAAGACTTCGTTAGGGTGTTTTGCTGTGTTACCACGAAGTGCGAGTGTTTTATCTGAATCAGAAACACTTAGCTGTGAGGCAATAAATTTGCCTTCTTTTACGAGCTTCTTGTATTTGTTAGAGCCAGTTTTAATGCTCGCAACAAAACTTTCAGTGCCTACATTGGCAATAAAGTTAAGGGTGTTACGTTTGTGCGACCATTCAAAGTCGACAACGTGGCCCATAAAGTTAGGTAACCATTCTGTGATTTCTGCAGTTTTAGTATCGGCAATAAATAGGCGACCAGTTGCAGGGTCGTGCTTATCTTCTGCACCTAAAATAGCAATGTATTTACCATCATGCGACAGCTCAGCATCGCCTAATTTACCTTCAGTTTTAAATGACAAGGTAACTTTATTGCTAGCAATATCAAATAAATGCCACATTGATTTTGTGTATCTGTCGTCAATTAAAGCTGTAGGTTGAGTCTTAACCAGTAGCTTTTCACCATCAGCAGCCCAATTAACGTCACTTACGTAGTTATCAACATTGAGTGCAGTTGGAGTAAGTGGCTTGTCGGCTTTAGCTAAATCTACAATAAAAAGCTGCTTGTTTTTAAGGCCTTGCTCGTACACTTCTGCTTTAAAGCCAAGCTTTTTTAGTTCTTTTTCTGACTTATCAGCAGCTGGCATTGCTAAAATAGCAACTTGCTTGTTATCAGGGCTTAACTGATAGCTTGAAATAGATGTGCCTTTTAATGACATAACCGCTTGTGCTTGGCCGCCATCAACAGGTATTTGGTAAAGCGAAGTATATTTGTCGTCTTTTAATTTCGCTAAAAAGTAAATTGTTTTGCTGTCGTTTGACCATTGTAGGCTTTTAATATTAACCGAGCCGGTAATAAAAGGACGTTCAACACCTTCATCATCAACAACGTAAAGCTCACTGTAATTACTGCCATTTTCGTCAACGTAAAGCGTGCGAGGTAACGAACGAGTAAATGCAACAGTGTCGCCATCGGGGCTAACGCTTGTTTGTATTACCGATTTTACTTTTGGAATGTCTTCAACAGTGATTGCTGATTGCGCAAATGCAAGTGAGCTTGAAAGCCCAATTGCTATCGCTAAGCTAGTTTTTAGCATTGTTATTTCCTTTGCTTTATTAGATTTCAGCCATTATAGCAAGGTGTTCCCAATATACTAAAAAATGCGATTAATCCTCAAAAGAGGGCGTTTAATGAAGGCAATAATGCTATGGCGCGGTGTGAAACCGCGCTTAATGTTATAGACTTTTTTTAGGAGGAAGTGCTACGTTAGCAAAAATAAGTCCGGCCACCAGCGACATAAAGATTAAAAACGTTTGTTGACCAATATGCTCTGCATAAACAAAATCTTGCCCTTCAATCAGTGAGTTCAAACCAATATACGTTTTGCTACCAGGTACTAATACAATTAGGCCTTGCATAGCCACAATAGAGGCCGGGGCATTGGCAACACGATTAAATAAGTTACTAAACACACCTACAGAGAATGCGCCCACAAAGGTACCCAGTGTGTAATCTAAGTACATGGCAGAGCCAATACTAGTGCCATAGGCAATAAAGCCAGAGGCTATAGACCAGGCTGCGTGTTTAAACTTGGTTCTAAATATCACAATTAAGCTGCTACAGAGTAAGAATATGGCTAACCATGCAGTCCACTTTGGTAACGGCTCAGGTTGTACGAAATCGGTTTGACCAAATAAGGCAAAGCCAATAGCAATACCAATAAAAGCCCCAAAATAGAGCTTAAACAGCAACATAAACGAGTCCATCACGCGTGCTGTGCCCGAGACTAAATGCCGGGCTGCCAGTTCAGCTAAGCCAAGTGCAAGGGCTAAACCGGGTATAAACACAATAATGGCAGAAAGCACAATTAACCGAATATTAATGTGTGCATCTAAATGAACGCTAATAGCACAAGCAAGAATGGCCGACACTATCGCCACTAGTGGCTCAAGCATGTGAGCCACACGTTTCGAACGGGCCGACCACAATACAAATAAGTAAACAATAAAGGTTAATAAACCAGACCAAATAACATCATTCCAACTGGTGCCCATTAGCATTGCAAATGCACCGCCAGAGGTGGCAAAAGCGATACCGGTTATGATTTTGTTATAAGGGTTTGGCGCCTCAAAAATGATATCAAGTTGCTGATCAACCTCTTGCAACGTGAGTTCACCATTAAGCATTTTATTAACTAGGTCATCGGTATCCGCAAGTGAACCTAAATCGTGATCGCCTGGGTCAACCCGGGCAACATGGGTATATTCATCTTCATGACCATCCGTCCAAATAACAAAGGTAACCGACGTTGGAGACATAACAAACGAGGATTTAAGACCTAAATAAGTCGCCACTTCCATTAAGTGGGCTTCTAAGCGATAGGCAGGTGTACCGTATTTATGGAGCATCTTGCCCAATTTAACGATAAATTTGCGTTTTTCAGTAAACGTTGCGGTTTTCAAATTTGTTTTGAACCAACTATTAAATAACTAAGCTAAAAATATAGGCAATAATGCTAAAATTGCCCAAGTTTATTTGCGGCGATTTTAAACACAAATCGCCGCCTGTCTAGTGATTTTTAATGTTATTTTTTATTTTTTTCTGCTATCCACTGCGACATATATTGTGTGCTGCGCATGGTATGGTGTTTGAGCATTTGGCCTGTGAAATTTTTCATCCGGTGAGCATCTAAATTACTGCTTATTGAGTCGATTTTTTCAATTAATTGAGCACTTAACTGCACTTTGTCATACAAGGTATTAAGTAGAAGGTTGCCAGCGGCTTGCGCTTCGCTAAATTTAGCCTCGTTGTTGTATAAAGAGACGGCGGCATCTGCAAAAGCTTGCGCATCTGCTGTTACCACACCTGGCCACGGTAATGTGTTGTGCATACCTTCGCTGCCAATAGGCGTGGTGATGCTTGGGGTTTGCATGATCATGGCTTCTAATAGTTTACCTTTAATACCCGCCCCAAAACGTAAAGGGGCTAAGCAAATACGTGCGCTTTGCATTACTTCATATGCGTCATCGGCCCAGCCTTTAATTAAAAAGCCGGTTTTAGGATTATTAAGTGCGGTGGCTTTTGGTGGCGGGTATGAACCATAAATATGCAGTTCTGCCTGTGGCAGTTGTTTACGGATAAGCGGCCAAATTTTTTGTAAATAAAGCACCGCATCCCAGTTTGGGGCATGTCTGAAATTACCAATGGTCATAAAGTGTTGGCGTTGTTGATACGATTTAGTTTGCTCAGGTAAGGCGCTTAAATCAACCATAAATGGTAAATGATGCAACACACTAGGCTCAACATTAAACACTTCATTGAGTAGCTCCATCTCATAGCTTGAGATAATTAAGCTGAGATCGC
This sequence comes from Pseudoalteromonas sp. NH0006-26, assembly GCF_057552415.1. The sequence goes on from NZ_BAAJMJ010000001.1 coordinate 494,941, forward strand.
AGCGTAAAATAGCGGCTATTTCACGTTTAGCTATGTCTGATAGTAAATCGCTGTGGTTGAATTCACGCTCACCTTTATGCGCTTCATGGCGAGCATTGCGAAGGCATTGTAGATCTTCGGTATCTAAAATTTTAAGCGCATTAGGGCAATGCTTATCTACGCGCCAGCCAAACTGCTCTTCCATCATAAAACGGTCAAACATCACTAAATCGGGATTGTAAGCTTTTATATAGTCATCAAAGCTATCACAGTTTAGGGCAATACTTTGGCTAGTGATACCAAAGTCGGTAAGGTTAACCATGTGATCGGTAGGTTGTGCAGGCGTGGCAAATTCAACATCCCAGTTTTGCGCTTTAAATGCATTAAGTAACGACATCATATGCGTACCTGCAGCAGACGAATTGGGCTCTGGCCATACATAGCCAATTACCAGCACTTTTTTCATTGGCTAGATTCTCTAATTATTTGATGGAAAAACAGACTCAAACACAGTGGTATATTTCTAAAAGTTGTAACGGTATTTAAAAAGCAGAGTATGATTTCGAAAAACTAAAATGCTGCAAATTAATGGACATAAACAACCAATTTTAGCGTTGAGTAAATAGGCGTGTATTTTAGCGTATTCAGGCTACTTAAGTCATTACTTAGCTTAACACTTTATGAATGGTGCAAAACGTGTTTATATATCCGGTAATATTCAAAAATAAAAAGGATAAAACATGAATGCTTTTAGGCTGTTAATTGCCTTTGTTGGCTGTATTGTTTTGCTACCTGCAAGCTATGCAGAGCAAGGATATCAAACTCCTTCCCCAGAACTGGCTGCATTAGTCGATGCTAAGTTAGCCCCTACTAGCTCTTTATCAAACGATGGCCAGTGGTTGGCTTTGTTTGAACGTAAAAGAGTGGTCTCGTTAGATGAGCTTGCAAAAGAAGAACTTAAATTAGCGGGTATTAAGTTAAACCCTGCTAACTTTTCTCGCTCACGGGTAAGTGCCAAATACAGTGCCTTAGAGCTTAAGCATGTACAAAGTGGTACGGTGGTTAACGTAAATAACTTGCCGCAGGGTATTATTCGTTCCCCTCGTTGGTCTGCAAATAGCGAGTACTTAGCGTTTATTGTGGAACAGCCAGAAAATGCACGACTTTGGATTTACAATGTTAAAAGTAAACAAGCAAAGCAGTTAAGTGAGTATCCACTTAATTCTACTTTAACAAGTACCCCTTATGAGTGGTTACCCGATAGCACAGCGATTGTGGCTAATTTAGCGGTTAACTTAGACAAACCAAGATTAACCAATGATACTCAAAGCACAGTACCGGTTATTCAACAAAGCACCGGTGAAAAAGCCCCAGCGCGCACTTATCAAAACTTATTAACTAGTCCGTTTGATGAAGCGCAATTTAAGTTTTACGGACAAGGGCAGCTAGCCTATATCACCTTAGATGGTAAAGCGCAGAAGATTGGCGACGCCGGTTTATTTAAATCGTTTTCAATCTCTCCTGATTCTACTAATTTATTGGTTGCTACAATAGACGAGCCATTTTCGTATCAAGTACCTTACAGCCGCTTTGCAACCACATGGGAAATATGGGGGATGCGTGGTTTTGCATTATTAGAGCTTGCTAAGCAACCCCTTGCCGACAACATTCCACAAGGGTATGACAGTGTTCGCACTGGACGGCGTAATTTTGAGTGGCGTGCCGATCAGGGCGCAGAGGTTATTTGGGCCGAAGCGCAAGATGGCGGCGATATGAAAACTGAGGTTGAGCACCATGACTACCTTTATAGTTTACGTGCACCGTTTAAACGCGAACCTAAATTATTTGCAAAGGTAGAGCGCCGTTTTGCGGGTATAGAGTGGGGTAATGACAACATTGCCATGCTAAGTGATTGGCGCTTTAGTGACAGACAAGTACGTACTTATGTTATTCAACCCCGTAATGCCGATAGCAACCGTGTGCTGTTTTCAGAGCGTAGTTACAATGATGCTTACAAAGATCCTGGCAGTACCATATATGAGCGTAACGATTTAGGTTCGCGTGTTATAAAAGTGGTAGGCGGACGTTACATTTACCTTCGTGGTGATGGTGCATCTGAGCAAGGGAATATTCCATTTTTAGATCAATACGATGTAAAAACAAACAGCACTAAACGACTATGGCAATCGGCTGCACCTTACTATGAGCGGGTGCGTGCTTTATTAGACGATGAAGGTAAACGTATTATTACTATTCGCGAGTCTAAAACGCAGCAGCCTAACTTTTTTATTCGTGATTTAGATAGAGATACGTTAACGCAACTGACTCAGTTTGAGCATCCGTATCCAGCATTTAAAGGGGTGACTAAAGAGCAATTACGTTACACCCGCGATGACGGTGTTGAACTATCGGGTACGCTTTATTTACCGCCAGGGTATGATAAAACACAAGGGCCTTTACCTGTATTGATGTGGGCATACCCACTTGAATATAAAGATAAAGCGGTTGCCTCACAGGTGCGCGAATCAGAATACGAATTTACCTACATTGGTTATTGGGGCCCAATGCCTTATTTAGCTAAAGGAATTGCAGTATTTGACGATCCTAAAATGCCGATTGTAGGTGTTGATGGCAGTGAGCCAAATGATCACTTTAGAAAACAGCTGGTTTCTAGCGCCAAAGCAGCGGTTGATGTACTCGTTGAAAAGGGCATTGCAGATAAAAACAATATTGCCATTGCAGGGCACTCTTACGGTGCATTCATGGTGGCTAACTTATTAGCGCATAGCGACTTATTTAAGGCTGGCATTGCTCGCAGTGGTGCGTATAACCGCACATTAACACCGTTTGGTTTTCAGGGTGAAGAACGTGATTTTTGGCAAGCGCAAAGTGTGTATGCAAACATGTCACCGTTTTTCCATGCTGAAAAAATTAACGAACCAATGTTAATGATCCACGGTCAAGAGGACCCTAATTCGGGCACTTTCCCGATGCAAAGTGAGCGTATGTACGCAGCGCTTAAAGGCCTAGGTAAAGAAGCGCGGTTAGTGATGCTTCCTTACGAAGCCCATGGCTACCGTGCCCGTAAAAGCTTATTACATGTGCTATGGGAGCAAGAGCAGTGGCTTGATAAGTACTTGTTAAGTGATAACGTTGAACCAGTTGATATGGAAGAACAACCGATTCAATAGTGTATTATGCCGTGAGATCAAGAAGATCCACTCTTAATCTCACGGCACTTTCCCAATGCAAAGTGAGCGTATGTACGCAGCGCTTAAAGGCCTAGGGAAAGAAGCGCGTTTAGTGATGCTTCCTTACGAAGCTCATGGCTACCGTGCCCGTAAAAGCTTATTACATGTACTGTGGGAGCAAGAGCAGTGGCTTGATAAGTACTTGCTTTTAGATAAAGAAGCAGATATTGAAACCAACGAAACGGTTGCAGACGTAAACGCAAATTAATTTGCTAAGAGTTTCGAGCTCGAGGTTCGGGTTTCGAGTTGCGGCAGCGCGAAATACTGCGCTGCTAACTCGGGCTAAGCTCGTTGCCCTTAACCCGACCCTCGATGCTGTTATTTCTAATTTACCGATAGCTATTTTTGCTTTACCCTTTCATTCAAAATTAACACTACTTTTTTAACCTATTGCGAGCTTTAAATGATTGATGTAGCTGCACTTGCGGTATTTATTCCTACCTTCTTTTTTGTGTCTATTACGCCGGGTATGTGCATGACACTGGCCATGACTTTAGGCATGAGCATAGGCGTGCGCCGAACTTTATGGATGATGATAGGCGAGCTATTAGGTGTCGCTAGCGTTGCGGTAGCCGCGGTGCTTGGTGTAGCCAGCGTTATGCTTAATTACCCCAGTGCATTTGATATTTTAAAATGGCTAGGTGGCGCTTATTTAATCTACATTGGCATTAATATGTGGCGTGCAAAAGGAAAAATGTCGGTTGATACGCATAACACAACAGCCGTGAGCCGATATTCATTGTTTTCACAGGGGTTTGTAACCGCCATTGCCAATCCAAAGGGATGGGCGTTTATGATTTCCTTATTACCTCCTTTTATTAACGTGCAATACAGTGTTGCGCCGCAATTAGCGGTGCTGGTGGCCATTATTTTACTCTCAGAGTTTATCTGTATGATGATTTACGCAACAGGCGGGAAAAGCCTGCGGTTATTTTTAAGTAGAGGTAACAACATTAAGTGGATGAATCGTATTGCCGGGAGTTTAATGGTGCTAGTGGGGGTTTGGTTAGCATTGGAATAAAAATTAAGCGTAATGAACATATATTAATACTTAATACTGATATAAAAACCCGTTTTTATAAAAATAAGACAAAAGTATGAATGTTAGCTGAACACCCCATTCCGGCAACACTTGTTATGTAATTGTTTATAAAAGTTGATTTTTTATTTGTTTTTCGTGTTGCAATTCATCTTAAATTCAGTAATTCTATTTACATATTCAAGGAAGAATAAGTCAAGTTGTATACTTTTGCTTTCTTGCCTTATTAAATTTATATGGAATTACCTCATGAAAAAATCGTTGTTATCTGCCCTTATTTTTGCCCCTCTTTTTGCCGGTTGTGTTTCAACTACGGATACTAGTACATCAGCTAATCTAGATCGTAATATGGCAGTGTCTCAATTGACTGAACGTATGGATACATTAGGCTATGCCTACCCTGTAACCGTACAGGTTGGTATTGATGAGTTTTTGAATATGTCAGCAATTATTTTGGAACGTCAGCGCAAAGTTATGGGTGAATACCGCACTCAGACCGATAATTACCGAGATGTTCAAGCCTTCTTATATGCACATCAAAACTCAACTCCAGAACAACTTGACGCTGCAATCAAAGAGTTTGATGCAGGTGCTACAAATAAAGATCAAGAAATCGGTCATAAAATCGTAGCTTACAACCAAGCAAATGAGGGGATTTATCAACAAAATATTGAACTAGCAACAGAGCTTACCATTGAAATTGCTAAATCTGCTTATATTTTAACTCAATACAGCACGGAAATTGCTAAAGTAACCGCCTTAAGAATGGGTGGAGATTTAGTTACTTCATGGATGTCATCTGATGAAGAAAATGCTAAAAAAGAAGAAGATCCTAAAGACATTGGTAACGCTCTTATTAAAGCTAAAGATCAACTTGCGTTAGCTTTAGAGGCAAATGAAATAATTGAGTTAGAGCAAGCAACCATTACAGCCATCAACGAATTACAATTAGAGCAAGAAGCGAAAGGCTAATGAATGTAGGCATTTTTGCTATTTTGTTTGTACTTGCCTTTAATTGTTCTGCTCAAAATTGGCCAAACTGGGTTATTCAACCGCAACAAAGTATTGAATACATTGCTGCGGTTGGCATTGGCGAAAGTCGCTTAGCTGCAAAGCAAGCGGCTATAGCCGAAATTAATACTCAATTAAGTGTAGATGTAACTACACAGCAACTACAAAAGCTAACAAAAAAAAACACTCAAGCAGATAGCTACTTTGAGCAAGCGACTACTGTAACTAGCTTACCCTTCACGTTAACGGGCTTGGTGGAGCTTAAGTCGCTTCAAAAAAATAATTTATTTGCTATAAAAATCGGTGTTAAAAAGTCAGTGTTAGTTAAAAACCTTACCTCTGAATTAGCTGCACTTTCTCGCCAGTCTGTACCTAAAAATAGCGCAGAACAGCGTTTTATTTGGGCACTTCAAAACAGCAAAAAACTTGAGGATGCGACGAAAAAGTTAGCAGTACTAGAGCACCTCTCTGGAACAAACTTATCTATTAATACAACGTTAAATTATTTGTTAGATGAGCACGCAATGGCTTTAAATGCTATCTCTTGTGATGTAATAGGTGCTAATGACCTTAGTGCAATTAAGTCAGTATTAAATACAGCATTACCACAAAGTGGCAGCGTAAAGTTATGGATGCGTCCTCAAGTACATTGGCAATATGCTCAATCTAATAAAGAGCACTTAGTTAAAGCAAAATTAACTTTAGCTCTTACTCGCAGCCAAAGCCCTTTTACAGTGCTGTTGCAACACGATCTGTTTGCACAAGAAAGTGCTGCCACGCAAGAAAATGCAAAACAAAAAGTAATTAATAACTTAGTTCAACAACTCAAAGCACCTGCTAGCCAGTGGCTGTTTGATATTTAGGAATAGTAATGAAAGTAATAAAAGCCTTAGCTCTTACAACATTAACCATGGCCTTAGTAGCTGGATGTAATTCTACCCCTAAAAGAGGCAGCTCAACTCAACAAGGTAATGTGAGTAATAATGCATCCAATACAGTAATAGCAAAAAGTGCTTATGTTTTTAACGATGCAGATATTGCTATGCCCGCTTATTTTGATACCCAAGGGCTAGAACGCTGTTCGTTTGATGTGAATAATGAGACAGACAGTTGCCCGCTTAAAAAGCCGATTGTGCGTATGTATTTTGATTTAGCCGGGGTTAGCGGAAGTGGTATAGGCGTTGATGCAATGCGAGAATTCGATAATCAAAATTTATTATTAATGCTTGAAAACCAATTCGCAGGTATCAATCGTTTTAGAATAGTAACACGTGATGACGATGCGATATCAAAGGAACAGCAATTGATTTTGCAACAACAGGGGGTTGTTACCGCGGCTAAACGAGCTGAAGTTAAAGCATTAATCCCCGATTTTGTTGTAAAAATTGACTCACTGAGAACGCTTAAAACTGAGGGAGCAATTACAGATTGGGCTGATTATACGTTAGAGCTTACAACTGGCGTCATAAATCCACAAACCCGTGAAAAATTATCACATCCTAATTTAGGTAAAATTCGCGTTAAGTCAGAAGATGTTCGTGATCGTTCAGAGCTCAAGTTTACTACGGTAAGTGGTCGTTATGCTGCAGGGTTTCATTTTGATCAAAGTGCGCATGTAAATGCGGTACTTAGTGATATGGGATCACGAGGAATCGATATATTATTAACTCGTATGCTCAGTGAAATGCCAGCTACAGCGCAAGTGTTAGGTATTAAAGGTAACAAAATTAGCCTTGACCGTGGCCAAAATGCCGGTGTTTTACCTAATGAAACCATGATTATATTTAGTTATGAAGCGGGCTTTGTTGAACCTTTAGGTGTTGCAAATGTAAACCCATCACGCAACAGCGCAAATGGCGAAATTATTCGCTGGAAAGATTCAAATGTAGCAACTGATATTAAAAATAAAGCCGAGAATGGCATATATCGCCCCGCCAGTGGCGCCAAAATATTTGCTGTTTCTGTAGGCACGCCAGCAGACTTTTTGGAGAACCGTACATGATAAAAAAGTTTGGTGTTTTAGCGCTATGTTCGTTAAGTGCACAAGCACAAGTAGAAGTGCTTGCAGATGGAACATTGCAAACTGAGGCATGTGCATATGGGCGAGGAGATCTAGCTATTTCTGGTGCAAAAGCACAAGCGAGTGCTGAGCTTATTAGTTTTATTAAGGGTAACAAAAGCCTGACTACTCAAAGTACTCAGCAGCATTTAACAACAAACTTAAGTGACGATGCCACTACTTTATATGAACAACAACGCACAGTAATGCTTGAGGGCTTAAACGCTGGGGCAGTTCCTTTAAACTATTCAGCTCCTACATTAAATGGTAACGATACCTGCATGACGGTGAGCCTAAATCCATTAAACTTAGGTGAGCCTGCAGAGCAAAATTGGCAGAATACAACGCAAAATATTAGCGTAACGGTAATAGGGCAAGGCTGGGATAAAAAAGGTAATACCGCACTCACTAATGCAGAGCAAGACGCATTGCAGCGTGCGGTGTCGCAAGTGGTGGGGGTGTGGCTTACACAGCAGCATACTCAGTCTTCGAGTACCAGCTTAAATATTACCGATGGTAATGAATCAAGCAGCATGCAAGAGCTAATAGGCCAGCAGTTATCGAGCCATAGTGAAGGGTTAGTAAAAGAATGGCAAACGTTAAAAACCAAAGAGCTGGCCAATGGTGGGGTAGAAATTACCATTATGGCGGTGGTTGAAAAAGCCCCTTTAATTCAACAAGCATCGCAATTACTGAGCATGATAGGTTCGCCTCGCGTGCATGTGATTGCCCCTGAACCATTAAAAACAGAGCTTAAAACATGGCTAAATGAGCAGGGTATTGAGGTAGGTGCTGCGGCAAGTTTAGTGCTGTATGGCAAATCTGAACTGGTTAAGCGTAATAACAATCGTCAGCTTCGTTTAACCGTTGATGTACGGGACCTAGCCGGTAATATTTATGGAAAGTGGCATAACGACTCATCGTTAATGGCGTTGCCTAACGACGCTCATGTTGAAACTGACTTAATGGCAGTGCACTTAGCCAGTGAGTCACAATCGGCAGCATTACATCAGGCATTAAAAGGGGCGTTTACAAAAGTGGTCGCAAGAGGCGGCTTAGTCAGAGAGGTATTATTACCAAGCAAAAAGCTCACGCAACCAGAAAAGCTTCACGCCGTATTAAGCACTCTTGGAGGAGTAAGTGATGTCTCCATCCATAAACAACATGATTATACCGTGGCAAGCCTTCGTTATAAAGGCGATACCGGTGAACTAGCCGATGCAGTAGAACAAGTACTGACAACCATAACAGCCAACACTCTATCAAAAATCACCGTAGAAGATGATTTTACACTCAGGTACCAATAAGGAAGTATGATGAAATTAAAAATATTAACATTAGCAATGGTATTAGCTATGCCTGTAGCTGCTGAAGAATTTAGCTTAACAGACATGATCCCTGCACGCCCTGGTGCGCAAGTTGCGGGTGCTGATAAAGCAACAGTATCTGGCGATGTTATAGTAGCAAAAGATACTAATGTTGCGGTAGCGGTTGCTCACCAAGCACTAATTGATGACGATGAAGATGGCATTAAGATGATTCAAGTAGGCAGTGGCACCGGTATTTTATCTATTGGTACTGCCAGCTATAACACCTATGACAACATGAATGCGACCTTGCTTTCAAAGCGTGGTGCATATAATCAAGCTTATTTGATTGCTAAAAAACAACTAATAGAAAACATGAAAGGCGTGGAACAGCGTTGTGGCAATGTAGTTACGGCTTCCATGGATGTAATAGACACGGGTGTTGAAGGTGTTGCTAATGAGCAAACGAATATGATGGAAGCGTGTAAAGAGTCAGTATCAGGCTCGTTAGCCGGCTTTGTCACCTATGATGTGTATGACAATAATGATGAGAAATTAGTACGCGTAAGCCTAATTTCTACACCTAAAACACGCTCTCAAATTCAAGGTAATCGCGGTGCCGTCGCGGTTACTAGTGAGCCCAATGCTATTTTTAAACAAGTAATTAGTGATGTTAAATCAGGGGTATTACCCCCGGTTGGTGCTAAGGTGCTTACCCATGCCGATAGTGGTGAAGTTATTGTATTAGGGTATGGTTCAGCGATTATTCGTGGTAATAAAAACAATAAAATAGCACGAAAACTAAAAGGTGTGGCTAAGTCTCAATCGCAAACCCGCGCTCGTTCAGCTTTACTTGCCACGATGCAAGGTGAAGAGGTTTATTGGCAAGGTAGCTTTGATGAAAATCAAATGGAAGGCACTCAACAATTTGAGTACGACGATCCTAACCTGAATGATCCGCAGCAAGTTCAAGTGCTTGAAGAAGATCGCAATACATTTTTAAATCAATTAAAAACTTCTGATGAATACGCCACAATTACTAAAGGTAAATTACCACCGGGTGTGAGTGTTAAGAGCTTTGCAAGTGATGATGGAATGTGGCAATACAGTGTGGCTGTTTATGCGCCAAGCTTAGAAGCGACGGCACGCCAAGCGGCAAAAGAAATGGCGGGTAATAACGGCAATACGGTTAATGGTATGAGCCGTTCGGGCAAAAAAATAAAAGCAGTGGGTGGTTTAAACGAGAAAGCGGCTAATCCTCAAGGTGCGTCAGGCAAAGTAGCGAGTGAAGAGGAACTTTAATGCTAGCACCTATTATAGGGCTTTCGATGGTGGCTTCGGCCACCTTTGATTCTGAGCAAACAATCGAACAACAAACTGCTTTTTTTAAAAGCCAGGCGATTGGACAATATGCCCGTGTAATGGCATTAAAGCCCAGTGCCACTAGTGCACTTGAACAAGCGTGTCGTAATGCTCTCACCTTGCCTGAACGTCATAAAATAAAGCAGGCACTTGCGAATAAGCTAAATATTAGCTTGCCTGAGTCGGTAAGCTTTATTGAAGCGCAAGTTAGTGAGTTTAAGCAGCAAAAACAACAAGGCTGGCTCACCTGTAGCGGCATTGTTACCCCCGCAGCGGATGATATTAACGAAGCTGGGCTAGCAATAAGAGCTGCTTGGCAAGTTGGTAATCAAAAAGATAAATCTAATTTGCGTTCTTTGCTTAGTGTGGCGATGAATCACCCTACCACAATGTCTGATGCGGTGGCACTCGCTGCAGCACAGTCACCCAAAGAACAGCGTTTAAGCTATCTTGATAAATACTTAGAACCTAACGAATTAAAACTTGATGCGGCTAAAGCAGCAGTTGCACAAATATGGTTTGTTAATCAACGCTATAAACAAGTGCTCACGCTAACTCAGCAGTGTGAAAGTATTAACTGCAAGCGGTTAAACTTTGCAGCAAAGGCTGAGTATGAGCAGCAAACTGCCGATGATTTAAGCAGTTATTTTTAATTTTTATAGGGATATAAACTGTGTGGGTAAAAAGTAAATGCTTATTAAGGTTAACAGCAATAACGTGCCTGTTGTTAAGTTTAACTAGCCAAGCAGATAACAGTGATGAGCGTGATTTTGCGGCGTTTTTGAAGCAGCGGCATAGCGAATTTAGCCAGTATGAGCAACAGCAACAGCAAGAGTTTGCTGCATTTGTGAGTGCTTGGCGAGATGCTCAAGCGGCGTATTTAAAGCAAGTAACTGAAAAGTGGAAAGATCCAAATTTACCTAGCGCAAAAGTGTGGGTGCAATATAGCGACGATTTAAATAATCGCACCACTGTAGACTTCGAACGTGGTGAAGTAACGGTCGAGTTACTTAATAATCAAGACGACACACAAGCCATTGCCTATGCACAGCAGCAGTTAACGGAGCTGTCGCAGGTGAGTGTTGATGAAACCTTAGCAAAAGACCCTGTTTATATTGCCGCCAATTATAGCTTGAACAAAAATAAAGTGACGGCGCACACCAGTGTACAGCCGCAGGCAGCTAGAGCGAAAGTTATCAAAAAAGCACCGCAAGTCACTAGTCAACTAGCACAACAAAGTGTACTGACTAAAGCAATGGTTAAACAAACACTTGCCAGCAAACCACCTAAAGTGACAAAGCAACAAGAAAGAGTAACCATTAGCTACACATTGCCTACAAACACTTTATCTAGCCAAGCTAAGCGTTACTTACCTGAAGTGAAGCAGCAAGCTGTTCGCTATAACCTAGAGCCTGCCTTACTGTTAGCAATAATTCATACCGAGTCGAGCTTTAATCCGCTGGCACGCTCGCCAATCCCAGCGTTTGGTTTAATGCAAATAGTGCCAACATCGGCAGGCAAAGATGTTAGTCAGTTTTTACAAGGTAAACCGTTATTACTTAGCCCTGAATATTTGTTTCAGGCAGATAACAATGTAGAAGCCGGTAGCACCTATATACACTTGCTAACTAATCGCTACTTTAAACATGTACGTAACGCGCAATCTCGGCTTTATATGAGTATTGCAGCTTATAATACCGGCCCAGGCAACGTAGCTAAAACCCTTAGTGGTTCTAATTCACTTAACCAAGCCAGCATAGCAGCGAACACTATGCCGCCAGATAAAATTTATGATTTCATGGTGAATAATTTACCAGCACAAGAAACCCGTAACTATCTACAAAAAGTGGTTAAACGCACCGCTTATTATCAACAGCAATTGAAGGGAATTTAAAGATGAAAAAGTTATTACCAGTATTCGCCGCTTTGGCGCTAGGTGCGTGTTCAAGCACTGAAAACACACAATCACAGCCGCTTGCTAAAAATGACTCGGTACCTAGCTGGGTATTACTACCAGTTTCAGAAAAAGGCTTAGCTTCATCATCATGTGTGCCATGGTCTGGAAGTATGGCTGTAGATAGAGCGCAAGCAATTGCAGCAGCACGCGCTGATTTATCACAACAAATACAAATAAAAGCTAGCGTAATGGATAAACTATACCTTCGCAAAGCACAAAGTAATGATGAGCTAAACGCGGGCGGGACATTTGAACAAGTCAGCAAGCAAGTTGCTCAGCAGAGCTTGGTGGGTGCAGTACCGCAAGAAGTTGCTTTTGCAAAGCTAGATGGCGTAAAACAATTATGTACCTTTGTAGTTATGAACAACACGCAAGAGACTTTCAGCAATCTTGTTGATCAATCAGGTAAGCGCTTAGATCCAAGCTCGCGTGAAGCGCTTTATGAAGAGTTCAAAGCGCAAAAAGCGATGAAAGAGCTCGAAAAAGAGCTCGAAAATTTAAATAAGTAAAACAAATCAATTAAAAACAAAAATAACAATAAAGGAAGTTTAATTATGAAAGATATATTTTTCTTTGACTCTATGCTGACACCTAAAATTATTACCTTTGTGTATTGGTTAATGTTATTGGTTGCGCTAGTTTCAGGTATTACTACGATGTTTGCTAATTATGGTGGTGGTTTTTGGGCTGGATTAGGTATTGTCATTGGTGGTGCTATTGGCGCTAGGATTTGGTGTGAGCTACTTATAGTACTGTTTAAAATTCACGAAAACCTGCAAAAAATAGTTAATAAAGCGGAGTAAATAGTGTTCAGCGTGCAACTCAATATGCTTTGTTACATAAGTTTGCACGCTGGTTAACTTTTATCGTAGCTGTAATATTAGCGCGTGCTTAAAGTAAAAATAGTGCGAAGTGTAGTTAATAATTGCTTATAAAATAGAAAACGCGGTTGGCTTTTACGCGTGAGTCGCTTATTCTAGCGGCATACAGGTAGTAGGTTAAAATTACAGTTAAATTTAATTTTTAACGCACTACTGCTTAATAAATGCATTTAATCCCCAAAGGTATGCCTCGTTTGAACCACATAGCAAAACAAAAAGCCAACCCTGTATTTTTAGTAGGTGTCGTTTGAAAATACCTAAACGCTTACAGCCATTAGTTGATGATGGTTTTATTGATGAAGTGATCAGCCGTTTAATGAGCGGTAAAGAGGCCGATGTGTTTGTAGTCGCCTGTGGCGATGAGATTCGCTGCGCTAAGGTTTACAAAGAGGCCAGTAAGCGCAGTTTTAAAAAGGCAGCACAGTACCAAGAAGGGCGAAAAGTACGTGGTGGCCGCCAAGCCCGTGCTATGGGTAAACGTTCAAGCTATGGCCGCCAATTAGAAGAAGAAATTTGGCAAAATGCCGAGGTTGACGCACTCTCGCGTTTATCCTCAGCAGGTGTTCGCGTACCGCAAACTTACGGCTGCATTGACGGTGTTTTGTTAATGGAACTTGTAAGTGATGATGAAGGGGATGTTGCACCACAGCTTGGTGCAGTTGATTTAACTGAGCAACAAGCCATTGAGCAACATACATCAATGATGCACTACATTAAACTCATGCTGTGCGCTGGGATTATTCACGGTGATTTATCTGAATTTAATGTACTTGTAGATAGTAACGGCCCGGTAATTATTGATTTACCTCAAGCGGTTAACGCCTCTGCTAATAATAGCGCTGAAGCCATGTTTACCCGCGATGTAAATAACATGCGCCGCTATTATGGCCAATTTGCACCGGCGTTATTACACACGCAATACGCCAAAGAAATGTGGGCATTGTTTGCAGATGCTAACTTAACCCCGCACTCAAAACTCAGTGGCGAATTTGAAGACGACAGCGAAGCTGCAGATGTAGACTCAGTACTTGACGAAATTCAAGCCGCCTTTGATGAAGAGCAAGAGCGTAAAGAACGCATTCGCGACGCCGATGAGCAATAACCCTTAATTTACGTGCAGAGTTTTGACTATTGGATCAAAACTTAGAAGGCAAGTAAGGGCGATAACCGGACATTGAAATTGGCTAAATATCGTCGTTAATTGATTGGTTAAACTGCTCTTTGCGCATATATTCATGAAGATGAGCGCTGCGCGCATATTGGTTCATTTAACTTTACTTTAAAGCTTTAAAAAACTTAGTTTTAGTAATGCTTTAGGTTATTTGTTAAAACTATATAAAGTAGATAAATGAGCGTTAAATCGGCAGAAACATGCGCGATTAGCGAACTATTAAAATGTTAGGTTTACAGGAAAGTTATGGAGTATCTTGATCACCCAACTGTATATGCTATGGCGCTATTTTTTGCCTTCATGATCGGAGGCAGTATAGTCCAGTGGATATTTTTAATAAGGCTAAAAAGGCTAGATTGGGAGATTTGGGTAAGAGCTGGACGACCAACAATTTGGAGTGATCGTGATTTAATTAGAGCATGGCCTACTATAAAGTTTCTTTTAGGTAAAAAATACTTGTTCACTGGTACTCGAGTAGGTCATAGGTTTTGTAGTTTTTATCGGTACCCATTGTTTTTGGGGTATTTTGGTACTTGCTTATCAGTTATCTGGTTTTTAGTTAGTTTGTTTTTAAATGGGTGGCCACAGGATTTACAATAAGTAAACCTAACAAGCGCATCATGAGCGGAACCAAAAAGCTTAGCTTTTTTCGTACCTAACAAATTTTAGCCAATTAATTTTTGCCGTTTATTTCGGCGTTATTTTTTTTAACCGAATGGATTCACATATGAAGAAATGGGTGCTCAAGAAAAGAATTTTTATGATAGTTTTTTTACCGTTCATGGGGATATTCGTCGCACTTCTTTTAAATTTTATTGCAGGCCCTACTTACACAACGTCACTAAATCAAAGTGCACTTAGCGCATATTTTATGGGGTCTGTCATGTGGTCGGTACTTGCATTTTTTTCAGGGGTATATATGTATTCTAAATGTAGTTCAATGAACCACTTAAAGTTTATCCTTGGAGTATCGTCGGTTAGTTTAGGTATAACTATGCCTTGGATAATAGGTATGTTGTAGTAATCAAAACATAACAAGTGATTATGGCACGTTGCAGACTATCGAAAATACAAAACGCTAACGTTAATTGAGGCAGCCTTTTTTCGTTGGGTTTCGCTTCGTTCAACCTAACCCACATAAAAATTAAACACTAATCTCACGTTTTAAAACTCCCCGTATTTCGGGTCTGAAAAAATGAGAGCTACCTCCTGCATCCCAAATCTTTATTCAATTGGTATATTTTGCTTTAAAAAGTAAGCCTGCGCTTCATCGGTATGGGGTTTAAATTTTTTCCAGCGGCCTATGGCTTTATTGTTAAGCGGTTGGCGCACTTGCATTTTGCTGGCGGTTGAAACCGGTGCGGTGTTTAAATGAAAATCAAGGCACTGTGGTTGCCAGTCCAAGTCGCAATAGCTCACTAACTCTTTTATTTTTTGCTCTGGTGCAGCGATGAGTTCTTCGTATTTTACTAGTTTAATATTGCTGTGCAGGGCGCTGAAGTGCTGCATCAGTTTATAAAAGCGACTGTAAAATTTAGCGGTGTCGAGTAAATCGAGCGAGTACGCGTAGTAGGGGTTATTAATAGTAAATAGTTGGCGATAGTTACCAATACAGGTGTCCATGGGGTCGCGAAGTAGGCAAATTATTTTAGCATTAGGCAGGGCTTTGGTAATTAAATCGATATAAAAAAAGTTAAACGGTAGTTTATCAATAAAGTGTTTATGGCTGCCGGTTACAACACGGGTTGCTTCAAGGTAAGTGCTGCCAAGTTTTGCAAAATCAAGCTGGTAAGCTTGGCTTAAGGTGTCTGTATCGAGTACTTGAGGCGTGTGCGTTTGGCTAAGTTTTTTTACACTTAGGCCAAAGTCTTGCAGTTCTCCCGCTGATTGTACGTCGCTGTGGCTTGATAAAATGCGTTCAACTAATGTGGTGCCAGAGCGCGGCATGCCTAATACAAAAATTGGCTCACTGCTTTGGTTGCCAGCTGTTTGTTGGTTTTTGTACTTATCACTGAGCTGTTTAATATGTGCAAATAAAGCCTCAGACGCTTGATTATCAAACGCCTTATTAGCGAGTTTTGCTGCTTTACCTTGTTGTAACGCGGCAAAGGCTGCTGAAAAGTCACCTAAGTCTTGATATTCTTTTGCTAGCGCATGACCTATATGCAGTTTAGCGTCGGGATGATTGACCTGTGTAAATACGTTTTTTAATCGCGCTATGTGGTTGTTATGTTCGGTGACTTTAGTTAAATCGGCTAAGGCAAAATGACTTTGATGATGAAGCGGGTTCAGTGCAATGGCATTTTCAAACGCTTGCTGTGCTTTATCAAACTGGCCTAAAAATTTAGCACACACCCCATAGTTATAATAAAACTGCGGCTGACGAGTATTACTCGCCTCAGCTAAACTTAATGCGCATATAAAGTAATCAGCTGCTTGTTGATGTAAACCCGCTTGGGTGAGCGCGACGCCTAATGTATCGGCATCAAGTGCTTTACTAATATGTTCAATCTTAACGCTGAGGGCGGTGTTTTTTGCTTTTTGTAAATCGCCGGTAAGGGCGTAACACTTGGCAAGTTGCGCTGTATATTCAATAGACTTAGTAAAGCTTAATGCTTTTTCAATTAGCTTTATCGCTTTGTAAATTTGGCCAACCTGTAAATTAACCATAGCGAGTAAAAAGTAGCCATCAGCAAAGTCAGGCTGTTGTGTAACCAGCTCAACCAGTGCTTTATGCGCTTGCTGAATATTGCCTTGGTTTAAGTTGTTGATAGCGCTTTGGTGTAGTTGCTTTAAGTTTGGCTGCATGAATACTCTTATAAATAATGTGCTTACAAATCAAGAGGCTCAAAATTAATTTGAGCCTCTTGATTGTACTTAAACTTATCGTTTAATTACATTTCAAACTTGTCGCTTAATTATATTTCAAACTTATAGTTAAATTTAATGCCAACAGTAAGTGGGCGATTAATAAAGTAACCATAGTTACGTTGTATGTCTGCGCCATTGGCTGTTGTAATATCCGCATCTGAACGACGAACAGAAGTAACCGCATATTTATTAAAAAGGTTATCTACATATAACGTAGTCGACCACGCATCGGCGGTTAATTTAGCTGAAATATTACTTAAGCTATAACCCGGGAGTGCTTCACCGTTGTCACGTAGGCCTACTTTTGAAATTACATCACTTTGTGCGGTTAAACCATAGTTAATATCAAGGGTTTTGTCGTTAAACACTTCTGTTTGGTAGTTAATCCCCATAGAGAACTGATGCTCTGGCGAGCCCGGTAAACGGTCGCCATCTACCGCGCCATCAGTACCGTCGGCATTAAATAAATACGGAGCGTCTGAGGTTAGTTCTGCTTTTGTATAGGCATAAGTTGCATAGGCAGTAAATGAGTCTGATAAAATTGCTCGCGTGGCAATTTCAATCCCTTTCGCATTCGCGCTACCAGCATTTGATAAATACGGTAGTTGGCCTACTGTTGTCGCACCGGCAATCTGTGCGTTATCCCAATCTACATTAAATAGTGCAGCATTAAAGTGTAGCTGGCTTCTCATCCAGGTACTTTTAAAGCCTAGCTCATAGTTAGTGGTAGTATCGGCATCGTATAGCATTTCATCAGGTGTACCACAGCCTGTTTGTTGATCCTCTGGTAGAGGGGTTGGACATGGCACTAAGCCATTTGAGCCACCAATTCTAAAGCCTTCACTAATGGTTGCATACGCCATTACTGAATCTGTGAATTGATATTTAGCATTAAATTTGAAAAGATTACCGTTGTCACCGGCTTTGTTCTCTTCAAAGTTAACAGAAATTGCATCAGGTGCAGCGCCTTCATATAAGGTATTTGCTAATGGGAAGTCAAAAGCCGCTTTTGATTCTACGTCGTATTCGTAAAAACGCGCGCCAATAGTAATGTCGAGTTTATCGGTTACTTGGTAACCCACTTCCCCAAAAAGTGCAGCTTCAGTGACTTTGCTGCCAGTAATTTCTAAATACTCTAAAGAGTCTGGTCTTAGCTGTGCGCCACCAAAATTATCAACTGCGAACTGATCAAAGCCTGGTGTGTACTCTCTGCTTGATGCATCAGTATCGGTTTTGTTGTAAAAACCACCAACAATCCAGCTTAGATCGCTATCGCTTTGTGAGACCAAACGTAGCTCTTG
Source organism: Pseudoalteromonas sp. NH0006-26 (assembly GCF_057552415.1). The sequence continues at coordinate 513,130 of NZ_BAAJMJ010000001.1, forward strand.
AGTGAAGGTATCGACTTCGTCTAACTCACGGGTGAATGCTGAAAACGAAGGAAACTCCTCGTAGCCATAGTCTAAACGAATTAAAAGGTCAGTTTGGTCGCGTTGACCATCGGCTTCAAAGTGTGAAATACCGGTAGCTGATACCAGCTCGGCAAAACCTAAGTCGGCTTTAAGTTCAAGGCTCAGTAATTGATCTTCTTTTTCCCGTGGCTCTTCAAAACGGTACGCTGACTCGTATTTGCCAATGCGATCACTTAAACCATTATTTTCGTTAAGGCTATTGTGATGAACAATTGAGCGGCCTTCGGTGTCTTGCTTTTGATAGAAGTAGTTTAATGTGCCTTCGAATGACTCATTTGCTTTGTAACGCAATGAAATACGCCCAGTTGTGGTGGTTTCACCGTTGGCGTCTTTTACATTTTTAAGATTGCTATTAACCGCATCAAGGTTTGTCCAATCAGGGTCGGTAATCGACACACCTGGTTCACGAACGGTGTAGGCGTAGTCTATAAACCCTGGGTCTTCATAAATATTTAAACTGGTACGTACCGCCAGTTTGTCTTTAATCAATGGTAAGTTGAAGATAAAACCGGCTTCGCCGCCGATTGAATCACTTTCTTGAGTTTGAAAAACATCACCAAATACTTCACCTGATATGAAATCAAGCTCTGGCTCTTTAAGCATGTAACGAATAGCACCACCTAATGTGCCTGCGCCATACAAAGTACCTTGTGGTCCAATAAGTACTTCTACTCGCTCTACATCAACAAGACGCATATCTACCGATACTGGAATTTCGTTAATGTAGGTGGCTACCGTGCCGCCATCTGATGAAGGGCCTGATGAATTTGTATTTAAACCGCGAACTATAATAGGTGAGCCAGAGCGACCACCTTGATCAGTAATTGTTAAACCTGGCACCCAACGCGCTACATCGGCTAATTCGCTGATATTTTGGTCTTTCATTACATCGGCATCAAGTGCGGTAATGTTAAGAGGCGCAGCTTGAATAGAGCCACTTCGGCGTGTTGCTGTAACCTCAATAACTTCAAGCGATTTATTTTTTTCAATAATTTGCTCTTGTGCTATTGCATTACCACTAAATAATACACCGCTCAGTGCGCTTGATACAGCCAAGGTTAACAGGCTTGGTTTAAACATAAAAATTCATCCCAGTTAGATTGAGTACGTTATTAAATGAGCGCTAATAATATCAGGGAGTTTTGTTGATGGAAATAAAAATATGAATTTTAATTCACTTTTTCAGAATAAAAATTAGGTTGCGGGTTTTTACTTAAATTTAAAGTTTAAATAAAACAAAGTGTTTGTATAAATAATGCACACAAAAAGTTAATGCTTATTGTTATAAGTACAATAGCTAGTTATATAAAGACGTTATAGTTCAAAGTTAGGTGAGGCGTAGGCTTAAACGCAATAAGAGAGAGCTTTAAAATACAGAGAGTGGCACTGCGCCATGATAGCTCATGACGCAATTAAATTATTAAACTCTAAGCAGCGGGCTGCTTTTTACCATTAGACATTGAACTGCCTACAGAGGCAATAATCACCAGTAAAATAGCCAGCCACTGCCAAATACTGAGCAGTTCTCCTAAAATAATGAGTCCGGCTAGCGCTGCAATAGCAGGTTCAAGGCTCATCATAATGCTAAACCCTTGCGGCGACATATTACGCAGCGTGATCATTTCTAAAGTATAAGGTAGGGCGCTCGAAAGTACGGCGATAGCAATGCCTAATGGAATAATATCCCAAGTAAATGCAGCACTTTGTGAAATACCACCATAAGGCACAAGCACAATAGCTGAAATGGTCATGCCCATCGCAACCGTTGCGCCACCAGAGCTTTGGCTGCCTGTTTTTTTACCAAATAAAATATAACCAGCCCAACAGGCACCTGCCGCAAGTGCGAGCACTACACCAACTGGATCAAGGCTGTCTTGGCCTTTCATATCAGGTAAGAGTAATAAAATACCCGCTACTGCACATGCTACCCAAAATAAGTCACGTTTTCTGCGAGAAGAAAACAACGCAACAGCTAATGGGCCGGTAAACTCAAGCGCAACCCCAATACCCAATGGGATACGTTCTATCGCGTAATAAAATAGAATATTCATGCCGCCTAAACTTAAGCCATAAATTAATATGGGTAAGCGTTGGCTAGCAACGGGGAAGTGTTTCCACGGTCTAAAAATCAAACACAAAATAGCGGCCGAAAATCCCAAACGTAAGGCGGTTGTGCCCTCAGGCCCAACAATAGGAAAAAGCTGTTTAGCCAGTGACGCGCCTGACTGAATCGTCATCATTGCTAGCAATATGCATAAAATAGCCAGTAATAGCTCTTTGGTTGATTTTTGCATGGATGTCCTTAAAGATTGCGATGAATTTTGGCGGCATGTTACCTGCTTTTGATCTTAGAGGTAAGTCAAATTTTGTGATCTTTTTAAGCTTAATTCAAAATAGCAGTGTTTAGTAAAGGGTGCTCAAAGGCCAAGCGATAAAATACGCTTATCGCTTAGCCGGTAGTTTTTGTTTATTAAGTCGTTAAATCTGCAGGGTAAACAACACCAAGTTGTGCGCGTGCGGTATCAAGTACTTGCATTACATCGACAGAAAGCTGATGAGTATTAACGCTAGACTCCCCCTGATTTTGCTCAATGGTATTAATAAAATGGTTGAGTTCGTACTTCATAAAGTGCTCGTCAAATTCCGTGCTAATAAGCTCTTTTTGGCCATTGTTAGCAATAAACTCTATTTTTTTAAGCTGCGACACGGCTTCAATTCTAATACGGCCTAATTCTCCCTGAATTTCTGTGATATTTTCGCCTTGTGAAATTTTCGAATAGCTGATCACCGCTTGTTTGTTGGGGTAATTTAAAAGCACATCGCCAGCACCATCAACACCACTTTCAAGTAATACGCCACTGGCATGCACAGAGCGTGGCGCCCCCCATAATGCAATAACAATATAAAGTGGATAAATGCCCAAGTCTAGCAAGGCACCATTAGCAAATTCAGGTAAAAAGGTATTAGGGCGCTCACCATTTTTATACTTATCGTAACGTGATGAATATTGACTAAATTGACCAATAAACTTGCGCGGTGTGCCGATTTTTTTCAGGGCAGCTTGTAAGTGCGCAAAATTAGGTAAATGGGTGGTCATCATCGCTTCCATGTAAAGGCGCTGATGCTGCTTTGCCGTAGTTAAAATAGCCGCAAGTTGCTTGCTATTAGCCGCTGAGGGTTTTTCGCCTAATACGTGTTTACCTGCTTTTAAACACTTTATTGCATACGCGCTGTGCAGGCTATTAGGTGCTGCTATATAAACTGCGTCTACTTGTTCATCTTGGCACACAGCATCAATAGAGGTAAAAATTTTAGCGTCGGTATTTGTTGGATGATTAGCTAAAAAGCGCTCGCCGCTGCTTATTTGGCGAGAGCAAATACCGTATAAATTAAAATTGCTGAGTGTATTAGCCGCTGCTAATAACGTGTCGCTAATAAAATTAGTACCTACAATTACAAAATTCATGTTTAGCCTTTGCTGTTTTTAAACAAGGGCGCAGTTTAACAATGTTTGGCTCTAAATGCGCGGGCAGAGCAATTAAACCAACGTTTAATGCTACTACATAACGTGGCTTGCTCCTGATAACCTAAAAGCTCTGAAATTTGCGTGACCGACAATTGGTTTTGTAATAAATAGTGCTCACATAAGGCGCGGCGAGTGGCGTCTTTGAGCTTTATAAAACTGGTATCGTGCTTTTTAAGTTCTCGGTGCAAAGTGCGAGGGTGAATATTAAGCGCAGCGGCAATGGTGTTATTAGCGCTTTGAAATAGCGGCAGCATAATACGAATGAGCGCGCTTACCTGATCGGGTAAAGATTGGCTATAAGCATTATTTTCGGCTAAAAAGTTAAGTGCTGCTTGGGTTTTATGCTGCTTAGTAACGTTAAGTGTTAAAGCTAAGTCTTGTTTGGCAATTAATACGCCGGCGCTATTTCTATGGGTAATAACTTTACACCCAAAATGCGGGTGGTAGGTCTGCCTATTTGTGCTTCGGGTATGAGGTAAAAATACACTTTGTGGCTTACAACGGCCATTACTTATATTTTTTAAGGTGGCAATGGCCAATGCAATGGTGAGCTCTATTACTTGGTTTACTGCTGGTAATGGCCTGAGATTTATAGCGAATGATAAAAACACGTGTTCATTGTCATCAAGTGGGTGAGTGGTTAAATTAAGCGCTGGCGTATGCAAGTGTAAATATTTTATCACCCAATCTAGCGCCTCAGCTAAGTTAGTGCCTGTTTGAGCGGCTATTGCAATATGGCCTAAAATATCAAAGCTTTGTAGGTTTGCTAGTTTTAACCCAAAATTTGGACAGTTTAGTGTTTTCGCGCAATGCTCTAATAGCTGTGCATACGCGCGGTAAGTAAGGGTCTCTTGCTCTAGTTTATTAAAGTCCACATTAATGGCGCACTGCTGCATTATGGCAGCGAAATCTCCCCCAAGTTCTGCAATTAAATGGTCTATTCCTTGTAAAGAGGTGGCTCTAATTAAGCGGCTCATAAAATATACTTTTACGGGGAGGTGTCTAAAAATAACAAGTTTTTATTCGATGTTCCATGCAAACTGGTTTTTTAATTGGAGAATAAGTATGCATATCACTACATTTGATTACATTGTTGTTGGCGCAGGCAGTGCAGGCTGCGTTATTGCATCGCGATTATCTGAAAATAAAAATGTGAGTGTGTGCTTAATTGAAGCGGGCGGCAGTGATAAAGGCACAATGGTTCAAATGCCTGCAGGGGTTGCTGCTAGTGTGCCTTATGGCATTAATAGCTGGCATTACAATACGGTACCTCAAAAAGAGCTTAATAACCGCTGCGGATTTATGCCTCGTGGCAAAGTGCTTGGCGGTTCAAGTTCCATTAATGCCATGGTTTATATTCGAGGTAATAAGCACGATTATAATAGTTGGGCTGCACTGGGCAATGAGGGCTGGGATCATGAGAGTTTATTGCCTTATTTCATTAAAGCTGAAAATAATAAAACCTTTACTGAAAGTGAGGTACATGGGGTTGATGGCCCTTTGCATGTGCAGGATTTAAGCCAGCCAAGCCCAGTAAATCAGCTGTTTTTAAACGCCTGCGAACAACAAGGTGTACCGAAAAATGGTGATATTAACGCAGGGCAGCAAGTTGGAGCAAGGTTATCGCAAGTGACTCAACATCAAGGGGAGCGTTGTAGCGCAGCAAAAGCGTATATAACCCCCCATTTAAACCGAAAAAATCTAACTTTACTTAGCAAAGTACACGTTAATAAAGTGCTTTTTTGCGATAAAACTGCAACCGGAGTCTCTGTTTCTATAAACAATAAGGCCGTTGTATTGCATGCAAAAAAAGAGGTGGTTTTAAGCGCTGGCGCAATTAACTCACCGCAAATTTTAATGCTATCGGGAGTTGGCCCTAAAGAGCAACTAAAGCAGCATAATATTGAAATAGTAAACGAGCTTTCTGGTGTTGGAGAGAATCTTCACGACCACTTAACCGTTGTACCATTGTATAAAGCTAAATACAGTAAAGGCACATTTGGTATTAGTGCGGGTGGGGCGTTTAATGTTGCAAAAGGATGCGTTGATTGGTTTGCCAAACGTGAAGGGCAACTTACTAGTAATTTTGCAGAATCACATGCCTTTATAAAGCTATTTTCTGATTCAAAAGTACCCGACGTACAGCTTGAATTTGTAATTGGGCTGGTGGATGACCATAGCCGTAAACTGCACCTCGGCCATGGCTACAGTATTCACTGTAGTATTATGCAACCTAAAAGCCGTGGCACGATTCGATTAGCCGATGCCAACCCCTTGAGTGCTCCACTTATTGACCCTAATTATTTAAGCCACCCCGATGATTTAAACGTGATGTTAGCGGGGCTTAAAAAAACACTACAGATTATGCAAAGTGAAGCATTTGATGTAATTAGAGGCAATATGGTTTACCCGCTAGATGTTAACAATAATGAGCAGCTTATTGAGTATATTAGGCAAACGGCCGAGACGGAATATCACCCTGTAGGCACTTGTAAAATGGGGCAAGATGCCATGGCGGTAGTGAATAGCCAACTACAAGTACATGGCGTGAAAAATTTGCGTGTGGTTGATGCCTCAATTATGCCGCATATAATTACCGGCAACACCAATGCCGGTGTGATAGCCATTGCCGAAAAAGCAGCTGACTTAATTAAGCTAGCTTGACTTATAAAACGCTGTTAACCATTGCTGCCAGTCTTGCTCTAGTTTGATCATTTGCAGGTGTTTTTTAGCGGCAAAATGTTTACTTTTATCCTCGTCAGCTAAAAACGGCCCTACACGACATAGCGAGCAATAATTATCGGTTAAGTAAGCAGGCAAAGTTAACAAGCTAGCTAGTTCAGGTAAGGGTTTTTCACTAAAGACATAGGTAATGCCGCTGGTGTCTTTAACGTGTTTATCACGGTCAACATTACGAATTTTATAACCATTAAAGTGACTAATATCAAATGGCATTTGCCCCTGATATTGTGCGTTTAAATGGGTATTTAAACTGCCTTCAATATTCCATTCTCGATAAGGTTTAACATCTTTTGAAGTGATGAAACATAGCCCTGCACCTTGTGGATTTAAAGCAAACTCATTGGCGTATTTTATAAATTGATGCAGTAATGCGCGGTTAAGTACGTTCATGCTGGTATGGCGTGTATTGTGTTCAAATGCATCGCGACCAACAAAAGCAGGAATAAGCGGAAATTGAAAAATAACCACATCAAAACTATGTAAATGCTGGCCGAGCGTTTGCCAACATTGTGGGTTGGTTACATCAAAGCTATTAAGTACTTCTACCTTTTGCAACTGTAAAGCATTGAGAGCATTGTCTGGGTATTTGTGCTCAATAGTTGATTGCTCGTCGTAAGTGGATGCCACTAACTTTTTTGGCTTAATATGACGATAAAGCGCATTTGAAAACGATAAGTCGCCATCACCTACCGTGAGTATGTTCCAGTTTGGATTTAAATACATAGTTAGCGTTTAGTTGTATTTGGGTTTTCGGGCTCATCAGTTTGCTTAGGTGTTTGATGCAATCGGTACATAGCTAAACGTGTTTTTAAACCTTCAATAGCAACCTGTTTTAAAATGAGGTTAAAGGTAATCAAAATAGCAAAAACAATATGGATAGGACCATGGGTAAATCCTGCGTCAGGATCAAATATAGATAAACCAAACAATACAAACAACACAACCATCAGTATTTCAATGAGTTGATTTGAATAAAAAGAAAGACGTCCTTCGCTTTTATGATCTTTTTTTATGCTTATAGCACAAAAAAAAGGGATCACTTTAATTTTAAAAGCGGCGTTTTTTTCTACAAAATTCTCACCAAGGTCAGTAAGCTGTTGGCGCAATTGGTCTATCATGGGGTGTCCTCTCAATACAGTGCGCGGATGTTACCCTATTACAGACCAATGGTTAAGTAATGGCAGACTATTTAGGGTAAATACTCATACCAATAATTAAGATATGACACACAAACACCACAGATGTGAGCACAAAGCGCATTTTTTGGTAATCTTTGTGGTAACCCTGCCAATGAATCGACGCTTTTTCGAAAATTAGTACCAACCAAAAACTCGCGCCTAACCACGCAAGCATCCACTCAATCGGCAAAAATGATAAAAACGGAATAGGAATGACCGGCAGCACAGCTTTAATAGCATCGGCAAAGCTTTGTTGCCCTGCATGCCATAAATTACCCGCCATAAAAGCTAAAATAGCGATGCTGTAAAAACTAAAAAACTCTAAATTGACACTGTTACTGCCAAACATCAATGGCCAGCCAACACAGCCTAAAAAAGGGATTAAGCCCAAGTAACCTAACTGAATATGATTAACAAATTTTTCCATGTGCCGGTTACCTTTATGTTTATTGGGAGAATTCACTTAGTTATTGTAACAAGTAAACAGGGGGTTATCTTTACTATTTGTTATTCATTTAACGCCTATTAAATTAATAGAGATCACTCACTGAGGGAGAATCATAACCATTTAGACCACCAAGAAGAGAAAATATAAAAGTGATGACTTAAATCAATAAAACATAGACTGAGCCAAAGGGCTATTTAGACTTTGTTGCCTACATGGATGGGGGTAAAAGGAGTGAGCAGGACGCGGAAGTTTTGCTCGTTTTTTTTACTTATTCTTACATAGGTGTAAGCCATTATAATAACGTAGGAGCAGTTATCGAGCCTACTCGATTACAAACATCGCGCCGCGATTAAAAAGCCTCTAGCTTGAACAAATTATTGTCCGTAAAGCTCAACAAACCCTAGCAAATAAGTAACTATTATCTATACTTATTTTAAGTATTTAGCTAATGGGCACTATGTATGGTTGATAAGATAACACGCCGCAAGTTTCTTAACACCTTGACGGTTGGGGCCGCCGCCTCTGCACTTGCTTTTAAGGCTCCTTATGTGTTTGCTAAAAAGCCAGTAACACTCAGAGTAATGGGCACTCACGTTACGCTGCAAGAGCAAATAAGATCACGAGCGATGCAAGAGCTGGGTATTAATATAGAGTTTACGCCAATGGGTAGTGCAGCGGTATTACAAAAAGCAGCGGCCGACCCTTCATCGTTTGATATTTATGAACAGTGGTCTAACTCAATTAACATTCTTTGGCAGGCCAATGCCATACAGCCTCTTGACACTCAAAGGTTAAAATATTGGGATGAGGTTAATCCATTAGCTAAAACGGGTAAACTTGTGGAAAACGCATCGCAAGGTGTAGGCGATGCACCCAACAAAATTATTTATGTGCAAGCCGATGGTTCATTAAGCAGTATCCCAACCCCAAAAATTAGTTTTATGCCTTATGTTCATAATGTGGATTCTTTTGGCTATAACACGCAATTTATTCCAAAAGGGACTGCATATGAAACAGAATCTTGGGGCTGGCTTTTAGATGACAGCAACAAAGGGCACGTGGGTTTAGTTAATGCGCCAACTATCGGTATTTTTGATGCCGCACTTGCAGCCCAAGCACAAGGATTGATGAAATTTAAAAACATAGCCAATATGAGCATTGCGGAAATAGATCAGTTATTTAATATTTTAGTAAATAAAAAGCAAGCGGGTCATTTTGCTGGCTTTTGGACGTCTGTTCCTCAATCAGTTGATTTTATGGTAAGTGAGCGTGTGCATATACAAAGTATGTTTTCACCGGGTGTAACTGCTTGTAAAAGTAAAGGGCTGCCCGTGGTGTACGCCTCTCCTAAAGAAGGTTATAGAGCATGGCAAGGGGTTATGTGCCTTTCATCGCAAACCACAGGCCATGTTAAAGATGCCGCTTATGAATACATGAATTGGTGGTTATCGGGCTGGCCAGGCGCATTTATTGCAAAACAAGGTTACTATATTTCAAATCCAGAGCGCAGCAGAGAGATAATTACAAAGCCTGAATGGGATTATTGGTACGATGGCAAAGAAGCGACGCAAAATTTAGCTGGTACCGATGGCAAAAATATAATTATACCAGGGCAAATTCGCGATGGCGGTAGTTATGAAAAGCGTTTTTCTAATATTGCTGTTTGGAATACTGTGATGGATAATTACGACTATAGCTTGGATAAATGGTTTGAGCTTTTAAATTCATAAGGGATCTGAATGCTAAAAAAGTTAACCGCTTCGATTTCAGCTAAGGTATTGGCTGTATTAGCTATTTTTATAGTAACTCAATTAGTGGTTTATGTGGTTATAAACGAACGCACTTTTAAAATAGAGCAAGCCAACGAAAATTTGCTCAATATTGCGAATACTTCCACAATTGTTTACGAAATTAATAAAGATATCCTAGAAATTCAGCGAGATATTTCAGTATATGGCGTATCTGGTAGTGATGTTATATTTAAAAAAATAAAAAGTAATTATACAAGTATTAAGAAGCGGCTAGATGACGCAAAAAGGCAAACTCAAGACGATGAAATGAAGCACGCTTTAACGTCGATGCAGAGCCTAGTTGTTAATTATGGTAAAGGTATAAAAGTACTTAAAAGAAGATACGAAGAAAAATCACAAGTTATCGACATTACTTTACCCAATATTTATGAATCGGCCATTTCAAGCTTAACCGCCTTATCTAAAAAAAGTGATTCTGAAAAAAATAGCCTATGGTTAGCACAGTTAAAAAATCAATGGCATAGTTTATATCGCGATTCATCCTTATTTTTAACCAAACGAGACTATAGCAAAAGGCAGCAGGTTAAAATTACCATAGAGCAGATCAACCAATTATTAGCAGCTGAACAAAGTGCCAGTACTAATAAATCCAATGTTATAAAAGATCTCAAACGTTTGGTATCTGAGTTTGACGCGGCGTTTACCAAGGCAATTCAAGCAAATAGAAACTATTTAACACTCATTAATATTGTTATTGCGGGCGACTCGGTCGAGTTCACTTCATTAGCTAAGCAACTGCGTGATGACGCACTTATATTATTAGAAGAAACCTCCACTATTAGTAAAAATGGAATTGCGGCAGCCCAAGTTGTTATTAAAGCTTCATTGTTTTTATCTATTGTGTTTTTTGTGTTATTTGCCTTGTTTTTCCACTTTCATATTGTAGAGGCTATTAATAGGCTAACCCTTAGTTTTAAAGCGTTATTAAATGGCGACTATAACGTTGTTTTATCAGACACTCATAGAGTTGATGAAATAGGGGTGTTATCGCGAGCTGCAAACAAATTTAAAATTTTAAATGAGCACTTGATTGAAGCTAAAAAGGCGGCTGAAGAAACGACTCGAATAAAGTCTGAATTTTTAGCGAATATGAGCCACGAAATACGCACGCCTATGAACGGTATTTTGGGCATGGTGCAGTTGGTAAATAACACGACGCTTAATACTGAGCAAAAGCGCATGATTGAGGTGATTAGTTCTTCGGGTAACAGTTTATTAGTGATCCTCAATGATATTCTTGATTTGAGCAAACTCGATGCTGAAAAAATGTTGATTGAAGAACGTGACTTTAAATTGAGCGCGCTAATATACGAACTAGAGCAAATTTTTAAATCGCAAGCCGACCATAAAAATATTGAATTTAATTTTCCTACCGCAGAACTTGAGTCTTGTGACTTAGTTAAAGGTGATGAAACCCGCCTAAAACAGGTACTAATGAACTTACTCGGTAATGCCTTTAAGTTCACTGAATCAGGGCAGGTTACATTAGCAATTGATTTTAAAGAGCAAGCTGAAAATAAAGTAACCTTGCTATTTAGCATTATCGACAGTGGTATTGGTATTTCACAAGAGAGTATAAAAACCCTGTTTGATGCTTTCACACAAGCAGATACCTCAACAACTCGGCGCTTTGGGGGAACTGGACTGGGACTGACAATATCAAATAAAATATTAAACTTAATGGGAACAACGCTGCAGGTAAAAAGTGAACTGGGTAAAGGTTCAACGTTTTATTTTGAGCTAACGCTTAACACTTCATCGCAAAGCACAAGCTTGATAGAGGAAAAACCGCAGCCCCTTAATGGTAACTTTAAGGGCAAGCGTATTTTAATTGCAGAAGATAACCCCGTTAATCAAATTGTTTTAAAAAGCTTTTTAGAGAAAATGGGTATTGAACATATTACCACAGCAGATAACGGTGAGATTGCAGTTAATATGTGCACAAAGCAGCATTTTGATTTGATCATGATGGATATTCAAATGCCCGTGATGGATGGGCTTTTGGCATCGAAACTGATCAGAGAGCTGCCAGGCTACAGTGATACTCCTATTATCGCTACGACGGCAAATATTACTCACAATGATGAGCCTGATTATATCAATGCGGGTATAACTGATATTGTAAATAAACCCATTGAATTTAATGCTTTACAAGCAGCACTAGCTAAACATACTTAAAAAGTAATCACTATAATGCTTTTTTGGAGGGGGCCGGCGACTTAGCGGTATTAGAAGCAACGAGTACCTTAAAAAAGATGAATTAAAAAACCATTTTGAAAGTAGTTAAATTAAATAAGGTATAACAGAGGCCGTAATTGCCTAATGTTAGAGGGCGTTTATTTAGGCAGATGCTTCAAGATTTTATTACTTAAATCGTTTATATCAAGTTTATGCATAAACGTGAGCGTTAATACAAGTTGTATAAATACATTACTCATTATATTTTTGTTTACCCAAGTGACTAACTGGTAACTTGTAATTCTAAGTATTGTTTTAAAACTAAATCTAATTGCTTGTAGCTGGTTAAAATAAGCGCAAATTTATCCTGCATAGTCGCTGTAGTACCGGTATTCTTTAAAGCAATTATCTCTAATTCACTAAACTGCTGATGCAAGCTGGTAGCTCCTACATCGCCAGAAGAGCCTTTTAGGCTATGGCTAAGTTTTGCGACCGTTGATAAGTCGTTATTGTTTATGGCGATTTTTAGCTCTTCTAGCTTGCTTGGTGTGCTTTGTAAAAATAAGGTACATACCTTAGCCAGCAATTCTTGATTGTTTAATAAGCGTGATAAAGCGCTTACCTTATCCCATTCATGCATTATGGTTGGTTTATCGGTTAAGTCATTATTGGCGTTATTTATATTTGCATCATTTACTACAGGCTCAGGTTTAAAGGTCGAAGACAACCATTTAGTTGCTGTAGCAACAAGTATGTCAGCCGAAATGGGTTTCGTAATGTAATCGCTCATACCCGCACCTAAACATTTTTCTTTTTCACCCATCATTGCATTAGCAGTCATAGCGACTATGGGAATATCAATATTTTGAGGCGCTGCTTCACCAGCTCTTATTTGTTTTGCTGCATCATAACCATTCAATATAGGCATTTGGCAGTCCATAAATACACAGTGGTATTGATGATTATTGGCCACAGAATTAACAAGTTTTTCTACTGCTTGTTGGCCATTTGACGCGGTATCTATCTCTAAAGATAAACATGACAATATACCCGCGGCTACTTCTATATTTATATCGTTATCATCAACGATAAGAACATGTGCCCCTTTAAAGTCAGAGTTATCAGTTTTAACTGAGTCTGATTCACGGCGTTTGTTAATATTAATATTGCTGCTACCAGCACTTATTTTATCTTCAAGGCTGCGCTCATCGGCTACTGTTTTTAAAAACTCTGAAATAAGTATTGGTTTAGAAAGTAAGCTGGTTTGCACGTGTCTTGTTTTAATTTGCGGATAACCGCGATTTGCTAATAAAATAACTTTAAGTGCATGATGATTAGCAATAGATGGCCACATTTCATCTAAACGTTTTAACAATATGTCGTCTTGTTCAATAAGTATAAAGTCAGGTAAAGGTACGTTTTTTATATCATCTGAAACAAGAGATTGTTGTAATTGTTCAGGTGAAAAACTGTTTCCAGAAAAAGCAGCTATTAAATTATTTATGCTGTCGGTTAACTCGTTATTTTTAGTCACAATAGCAAAGCTTTTGTTTTTTAATCGTGGGGTAAAACTATAATGAGTTGTATCATCATTGCTCAGTGTTAGTTTTATGTGAAAACTACTACCTAGTGACTTTTCTGACTCAAAGCTAATTTCTCCGCCCAGCAGGCTACAAAGCTGTCTACATATAGAAAGCCCAAGCCCTGTTCCACCAAATTTAGACGCTACGCTTTTATCTTCTTGGGAAAAAGCGGTAAATAATTTGCTCTGGTTTTCTTGTGCAATGCCCACACCGCTATCGGTAACTTTTACATGAACAGTCACAGTATCACTGCTTGTTTGCTCGCAATAAGCAGTGACCTTTATAAACCCAGTTTCAGTAAATTTAATCGCATTATTTACTAAGTTAGTCAGGATTTGTGAAAAACGATGGGGGTCAGTTTTAATCGTTTTACATTTTAAATTAACAACATCTAAAACAAATTCGAGGCCTTTCTCCTGAGCTTTAACAGCCATACTGCCACAAACGCTTTCGATTAATTTTATTAAATTAAACTCTTTAAAGTTCAACTCTAGTTTACCTGCTTCTATTTTAGATAAATCCAAAATATCATTTATTAATACAGATAAAGCACTCACACTAACTTCGGTCATTTCTAAATAGTTTTTTTGTGTTTCACTCAATGGCTCTTTTTTTATTAAGTTTAAAGTACCCACTATGCCATTAAGTGGAGTACGCATTTCATGGCTTATATTAGAAATAAACGCACTTTTTACTTCACTGGCTTGTTTGAGCTCTTTAGTGCGAATGGCTACTTTATTTTCAAGCTCATGATTTACTTTTATTATTTCATTCTCAATGGTGCGCTCTTTGGTTACATCTCTGGCTATTATTGCAATACCAATAAACATTCCAAATTGATCGATAATGGCTGATAAAGAGAGTGAAAAGTAGCGTTTAGTAGAGCTGTTACTGATACTAGCGTCTTGCTTAAATTGACGAGTACCATCAGTGAACTTTTCAATTATCTCGTTAAAATTTAGCTGATCTATTATTTTTAAATCATTAATTGGTTTTCCAATTGCTTCTAACTCTCCAAGCTTAAACATCAGAGTTGCGGCATTATTCCAACTAGAGACAATACCGTTTTTGGTAATGCCAATTACCGCATCAGATGAGCCAGTTATAATTGCCTCAGATTGTGCGCGCGCATTTGCAAGCTCTTGGCTTTTGCGAAGGCTACGATTGAAAAATGCGAGAATGACAGTTAATACAATAACCAAAATAAGTAAAAAGGCGTAGAGCTTTGTTCTACGTTCCATTTCAATATTTTTAATATGCTCAACAGGCGCTAAAACGTGACTAGATAAAAAGTTTTGTTTTTCACCCAGCGCTAAAGTGATTTTTTTACTTGCGGTGTAATAACTCGTTTGCGCATTATTTTTTGGTTTTATAAGCGACAATGAGCTATTAGCAACGGGGTTAAAAGTGTAGTTATTATTGATACTAATATCACTACCTAGGTCTTTACCAAAGGTGAAATCTTTATTTGGGTGTGATAGAAAATAGCCGTTACTGTCAGTTAAAGCGAGTTGAAATGGTGTATTAATACTGTTTTTTAAAAGGGTTAATAAGTCATTAGCATTCACGTTAATTATGATAAAGCCAAATCTATTTTGATTTTCATCAAAAATTGGCATAGATAGCCTCAACATCGGGCGATAAGGAAACTCTATTTTACCGTACTCTCTATTCAACGAAATTTCAGACAGATACATTTCGCCATCAGAGAGGTTACTACTGGCCGTAAAGTACTCTTGCGCTCCTTTATTTTGGAGCCTATTTAAATCTATAACCTCTACAGCGCCCTGAACGCGATCAACCCTTACCAGTTCTTGTCCTTTTTTGTTGGTACTGATGATTCTTAGCTGCTCGTAATCTGGGTTATTTTTTAAAAACGCTGCAAATATAATTTCAAGCCTTGTTTTCCATTGAGCATAGGTGGTGTTCTCTAGTGGGTCTACACCTTTGTTATTTGATGCCCTGGCTAAGCCTTTGATTGGAGGGGTTGCGTGTAAAAAACGAATATCTCGACGGTAGTTTTCAATAACCTCTTGTGTTTGTGAATTAATAGATTGGTTTTTGTCTATTATTTCTAGTTCTACAGAGCCAAGTACTGAGCGCGATAAACTTGCTTCATTAATAATAATGGCTAAAACAATTAAGGTAATTATGGCGGATAAAGAAATAGGGAATAAAAGGGTGTAATTACTTACCTGACGAATTATCCTTTTTTTAAGATTTATTGGCATCCATTACTCCAATTAAAAACTAGCCATTATTTAATTATAATTAAACCTAGAGAACTATAGATAATTTATCAAGTTTGAGCTTAATAATAAAAAAATAAGAAAAAAGTTTTTACTATTAAAAAGGAGTTTTTCTTTTATTGGCTTATATTTACTGCAGATGATTATAGACCTCTTGTAGCTAACACAATCAATTTAATATTGTTAGTATTTATTTTAGGTAATTAATGGATGTTTAGGTTAACTCAGCTAGACTTTAGTCGCGTTTGTTTACTTTTTTTATGGGACTTTATTGTGTTAACCACTGTAGATCAAAGCTTTGCGCATCGAGTGCTTATTGTTGATGATGAACCTTCTAGTTTAATGATTCTAGAGGGGGCTTTATCAGATATCGCAGAAGTTATATGCAGCGATACTGGTTTTGGTGCAATTGAAAAAGCACAGCAGTTTTTACCTGGAATTATTTTATTAGATATTGAATTACCAGATATTAGCGGGTTAGAAGTGTGTAGACGCTTAAAAAACAATCCCAAAACCAGTGGTGTAACGGTAATATTTATTACCTCTCATAATGAAAGTAAGTTTGAGCATTTGTCTTTAGAGTTGGGTGGGATTGACTACATACAAAAGCCAGTCGATCTTAAGGTCTGCCGTTTGCGCGTTGGCAACCATTTAAAACTAAAAACACAAGAGCAACAATTAAAGCATTCTCAGCGGTTACTTGCTATTGAATCAGAAAGATTGCGGGTTACGCTCAACTCGATTGGCGACGCTGTTATAGCAACTGACAAAGACGAAAAAATAACGTTTATGAACCCGATTGCAGAAATGATGACCGGCTGGGTGATGCATGAAGCTGTCGGTAATTATATTTCAGAGGTTATGCAACTACGGGATGCAACCACAAAGCATAAAAGTCTTAATCCAATTTCTATTGCTTTAAAGGAGCAGCGAAGAGTAGCTATGGCGCTTAATTGCCAATTAACGAGCTTAAATGGCAGAATTCATCGGGTTGAGGATTCTGCCTCTCCTATTAGGGATGAAAAAGGTAATATTATTGGCGCGATTATAGTTTTTCATGATGTGAGCGAGTCAATTGCGATGGCCGTTAAAATGAGTCATTTAGCAAACCATGACCAATTAACCGATTTACCCAACCGAATTTTATTACATGATCGCGTTGCGCATGCCTGTCAGGTATCTGTGCGTAATGGTTTTTTTGTGGCATTAATGCTAATTGATATTGATCATTTTAAATATTTAAATGATACCGAGGGACACCATGTTGGCGACCAAATCATAAAACTGGTTGCTAAACGCCTTGAATCTATTGTTGATTTAAATACAACCTTAGCCCGAGTTGGCGGGGATGAATTTGTATTATTGCTCCCCGATATTAAATCAACGTGTCACGTTGATGCTGTTGCATCTGATATTTTGTATGCGATGCATCAACCTTTTCGTGTCGATGGAAGAGAGTTCAATTTAACTATAAGCGTGGGAATTAGTATTAATCCAACTGATTCTGATTCTGCCGAATTAATGATGTCGCATGCTGATGCAGCAATGTATAAAGCCAAAGAGCACGGTAGAGATAGATTTTGTTATTTTTCAGATGACTTAGAACATGAGTTTCATCAACGTCAAAATATAGATAAGCTTTTGAGAAATGCACTTGAAAAAGACACGTTGGAAGTTCACTTTCAGCCCAAGCTTTTCCTAAAAAATAAATTAATTATAGGCGCTGAGGCGTTAGTAAGGTTAAGAGATGAGGAGGGCGGTTTTATATCGCCGTTACACTTTATTCCATTAGCCGAAGAGACAGGCTTAATAAATAAGTTGGGTCATAGCGTTTTAAAACAAAGCTGCAGAGCTGCTAAACGCTGGCTAGATAAAGGTCATCCAATTAAAGTTGCTGTTAATGTGGCGGCTAAACAATTTACAGATCCTAAATTTATAGAAAGCGTAGCGCAAATACTTGAGGATACTGAGCTTCCTAGTGGTTACCTTGAGTTAGAAGTGACAGAAAGCGCTTTAATGAGTGATTTTGATGAAACAAGTAGAATATTAAACGGGCTTTCAAACCTTGGTTTGAGCATAGCGATAGATGACTTTGGAACGGGCTATTCGAGTCTATCGTATTTAAAACTATTCCCTGTTGATGTATTAAAGATTGACCAGTCATTTGTTAAAGATATGGTTGATGATAAGCAAAGCCTAGATATAGTGAAAGCAATTACCCATTTAGCACACTCACTTAATTTAAAGATTGTTGGTGAAGGCATTGAAACTCAAGCACAGCTCGATACACTTATTTCGCTTGAGTGTGAAGAAGGGCAAGGATTTTTGTTTAGCAAAGCTTTACCTGAAAACGAATTTGAAAATCTCATTTTCTGATGGCTACCTTTAGTGTTCAGTGTAATTTTTAAGTTTAAGATAACTCACATTCAATTATTTTAATTTCTTACCTAGATCAATCTTAAAAAGCGATTGTTTTAATCTAAACAATCAATTTTATTTAATTTCTCAATGGCCTTATTGTATTAATCAAGCCAACGCACAAGGCGTTTACTTTTTAAATACACTAAACATAAATGAGGAATATTATGAGCACTTCATTGATTAACACAAAATTACAACCTTTCAATGCAACAGCTTACCACAATGGTGACTTTGTAGAACTCACTGAAAAAGACGTATTAGGTAAGTGGTCTATCTTTTTCTTTTACCCTGCAGATTTTACATTTGTATGCCCAACTGAATTAGGTGACCTTGCAGATCATTACGCACAGTTACAAGAAATGGGCGTAGAGGTTTACTCGGTATCAACAGATACACACTTTACGCACAAAGCTTGGCATGACACGTCAGACACTATCGGTAAAATCACTTACCCAATGATTGGCGACCCAACAGGACGCATTACACGTAACTTTGGTGTAATGATTGAAGATGATGGTTTAGCACTTCGCGGTACATTTGTAATGAACCCAGAGGGTGAAATCAAAGTTGTTGAAACGCATGATTTAGGTATTGGTCGTAGTGCTAAAGAACTTGTTCGCAAAGTACAAGCTGCACAATACATTGCCACACATGACGGTGAAGTATGTCCTGCATCTTGGCAGCCAGGTGAAGACACATTAGCTCCTTCACTAGACCTAGTTGGTAAGATTTAAACTTTACCTTCACTAAATTTAGAGTAGAACATGACTCTAATACCAGTGAGCCTACTTGGCTCACTGGGCACTCTCCCAAGCCATCACACGTTTCTAAAATTCGCACATGCACTGATGGCATGGGGGTTCTGCTGTTTTATTTTCCGTAAGGGGCTAAGCCATGTTAGACAACAACATAAAGAACCAATTAAAAAGCCATTTTGAATCGCTGACTCAGCCTGTTGAGCTGCTTATCTCCTTGGATGACAGCAAAAAGTCAACAGAAGTAGAAAGTTTAGCGAATGATTTAGCATCACTAAGCGATAAGTTTAGTGTGAGTAACAATCCAGATTCTACGGCACGCAGACCTTCAATGGTGGTGCATTCGCCACAAAAAAATACTCATATTACCTTTGCAGGGGTACCTATGGGTCATGAATTTACTAGTTTAGTACTTGCGCTATTGCACACAGGCGGACACCCAAGTAAAGCCAGCGAAGATGATATTGAGCAAATACAATCACTTGATCAAGAACTAAACTTTGAAGTGTATATCAGTTTGAGTTGCCAAACCTGTCCGCAAGTGGTTCAAGCGCTCAATACAATGGCTGCTACAAATAGCAATATCAAAGCCACCATGATTGATGGTGCTCTGTTTCAAGATGAAGTAGAACAACGAAATATATTGGCTGTACCCGCTGTTTACTTAAATGGTGAACCTTTTAGCCAAGGTGCAATGAGCCTAACCGATATTCTAAATAAAGTTGATAGCAAAGGTGCGCAGCGCCAAGCCAAAGCATTGAATGAAAAATCAGTGTTTGATGTGCTCGTAGTTGGCGGTGGCCCTGCAGGTGCATCAGCAGCTATTTATTCAGCACGTAAAGGCTTAAATACGGGAGTGGTTGCCGATCGATTTGGCGGGCAGGTAGCTGACACATTGGCTATTGAAAACTTTATTTCAGTAAAAGCAACCGAAGGGCCAAAAATGGTGGCTCAGCTTGAGGAGCATGTTAAAGAATACGATGTTGATGTAATGCACAACCAACGCGCTACAAACCTGCAAAAAGGGAGTAATGGCTATGACATTACTTTAGAAAATGGCGCAGTTTTACAAGCAAAATCACTTGTGCTAGCAACCGGCGCTCGCTGGCGTGAAATGAACGTACCTGGCGAGCAACAATATAAAGGTCATGGCGTTGCATATTGTCCGCATTGTGATGGCCCATTGTTTAAAGGCAAACCTGTTGCTGTAATAGGTGGTGGAAACTCAGGTATTGAAGCGGCTATTGATTTAGCTAACATTGTAGAGCATGTAACGGTGCTTGAATTTGCCGATACGTTACGTGCTGACGAAGTGCTTATTCGTAAAGCTAATAGCTTAAAAAACATTACTATTATTAAAAATGCACAAACCACTGAAGTACTCGGTGATGGTAATAAAGTGACAGGCCTGAATTATACCGATCGTGTTTCTGGAGAAAGTAAGGAGCTAACTTTAGCCGGTATATTTGTACAAATTGGTTTGATACCAAACACCGAATGGTTACAAGAGAGTGACCTTGAACTTAGTCAATTTGGTGAAATACTCATTGATGCTAAAGGTGCAACGTCGTTACCGGGTATATACGGTGCTGGCGATGCGACCAATACACCATTTAAGCAAATTATTATTGCTATGGGCGCCGGCGCAACTGCGAGCTTAGGTGCCTTTGACTACTTAATTCGCCAAACACCCGATGCAGAGCAAAACGCTGCTTAATAGTGTTTTAGCGTAAGCCTCTTGATAAAACAGCTCTCACCCATAGCTGTTTGTTCACCAAAGCCGCCCTCTCCAAAGGCGGCTTTTTTGTGTGCTATTTAAGTCGGGTAATACCCACTAAAATACATACTGCCCCGCCAATAAAGCCTAGCCATGCTTCTACAGGGGTTTCGCCATTTAATGCGCGAGTAACTTGTGAAGCTGCAGAATCGTAAACATCATAACCCCACATACCAAGCGCTACGCCGATAACAATAAGTACAATACCAATGATTTTATTTGTCATAATGATCCTTTGTGTTTTTAGTGCAAGTTAATCTGGGCGACACTCGTTGTTATAATGTGGCTACGCCCAGTCTTTTTAGTGTATTTGTAATTGCTTCTTCTATCGCTGGAAGCTTAAACGGTTTGGCTATAAACATATCCATACCCGCTTGCTGACAGTTTAGTTTATCTTGTGAAGAAGCATTAGCAGTTAACGCTACAATATAGGTTTGTTGCGGGTCACAAATACCTAGTGCTTTTAGTTGCCTAGTGGCCTGGAAACCATCCATGATAGGCATGATGCAATCCATGAAAATAAGGTCAAAATGCTTTTGCTTGCATTTTAACAGGGCATCTTGGCCGTCTATAGCAAAGTCTGATTTTATATTAAACTTATCCAGTGCCGCTTCTAATACAAGCCGGTTTATTTCGTTATCATCTACCACTAAAACCGATAGCTTATTACTATGATTATTAATAGATTTAAGGCTAGGTGTTTGTGTTTGTTGTTTACCAAGCTCAATTGGGATAGTTAAGGTAAAACACGTGCCCACCTTAACCTCACTGGTTACCTCAATTTTGCCATTCATAAAACCAACGAGTTCTTTAACTATGGCTAAGCCTAACCCAGTGCCACCTTTGTTGTTGTTGGCATCAACCTCTTGGGTAAAAGGCTTAAATAATGAGTTTAAATACGCCTCGCTCATACCGCGACCCGTGTCGGTTATTTTAATAGTAAGTAAAGGGTGCTTTGTATCTACTGCTAATTGCGATTCAAGAGAAACAGATCCATGCTCTGTAAATTTTAACGCGTTACTCAGTAAATTAGAGACAATCTGACTTAGTCGAGAGGTGTCACAGTATACCCAAACATCGTTAGCAATGAGGTTTGTGGCTCGTAGTTCAATATTTTTATTGCTAAATAATACTGAATATAAAGAAACCACATCGGTAAATACCGTTTTGAGCAACGAGTGATGAGGTTCCAGTTTTAATTCACCATGATTTATTTTTGAAAAATCGAGTACTTCATTGATAATACTTAATAATATATCAGCACTTCGTAGGGCAATTTTAATTTTTTCAGCCCGCTTGTCATAATCATGTTCATCTATGAGTGTCGCTAACATACCCGTAATACCATTGAGCGGAGTGCGTAGCTCATGACTAATTTTGGCAAATAGCATACTTCGATCTTTTAATAGCTGCTCAGCAAGTGCTTTTTTTTGTTTTAACTCTTCGCGTAGCTTAACGGCTTCAGTTATATCTTGAAAAGTACCAAATAATCGCACACATTGGCCGTTATTAAACTCGGCCTCACCAAAAGTCGACACCCAAATGCTTTGCTGTTTAGCGGTAACAATTTCCAGCTCTAAGTGCCATTTTTCCCCTTTAGATACCGCATTTTCTACCGCTTTATTAATACTATCTCGGCTTTTGCCCGCTTTATAAAATTCAATGGCTGTTTCTATATTTGGAGTATAGCCTTCTTCAGCTTGATGAATACGTCGAGTTTGTTCACTCCAAAACAGGGTGTTATTAACAAGATCGACTTCCCATGTGCCTATATTTGCTACACTTTCAAGCTTTAGTAAAGTGTCACTATTTTTAATGAGGTTAATTTTATCCTGATTACGTGCAAATTCTGAGCCTAACCACTGCGCTAATAATTCAATATAATCATAAGCTTCATCGCTAAAAGGAGCACATTCTTGAGCTGATGAAAAGTTAACAGTGCCAAATACCTCTTGGCCTATTCGTATAGGCGCACCAATATACGCTTCTAATTGGAAATTAATATAGCAAGGGTGATTTGCAATCCTACTTTGCGACGCATTATGAAATGCCAATGCAGAGTTGGCCGACAAGGTATGCGTGCAATAGGTGCCGTTTAACTCAAATTCAGTACCAATAGCAAGAGAATTGTCAGGGGTAATGGCATGTAAAACAGTGTAAGAATTATTTTTCACGCGGCTGATAATAGCCAAGTCGAGCTGAAAAACATCGAGCCCAAAAGCAAGTAAGTCTGCAATTTTTTGATCAAAGCTTAGCTGTTGATTAGAGACTATATTATGAAAGCATCGAAGAAAATTCACAAAAACCCTTAATTTATTTGGTGTGTAACAGAAATACTAGCAAGCACTATGCCTTAATTTAATCTATTTTTTGACAACACGACGACTAACACATCGTCCTTTATTACATTAACTCACTGATTTAACAATTAATAGGTTGAGTTGGTTTTGTATTTAGGTTTATAACATCGTCGACTTCTTCTGGATTGATTTTATCGCTCATAATAATTCCTTATATAGGCTTTAGCTTCATTAATACCCATTTGATAGCCAATATCGAGTAGAGCTCGATTTTTGGTGGTGCGACCGACTTTAAACCCTGCTGGTGGGGCAATAATATTTATTTTGCAATCCGGTGGAGCATTATGTAAAAAATCAATACTGGAATTATAGTTTTTAGAGCGTTGTAGGCTGGCCTGTGCAAGTGCAGGGGTATTTTTATAGAGTTGCTTAGTTAACCACGCTACTTTGACATCTTTTTTACGATAGCCTAAAGGTTGAGAAAGGATAACCGTTATTTCTGATGCACCCATTTCATAGGCTTTTTTTACTGGAATAGAGTCGGCAACGCCACCATCGGTCATGGCAATATCATTTATTTTTGGATAATCACGATAAGCTATGGGTATAGCGCAAGAGGCTTTTAATTGCTCTATCATTTCGTTGCCGGTTGCTTGTAAGTAATGGGCTTGCCCAGATTCGATTGCCGTTGCAACAATATAAAAATCGTGAGGAGATTGTAAAAATTCATCGGTGTTTAAAGGAATTTCACGTACTGTTTCTTGCCAAAGCCAGTCTAAATCAAATAAGTGACCGCCTTTAACAAATCGGGGCAGGTTAATGAATTCCGGCCTACACGAATAATCAGTAATCACTTTGTAATTTCGTGTTGCTTGTTTACATAAATAAGCCGCGACGTTCGTTGCTCCAGCAGATACACCAAAATAGCTGGTAAAAGGTTGATATTGCTGTGCTAAAAACTCATCAAGTACGCCTGCGGCAAAAATACCGCGCATGGCACCGCCCTCAACCACTAATGCATGTTGGCTATTATTCATGTTAACTTCCATCCTTTGACAATACACTCATGCTAACAAGTGTACTTGAACTGTGCGAGCATCTTTTTACTTTGATTCACTACTTTTAAATTGTTTTCTGTAGGCGGTTGGCGAAATAGAAAAAGTGGCTAAAAAATGCTGGCGAAAACTCACACTTGATGAAAAGCCTGAATCCGTTGCTACTCTATCAATAGTGTGTGTGGTTGTTTCTAACTGTTGCTGTGCTATGGCTAGTCGCTGCTCAAGTAGCCACTGTGTAAATGTTAGCCCCATGATTTTTTTGAATAAACGAGAGAAATTGCGTCGGCTCATGCTGGCTTTATTTGCCAATAAGTCAATATTAAGAGGCTGGGTTACATTATTTATTGCCCAGCTAATGGCGGGCTCCAAGCGGTTGCTATCGATATTTCGGGGTAGGGGTTTTTCAATGTATTGAACTTGTCCGCCACTACGATGTGGTGCAACGACCATTCTTCTTGCTACCCGGTTAGCAATATCAGCACCATGATCAAGACGTAATATATGAAGGCAGCAGTCAATTGCCGCAGCTGATCCCGCCGAGGTAAATACATTATCGACATTGATGTATAGTACATCGTTATCAAAATTGACATTGGGGTATTTTTTTGCAAATTCGTCAGCCCATACCCAATGGGTGGATGCCGTTTTACCCTCTAATATTCCTGCCTCTGCTAATACAAAAGCACCTAAACAAAGGCCAACAATTCGTGCTCCACGTGCATGTGCGTTATTAATTGCATTTAGTAATGCTGAAGGCACTACAGTATCAGGATTGCACCAAGCAGGAACAATCACTGTATCTGCATCAGCGATTATAGATAAGTCTTTGTTAATAGTTATAGGAAAACCAGAAAGCGTGTCAACTAGGCCAACGTGTTCAGTACAAACTTCAACATTATAAGGACGCGCGTCTGTACGGTCTAAATCTTCTCCAAAAATACTACACGGAATTGATAAGTGAAATAAGCTGATATTGTTATAAGCAATAATGGCAACGTTGTGCGCAGATTTAATGTTCATATTTGGCCTAATATCATCGAATGTAGACCTGAGAGACACTATTGGTGGCAAACTATAAAGTATATTCTGGTTGTATACAAACGTGGCAACTAGGCAGTCGTGCTGCGTTATTTGTTTTCTATTGATTATTAAAGGGTAAAAATATGACAACAACACTGCGTGAATTAAATGGCCTTAGCGATGTACCTGCCTCGCTTTCTAACGCGACGCTTATACTCGTTGATTATCAAAACACATACACGCAAGGCGTAATGGAGTTAGAAGGCTGGCAAAATGCCCTTAATAATGCCAAGAATTTGCTTGCAGATGCACGTGCGGCGGGGACTAATATTATTCATGTGGTCCACGATGGTGGCCAAGGTTCGCCTTATGATGTAAACGCCGAAATAGGCCAAATACACCCTAGTGTGGCGCCGATTGATGGTGAGAGCATTATTGTTAAAAAAGCGCCTGATAGCTTTGTAGGCACTGACTTAGGTAAACAAGTGGATGCAATTGGTAATAATAATGTCATTATCATTGGTTTTATGAGCCATATGTGCGTGACATTTACCGCCCAAGGTGCTTTTTTAAGAGGGAATCATGCAACTGTGGCCGCAGATGCTTGTGCAACTCGGGCATTACAAACATCAGTGAGTGAAGTCTCAGCGTTAAATTTACATTCAAGTGCGCTTGCAACTATCAATGATTTATATGCAGTGGTTGTTCCTTCTGCTGCAGAGCTAAGTGATTAAATTTCTGAGTAATACATTATAATATTAATGTTGTTAAAGCACTAAACCAGAATTGATATTAAAAAGGGCAGTAATAGTGATATTACTGCCCTTATAATTTAATGTGGTGCTAGTTAGCTAAATGGCTTCAACCCACATAGTGCCCACTTCTTTTTTTACGACCTTAACATGTGTACCAGCAGGGAGTGGTTGCTTACTTTTTAACTTCCAACTAATTCCTGAATAAAGGTGCATTGTATGTCCGCTTTCATCAACATCGTCAGCTAAAACAAAATCAAGCTCAGCGAAATCGCTTTGTACACCTTTGTTATCAACCTGGTTTTGCATACGCTTTAGTGGTTTCCATAAAAATAGCGCAAACCCAGCTGTAATAAGCGTGTTACTCCACAATGCGGTAGTTAAAGAGTCATCTAACAAGTTAAAGTTCATCATTAAACCGCTGGCAAACAAAGACATACCTAAAAATAATAATATAAAGGTAGACATACCTAACACAGCCACTTCGATAATGAGCGCAAGTACGCCTAAAATCATTAGTGTTTCAGGTAAGTTGTTAGTAATAAGCGTCATTATTTATCCTCAACAGATTAAAGTTTTTGCTTTTGATTTAATGAGTTAATAATCGACATGCCTTGTGCAACTAATGAGCTTGCATCAGTGGCGTTATCGGGCAATAAAACAACAGATGACTCTTTCGCGATAGCTTCTTTAGCGGCAATGGCTTTGGTTGCTAAATCGAGTTGAATCGCTTTTTGGCCTTGCTCAGTATCAGCAGCTTCACCCACTTTACGTAGTGCATCGGCTTGCGCTTCTGCAACGGCAATAATAGCTTTAGCTTCACCCTCGGCGCGCAAAATTTGTTCAGCTTTTTCACCTTCAGCACCTAGAACTTGAGCCTGTTTTTTACCCTCGGCGACATTGATGTTTGCTTGACGATCACCCTCAGATTCTAAAATTTGCGCACGTTTAACACGTTCGGCTTTCATTTGTGCTTCCATCGCTTCCATCACAGATTGTGGTGGCACAATGTCTTTTATTTCGTAACGTAAAACCTGAATACCCCAAGGCTCAGCCGCTTGGTTGATAGAGGTTACGATATTAGTATTGAGAACATCACGTTCTTCAAATGTTTTATCAAGCTCCATTTTACCCAGTTCAGAACGCATCGTAGTTTGTGATAGCTGCGTTACTGCAAATACATAATCGTCGACTCCGTAAGTGGCTTTGTATGGGTCAAGTACACGAAAGTACAATACACCGTCAACAGATAGCGAAATATTGTCTTTGGTAATTGCCGATTGCGAGGGCACATCTTGAGCTTGTTCTTTTAAGCTGCGATCAGCAGCAATGCGATCAATAAAAGGTACAATGAAATTTAAGCCTGCTTCTTTAGTTGATTGGTATTTACCAAAACGCTCAATTAACCATGCGCGGTTTTGTGGTACAAATTTAACACTACTTTTTAGTAGCACTAAAACAAAAATCAGTAAAAACGCTTCAACAGTAAAAACAATATTCATAATTTCTGCGATGGGATCCATAGGGTATTTCCTTGTTAATTACATTCAGTCCAAAAACTGCATGGTGTTTATAATTTCAACAAACTACAGATTATCATTAGTTTTTAATTTGTACTATAAAAACAGGAGGTAGGCTATTCATAATAGATTATTCAAAGGTGCATATTTGATTTCTGCCGGCTTTTTTTGCGTTATATAATGCGATGTCAGCGCTCTTTATAATGGTTTGCATGTTGGTGTCAGCCTTAGGGTAATTGGTAAAGCAGCCAAAGCTCAAGGTGATATGAGGAGCAGCCGAAGAAAATTCATGGAGAATATTTAACGCTTTAATTTTTTGCTGTATCAGTAAAGCAAACTCATGACATTGCTCTTTGTTAGAAGCGGGCAAAATAATTGTAAATTCTTCGCCCCCGTACCGAGCCGCTAAATCACCTTCACGCTTACATACGCTTTCTAAAGCACGAGCCACTTGTTTTAATGCGTCATCACCTTTTTGGTGGCCATAATTATCGTTGTAACGTTTAAAAAAATCGATGTCACACATAATCAAACTAATTGGCTGATGGTGCCTGGCGCAACGTTTAATTTCACTTTTTAGTGTAGTATCAAAAAAACGGCGATTAGCAATATTAGTTAGTGCATCGGTATTCGCTAATTTATTGAGCTTAATATTGGCGCTCACTAATTGCTGTTGGGTTAACTGCAACTTTTTTTTATAGTTAATATTTTTAAGTGCATTATTGATGATTTCGCCCACAAGCTTGATTCTAATTAAATCTATTTTGCTCCAATGACGTTTAGTTTTAACACAATCACAACCAATAAACCCGACCAGCTCATCATCAAAACGCAGGCCTATGCACAAAACCGATTGAATACTTTGTTCTTTAAACTCCGCTTTTTCAGCGTCGGCTTTAGTGGGTAATTGCTCAATATCATTGACTTGAAATAGATGGCTCTGATTCATTACTTCAAAAAAATAGGGTAGTTCAACTTTTGGTACATTTTGCAGCCTATCTTTGCAGGCAATGATACCCGTGTTAACCCATTCGTGAGTGTTGGTGATGGTTTCGTTGTCGGTGTTAAATTCAAATAAATAACTGCGGTCAGCCTTTAATACGGTGCCGATGGCTTTGAGGGCAAAGTTAATTTGCTGATCTATATTGTCATTTTGTATATCAATAAGTTTGGTAGAGATTTTAGAGATAATATGATCAAAGTTATATTGCTCCGTAAATGTATGATCTTGCTCTAGAGTGATCATAGTTACAGAGTCATCAACCACAGCATGGTTAATATTTAACAGTTGTGAAGTGGGCTCAGAACCTAATAAAACGGTTGTTATATCAGAAGAAAATAATTGTCCAACACTCACAACTTCATCATTACTAAAGTCGCGCAGCACAAGATTGCTAAAAACATCTTTTTTAACAGCGCTCTCACCCTCTATGCTAAGTAACGTTTTAGCATGCTGATTTAACGTGTAGTGTTGATTTTTATTATCGTAAACAATCACTGCTAAATTAATAAGATTAAAAACCTGCCAAATTGTTTTGTCTGAGTCATGACTCACTGATTTCTCCGCACTTATACCGGCAGGATCTGCCAAAGCTTTTAATTATTAATAGTATATGTCTATTTATATTTAGTACAGTTCTTTGTATTTTACTAAGTTTTTAGTGCGTTTAATTGGTCTTCGTATTACAATTGTGACTGTATATCATTACGTACTTTCTAATTTGCTTTTTTTCATGAGCTTACTTTGTTTCCAGTAAAGGCCTTTTATATTTCATGACAGAAATAACCACACATCACGCCTCCCGTCGCCGTCTACTAATTGCACTTGCAATTACCTGTTCGTTTATGGTGATTCAGCTTATAGGTGCTTATTATGCTAATTCACTTGCTGTTCTTGCCGATGCAGGCCATTTATTTGTTCATAACAGTTCATTATTTATAGCACTTATTGCTTCTAGCTTTGCTATTCATCTGGCTAAAACTTACAACGACGGCCATCAAAAAGCTGAATTAATCGGTGGTCTGATCAACGGGATTTTATATCTCGCCATTAGTTTACTTATTTTATTTGAGGGAGCTGAGCGCTTTATGCATCACAAAGGTGGGCATGAGCTGGTTATAAATAGCTATTTAATGTCGGTGATTGCTGCGATTGGTTTTTTATTTCATGGTGCAGCAGCATGGGTACTTTATAAGGGGCGTAAGGCCAGCATTAACGTGTATGCGGTTTTTTTACATTCGTTTTTTGACTTAATTTCGACTGTTTCTACTTTTGTAGCCGGTGTACTAATTTACATAACAGGTTGGAATGTGATTGATATTTTATCGAGTATGTTAATTGCCTCATTTGTACTGTTTACGGGAATTAAGGTGATAATTAGTTGTATTAAAGGGCTACGCTCTAACAAAGCAAAACTGCCTGAAGTTCAAGATATCGAAACAGAAATAACCAACATGGAGCACGTTGCCAATGTGCACAATGTTACCGTTGTTCGTAAAAATAAAAAAGTGATAGTGGGTGCTCACGTGGTGTTGAAGCAACATTGCACTATAGAAAAACATGATGAAGAGTGTCGGTTAAAAGTAATTAAACTACTTGCAGATAAATTTAATGTTCGCAACAGTGTACTGCAAATTGAAAGTTATGAATGCAAACATATACATTAAGTTGTTAACCTATAAATTTAGTAATCAGGTTAACAACTCACTTTCATTACTGCGTTTTTATATCAAATCAATAATCTTCTCAAAGCATTCAGGGCTCATTAAATCGTTGGCACTCATAGGGCGGGCGAAATAGTAACCTTGAAGCTTATGACAACCTATATTCGTTAAAAAGTCGAGTTGCTCTCGTGTCTCTACCCCTTCTGCAATACAATATAGCTCTAAGTTTTCAGCAAGCGAGTAAATAGTCTTAATAATCGATTCGTCGCCTTTATCTATGCCAATGCTATTTACAAAGCTTTGATCAATTTTTATTACGTTAATTGGAAATTGACTCAAATAAGTGAGTGATGAATAGCCAGTACCAAAATCATCAAGAAATAGCTTAAACCCAGCTGCTTGAAGGCTCTTGAGTTGTTTAGCTGCTTTGTACTTATCTTCTAGCAGCGTGTTTTCTGTGATTTCTAGGCGTATTTGCTGTGGTTTTATGTTGGCTTTTTCAAGTATAGCGCTCAGTCGTTGGGTTATGTTAGCTTTCAGAATATGTTTTGGTGATATGTTCAACGACACATAAAACTGCGGGTTAACGCTAAGAATAGGCGCAAGCTCTGTGATTGCACGTTGTAATGCTTGCTCAGTGAGCATATCAATTAGGCCTGTTTCTTCTGCCACCGGTATAAATAAAGCCGGAGAGATTAGTTTTCCTTGATTTTCCCAGCGCATTAATAACTCAACACCGCTTATTGTTTTATCTTTTGTGTTAACTACTGGTTGGTAATGGTTAAAGAACTGATTATCTTTTGCGGCGTCTTTTAAGTCGTTTTCAAGAATAAGCTTTTGTTTTATTTGCTCATTCATTTTTTCATTAAAAAACTGAAATCCATTTCGACCTGCTTGTTTTGCATGCATCATGGCAATATCTGCATTACGGATCAAAGCATCGGTTGAGTTTGCATCATGAGGGTACAAGGCAATACCAATACTGGCAGAAATATTGATAGAAAAGTCATCAATAATAACTTTACTTGCCAGCTCACTACTCATTTCGTTAAGCGTATTTTGTAGCGAGGACATAGAGGTAATATTTTCGATTAATACTAAAAACTCATCACCACTTTGTCGCCCGAAGGTTGCATGGTCACCTAAGTATAGGGCAACCCTTTCGGTAATGTTACACAGTAATTTGTCGCCCACAGCGTGCCCAAATGAATCATTCACGGGTTTGAATTTATCTAAATCTATAAATATCACCGCACATTGCAAGTCGTTTTTGGCGGCCTTTGTTATGGCATTTTCAATCTTTTGATTCATTAAACTACGATTAGGTAACCCGGTTAACGCATCATAGTTAGCCAGATAACGCAGCTCATTTTCAGCGCGTTTCTGTTCGGTTAAGTCTGTAATAACAACAACATAATACCCAACTTTACCTTTTTCATTAGCGACAGCTGTGGCGCTTAAATGAATAGGGTGTTGCTTTGCTTTTGTGGTATTTACATAGGCATTAGTTCGCCAATTTTCTTTTGGTTGCAGTGCTTTTAATGTGGCTGCAAATTCTTTACATTTAGTTTGCCCAATGGCTTTTATAAATAACTCTGAGGTAACAATCCCCCCTTCACCATCATCAGAAAATACCTCCATAAAGCTATTGTTTGCCGAGAAAGGTACTAGGTTTTCGTCTAAGATAAGTAAAAAATCATTTATTTGGCTAAATGCTTCACCGAGTATTTTTGCTTGCTGTTCATTTG
The DNA here is from genome assembly GCF_057552415.1 of Pseudoalteromonas sp. NH0006-26. The sequence continues at coordinate 544,941 of NZ_BAAJMJ010000001.1, forward strand.
CTAACTGCTCGGTAATATTAGTAAAAATACCAGATACATACTCAGGCTTTTTACTGTCTTCATTATAAATAATTTGCCCTAGGTCATGAAACCACAACCAATGGCCGTTTTTGTGACGTAATCGATATGTCGCTTGCCAGTCTTGTGGCTGAGTTTGTTTTATAAATGCATTCCATTTATTTTCTATTCTATGACGCTCATCAGGGTGCATAATATTAAAGAAGCTATGTATATCAATACGCTCAGGTATATTTTCATAGCCTAATTCTTCGCCTCTGGCTGTATTAACTGAGTTGTCTGCAAAGCTATAGTTCCAAACGCCACTCTTATTACTTTTTAGTGCAAGCTCTGTTTGAGTTTTAGAATGAATGGCTGCTCGATGAGCGCGTTCAATCGCTATTTTACGGCTTCGGTATTGCCAAAAAAATAAAAACAGAATTATAAACACCGCAAGGAAGTAGCATGTGTAAGCAATAGGAGATTGCCAAGGTGCGTAGGCAACACTAAACTTAAGCATTACAGGATCACTAGTAATGACTCCATTTCGCTGCTTAGTAAACACTGATAGTTCATAGTCACCGGGTTGTAATTTAGTAAAAAACACATGATTAGATTTTAAATCGTCATAACTTAAAGATGAGGGACCACTCAACTCTACTTTGTAATAAGTTTTACTTGTATTTTTATAATCAAAATTAGAAAACCGAACCGTTAACCCCATGTCATCGTGTTTTAGCATTAACGGCGCATTACGATATTTATCAGGTGAGTAATTGAGCGCCTTTGAAAACAAGCTAATATCGGTGAACGCCAATTTGCTATCAGTGTTTTGTTGCTCACTATTAAATTGATTAGGGTCAAACTGCAGCAATCCACTGCGATTACCAAATACGAGTTCATTATTTTTTAATTTAATTGCTGCAAGTGCAGTAAAGTGGTTGTTGCTTAAACCGTCTTTAATTGTATAAGTAGTTATGTTTAAAGTATTTAAATTAAGTTGATATAACCCGTTGTCAGAACTAATCCATAAAAAGTCATTGCCATCGGCAATAAGTTTATAAATGGCATTAGTATTGAGAGAGTTGTTTGCATTAAAGGTATGCACTATCTGATATGTTTTTGAGTCTACGGCAATTAAGCCCTCTTGTGTGGTTGCTAACCACAGCAGTTCACGTTTAGTGTCTAAGTAATAGTTTTCTACCGTATGATAAAGGTTGTTTTTTGCCGTCTTAGATTTAAAAATAGTAATTAACGTGCCTGTTTCTTCGTTGAAGCGATAAAACGTGTCAGACGTACTTAACAGTAGTTCACCAGGATAAGCATCTGAGGGAGCATGGAATGCGTAAGCAAGCAATGGTGAAACTTGCTCTTTTAATCCTTTGATAATTCTGTTTTCGCCGGTATTGGCGTTAAAAATATAAAAATTATCATTATTGATGTAAGCAAAGGTATCTGGAGCGACTTGAGCAATACCAAATATATAGTCAGTATTTAGCTTATGCTCAGTGATAAATTTGTTTTGTTCAAACTTTCCTGTTTCTTTGTTGAAAAGTTCAAGCCCAAAAAAAGTCGCTAGCCATAGATAGTTGTCGCCTTTGTTATTTGCAGAAAAAATATCTCCGATAGAAGATAAACCATAAACTGCTTTTTTATCTTTAGATTGTAAAAATAAATCACTCGTTTTAGTTTTTGAGTTGTAGCGAACAAGTCCATCGTCAGTGCCTATCCAGAGCAATTGTTCTGTGTCTTGGTAAATAACATTTACAATATTATTATCCGGTAGGCTGACTCTTTTAAATTTTTTTGTTTGTGCTGCCCACGTTAATACACCATGGGTTCTTGAACCAAGCCATAACAAACCAGATTCATCAAACATAATATCGTTGATCGTATTTTCTGTTATGTTGTAGCTACTATCTTTGAAATTTAAAATAGGGGTGAGTTTTGAGGTTGATCTATCAAATTCAAATAGCCCACTTTCTGTAGCAATAAATTCACCATAGGGTGTGTTTACATAATCCCAAATATTATAGTCATTAATTAGTGTTGATAATTCCGAGGGATTTATATTTTTATTTTCATTAAAAGCAATCCGGTACATTCCCTCAACCGTACCAACTAACAACCCAAGTTCATCATCTATAGATAAAAATTTTACATTGTTACTATCATTGATAACTTCTTGGGTGTCATTGAGTATTATTTGTTGGAGCTCGTTATTGTCAAAGCTATAAGCGTATAGCCCCTGATCGGCACCAACATATAATATACTTTGGTGCAGTGATAATGCTCGAATAAATATGTTTTCATCAGGCAAAGATGCAACGAGTGTTAGTTTTTTTGATTTTTTATCAAAACGGTACACGTGGGAATCAATAGAAAAATAAAAGTGTGTAGGCTGCTCAACGACTGCAGTAATAGGAGAAAACTTTTCTTCATTTTGATTCAAATGTCCTGAATATATTTGCTCAGCAGTTAAAGTATATGGGTCAATTAAATAGCTTCCAGCAAGTTGTGTGCTGACTATTATTTTGCCGTCGTTAGCTTTGTAGATATTGATTACATAATTGTTTTTTAAACCTGTTTGGCTTTCGTAAGGGGTGGCTTGGTAACCGTCAAAACGAAATAGGCCTTGGGTAGTTGCTATCCAAACGTAACCGATATCATCTTGTATTGATTTCACTACAAAGCTTTGCGACAGTTGTTCGTTGCTAGTAATACGTTGTAATTGTTCAGAATAAGTTTGTGAAGCAAAACTGTGCTGCATGCAAACCAATAAAAATATATGAACAACAAAGAAAAACTTACTCAAAAGCACTTACCCTTTTTAACTGACAAGTTTAGTATTTAGTATTGGTGTAATATAACATGAGTTTAATTCAAAAATTACAAAAAGCATTAAATGTGAATTAATTGTTGTGTTTTTGTGTGGGCATTACAAGTTATTCTAATTAAAGTAAAAGGACTACAGATGAATTTTAGAGAAAATATCAACTTAGAACATAGCGTACTTTTAGTAATCGACTTACAAAGTAAATTGGCACCCGCCATAGCTTCATTTAATAGCACCTTAGATTGTGCTTTACAGCTTGCAAATGCAAGTGCTATTCATCAAATTCCTTCAATAATTACAGAGCATTATAAAAAAGGACTAGGTGAAAGTGATGAGAAAATAAAGCAAGCTTTACCAAACGCTCAGTATATTGAAAAAATAAATTTTAGTGCCTGCGCCGAAGACGGTTTTTTAGATACTCTTTCGCAATTACAACGACCTCATGTGGTGGTTATTGGCACTGAAGCGCATGTCTGTGTGTTACAAACATGTTTAGATTTACTACAACAAGGGTATGCAGTAACAGTTGCTGCTGATGCAATAGCCTCACGAAATGTAGAGCATAAAGCCATTGCGATTGAGCAGCTTCGTCAAGCAGGTGCTATAATATCTTGCGTTGAAACTATTATATTTCAATGGACAAAAAAAGCAGGGACGTCTACTTTTAAACAAATATTATCAATAGTTAAGTAGCGCACTAAAAACATTTTTAAATCAAACAGTATAATCATTCTTAGTTTGATTTAAGATAAAAAATTGCGAGTTGTTGTAGGTTATACTAACAATGAGCGTGTTTAATTATTATAAAATTAATTAAGGTTTTTATGTCTAGTGTGAGTCGATTGTTTACAATCATATTCTGTTTATTATTTGCAGAGTCTATTGGTATAGGCCTTTATTTTGATACATTAACAGAGGCATTTCTGGTCGGCTTGCCCTTATGCTTGCTTCCTATTTGGTTATTAAAAACCCAACCCGAAAGTAAAGTTACACCTCATGTTGTCGCTGCTGCAATTATGATGTTTTCATTTTTGCATATTCAGCAAGCGTATGGGCTTATTGAGGTGCATTTCGAAATATTTATTTTCTTAGCCATGCTGATAATGTTTGTTGAATGGCGAGTATTTATTACGGCCATTGTGTTTGTTGCTATTCATCATTTATCTTTTTACTACCTGCAGACTCAAAATACGGGGTTTTATGTTTTCGACCCTGATCGTTTAGCTTTTTCAACGGTACTCATTCATGCGGCCTATGCCATTGTTGAAGCGCTTGTTGCTGGCTTTATTGCAGTGACATTAAAGCGTGAACGTCGTGCGGGTTTGTCGTTAAGTTATGCCACTGAACAAATAATGCAAGACCCTAATCAGATAAAACTCTCGATGCGAGCAGATGATACAGATAGCAGTGCAGTGGTAGGCTTTAACACTCTGCTGGAATACTTGTCGGATGTTATTAAGCAGGTTCAAACTCAATCTGATTCATTAAAAAATAACTCCCAAGAGCTTATAAATGTGCACGATAAGTTAGCAGACAGTGCGAAACACCGAAATATACAAACAGATGATATTGCTAATTCAGGTTCACAAGTAGCCCATGGCTTTAAACTGGTTGAGCAAGAAAGCGATATTTTAAAGCAGCAAGTTAGCAGTATTACCGATTCTGCCCATGTTGCTTTGCAAGAAGTGTTACAAACAGACAGTAAAAGCAAAGAGTTGCTCACGTTATTAAACAATACAGAAGAGCAGTTAAGCCACTTAGTGGCTGCTGGCGATGTAATTACAAGTTTGTTGAATGAAATATCAGGTATAGCCGATCAAACTAACTTGTTAGCCTTAAATGCTGCAATTGAAGCCGCCAGAGCGGGCGAGCATGGTCGTGGTTTTGCTGTAGTTGCAGATGAGGTTCGTTCTTTAGCGAATAACAGCCAGCAAACAACAGCAAAAATAGCATCAACGTTAACAGATTTGGTGAATAATAGTCGTACTTCAACACAATCGATGAATCAGTGTGTTGAGTTTGTTGTAGATCTAACAAAAATTAGTGCCACCATGAAAGAAAATATTTCGTCAATGAGTGAGCAAATACAAGCTGTATCTTCAAGCTCTAACTCGGTTGCGCAAGTAGTTGCTGAGCAGGCAGGCAATACCGAGCAAATTGCAATAAGCACAGATCAAATGCGTCAACGCCAACATGAAGACGGAAAAATTGTTGATCAACTTACCGCCAAGGTACAAATGATTGATGTGAGTATTGATGTGTTAGAGCAAAGCATTGCAAAATTTAACTAATAAGCGCTATTTTATTGTTGCTTTAATTGGTGTGTGGCTTGTCGTTGTTGTGTCGGGTTTAGTGTATTTTCAACTTGGGCAATTAAAGCCGTTTGATGAAAATAAAATGCTGGAACGACACAATTGGTTTTCGCAATTTAAAGAACAGGTGGTTTGGCAAAACAAAGATAGTGCTCAACTACTTATTATTACAGAAGATAAGTGTGGATGTACTATACAAGCTAAACCACACCTATCATCTTTACAGCAGTTTGCGAAAAACCAGGGCGTTGAGGTACAGACATTTAAACTCAATAGCCAACTAAAGTTAGTGGTCCCGGCAACGCCAGCTGCAGTGTTAATTGATAAAAACGGTGATTTTGTTTATGCAGGGCCTTTATCAGAAGGCTTGGCTTGTTCACAAGGTAGTGGGTTTGTAGAGACCGTGATCAGTAATCTACAAGCTGGTTTTAACTCGTCATTATTAATTGCCGATACAAAAGGGTGTTATTGTATTAACCGAGTGTAAAAGAGGCCCATTTTTATTCTACGATAACTGCTTATACATCCTTGAACCGCTTACCTACTTTAGGTAAGCGGTTTTTTGTTGTAGGTTACTTAATCACACCATGGTTACTAAGCCATAAACACCAAGTAATACAAACACAGTGGCGGCTATCGCTCTAACGGTATTTAATGGAATTCTTTTTAGTAGCGCCTTACCGGCATAAATAACAGGGACATTGGCAATTAGCATACCCAGGGTTGTACCAATTGTTACCCATAAAACAGATTGATATTGTGCACCGAGCAACACGGTTGCAATTTGTGTTTTGTCGCCAATTTCAGCAATAAAAAATAAGATTAAGGCTACTAAAAATGCACCATAGCGGTCGTATTTATGGCTCACTTCTTCATCTTTATCTGGAATAAGTAGCCACAGCCCTACCACAATAAAGCTTATATTAACTATCCAAGGTAAGTATTCGACGGCAAAGTTTCCGCTCAGCCAATCACCAAACCAGGCAGATAAACCATGATTAATAATAGTAGCAGCGAGAATGCCTAAAATAAGCGCTATTTTATTATGAAAACGTGCCGCAAGTAATAGCGATAGAAGTTGAGTTTTATCGCCTATTTCAGCGAGGGCAACAGTGACGGTAGAGGTTAAAAAAATATCCATTAATATAATCTTCAGGCGGGAATATTAAACCAAGGCAAACAGCTATCTCCCGCCATGAGGATAGTGTCTACCTAGGTCTCGCCGATAACGCTTGCTACAACATTACAAACTTACCATGCACATGAGGTGCAATTATGTTGATAAGTTTACTCATCACTGAGCGGGCTACTCCCCTAAGAGGATGGCGATTATTCCACAAAGTTTAAAGCAGGTAAATATATAAGGATAATTTTTAAAATTAGTTACTGTTTTAATAATGTTGATGAATAAATGAGCTTGCGTTTAGCTCTCAAGTTTACTGTAATTACAAACAGATGGAAGTTGAGCAATTTGAAGTTATATACACGTGTAAAGGAATTAAATATGCAATCAACAATCGTTAAATCAACTACGGCAACCATTCAAAATGGAGTAATGAAAGCGGACGGAAAGTTTTGGATTACGCAAACCGACTTAAATTTTGAACCTTTTAATGAAAAATTGGGGTTAGAACCACATACAATTCCACGTAATACAATTTTAAAAGTGGTTGAATGTAAAGGTAAGGGCGCAGGCCTTATTCCAATAACGGCTGATGCGATAGAGGTTTTCACGCAAGATGGCAGCTCATATCAGTTTATACTTTCAAACCCCAGTGATTGGATAACTATATTGTCTAATCAAACTCGCGCTTAAAGTAACCAATATGCCATCATTTAATCATTTAAATGATGGCATATAAGGTTTTTATTTAAAGTATAAGCGCTAATATGCCTCAAAATTAAAGCACCTAAACTTTAAATACATTAACTTGTCCTTGTAGCATTGCCGCAAGCTGTGCGAGTTCTTGCGATGCTTGAGCATTTTGTTGTGAGCTTTCGCTAACAGAAGTAATACTCGCGCTAAACTCATTAATATTGCTGCTTAGTTCATTTGCGACCATTTTTTGCTCCTGAGTTGCGGTTGATATTTGAGTATTCATATCTGCAATTTCGGTAACTTCTTGGTTAATTTCGCTGAGTACCTGTGAAGAATAATTAGCATGGTCGACACTTTCTTTAGCGCTGCTTTCAGCGTTACCCATCGCATTAACAGCTTGCTGAGCCATGCCTTGTAGTTTTGTGATCATTTCATTAATGCTAGCGGTTGCTTTTTGAGTATTGTGGGCAAGTTGTCTTACCTCATCGGCTACAACGGCAAAACCTCGACCTGAGTCGCCAGCTCTTGCTGCTTCAATGGCTGCGTTTAAGGCTAACAAGTTAGTTTGCTCAGCAACACTTTGGATCATCATCACAACTTGGTTTATATCATTGGTTTGTGTATTTAGATCTGTAATAAGCTGCGTATTTGTATTAACCAAAGTTGAAAGCGTATTTATTGACTCGATATTATCAGCAACAGCTTGCTGACCTTGGCCTGCTTTTATGTCAGCACTTGTGGCTTTATCAGAGGTTATTTGCGCGTTTTGAGCAACTTGTTCTATTGCACTACTCATTTGGGTAATTGCAGTTGCAATCATAGCTGATTGTTGCTCTTGCTGGGTTGCTGTACTGGCTACTTGAATACTAATAGAGTTCATTTCTTCAGCTGCCGAAGCAAGTGTTAGTGTTGCGCCTGCCATATCTTTTACTAAACCTTGGATCCGAAGTAACATATCATTAAAGTTAGATGCGGTATCTGCAATCTCATCTTTACCCTGAACCTTAGCACGAGCTGTTAAATCAGCATTGGTTGCAATATCCGTTATGGTATCGCGTAATGACATTAATGGGTTTTGTATCGAGCAGTAAATAAAGTAGGCAACAATCAGTAGAAGTAAAATTAATATCGCGATTGTCACACTCATTATAAATTTTATAAATTGATAATTTTCATCAGCTTTAACTCTAAAGTCACTCGCTTCTTTAAGCTGCAAATCAATCAAAGCCTGGTAACTGGCACTAAGCGGATCAAAGAGTTGGTAAAGCTCATAAACAAATTGATTTTGTGGTAGTGATAAAAATTCACCACTATTAATACTTACAATTAAATTATTCAAATGCACGAGCACAGGCTTTAGTTTATTTTCAACGTTATCTACCAAGCGCTTTTCTTCAGCTGTTAACTGTGTGCTTAAGTAAGCTTTCCATTCATTATCAGCCGTATTTCTAGCCTCATTAACATTTGCTAAGAGTTCTGACTTGGTAATAGAGTCAGCACGATACTTGTGAAGTAAATCAACAATATTTACCGCGTAATTATCTGACACAAGTTTAATTTGTTTAAGTGGTACGACACGGTCGTCGTATAAACTATCAATCCCTGCTACTAACCTTCCCATTGTGTTTATTGAAAAAAACGATGTAATTAAAAAAATCATAATTGGTAGCAATGCAAGCACTGCTAAACGGGTACGCACAGAATAATTGTTTAACATAGTTGTCCAAAATTACAGCAATAATATAAAAGTATAATCTGGAAAAAAAATTTTACTGAATTTTTATAAAAAATTATTTAGCTTAATAACTCTTATGTGTTTTCAGTTATTAACGCCTGGTTCATTTAAAAAGGCTTTTACTCGCATAGTCTAATCAATTTTAATTATTGTTACTGTAAATAGAAGGAAAGGTAAGCTTGCCATTGTTTGATAGATGCCAAGCAAATTTTGTTGTGATTGAAGTGCCGCTTAGAGCGATAACCGATTTTTCAGGTGAGCCGTCATTAACCGAGTAAGAATAAGGGGAAACGTTCCTTTTTTTACATGTTTATATAAACTACAGAAAGCATAATGTTTATATTTGGCAATAGCTTACAATATTTGCTATTAATATAAGTTCATAAAATAAGGACTTTTCGCGCCATTATAGGGAAAGTACCCTCTGATAAAGTTGTTATGGCGCTCAGTTGAACTGTGGAAAATAATCAAAAAGGAATTCGGAAAAGATGATACGTAATTTCTACACTTGCGATAAAGAAGTCGACGAAAATAGCCATGATGGACAAGGTTCAATAGATATCTATCGTGCATTCAGACGTAAAGATTTCGATGGTGCTTGGGATTTTGCCATCCGTGTCGTTATGCCACCTGGAAGTTCTATGGGAGAGCATTTTCACGGAGATGACGAAGAAATGTACATTATTTTGAAAGGTGAAGGCACTATGACCATTGAAGGAGGGGACAGAAAAGTGGCCTCAGGAGATATGATAGTTAATAAACGTTTTGGCACCCATGGTTTGGTTAATACATCGGACCATGAAATTGAGTTACTGATAATCCAAGCAAGTCTAAAATAAATCGCCATAACAAAGCGTTAAGGCGGATTCACAACACTTGGCGATCTCAGTTCAAGTTTAATTTAGTGTTTAAGATATAGTGGGTTAGGTATGGTGGTTGGCGTTCTTCACCACTTGACGCAGCGTTAGGCAGACAATCCAAAAAAATGAGTAATTAATGACCCAAAGACTAACAATTGTTTATCAACTTGCTTCATGGGGTTGCACTGTATTAGCTTGGACCAACGGCGCTATTCTTTTGTGGGATGGCTTTGCTAATGCGGAGTATCGGGTCCTCACTTTCGCGGTCGCACTGCTTTTTGGAGTGATCGGTGGCACCGTTCTTGGGGGGGAAAGAAGTTTGAGTCAAATCTACCGATGTTCCGATAAGACTTCCGAAGAGCAGGCGGGGTTAAAAACTGCCAGTGCTTGGACATTGCTCTATGTGTGTCTTGTTTTCGGAGTGCTTCTCATAGGTGTGGTAATGGGAATAGGCTTGGTCGCGATCGTCGAAAGGTTGCAAACTGAATTCCATATCTTCGGATGAGCACTAATACAGATGTGTTCGATGTAGACTTCCCAGCTTTCACTAGACACCAGCTTATAATCTTAAAGTACAAAACGGGAGTAAACTTCCGTTTCTAGTGCTTCAAAGGTAGTTATCGAAATATAATCTAGATAGCTATATGAGCAACTTTTCGGGGTCTTATTTGAGCGATAACCGGTCATTGAGGTTTGCTAAATATCGTCGTTAATTGATTTGTTAAACTATTCTTTGCGCATATATTTATGGAAATGAGCGCTGCGCGCATATTAGTTCATTTAACTTTACTTTAAAGCTTTAAAAAACTTAGTGATAGTAATGCTTTAGGTTATTTGTTAAAACTATATAAAGTAGATAAATGAGCGTTTAGTCGGCAGTAATATGCGCGATGAGCGCACTATTAAATTATTAGAGCTTAAGGAAATGATATAGCGATGAACTGGACTCTCTCCGCCTTTTGTTATTTCTACTTTGTGTTTGTGGGAATATGCTATCTTCTCGGTTTTTGGACACCTTTACATTTTAATGTATTGGAATTTCTGTCTCCCATAGACATGATTAAATCAGCAACTTACCCAGTTATACCCGCTGCGTTAGGCATCTTCTTTTGGGTGTTGGTGGATTCATATAATTCACAAGGAACAAGAAAACCAGAACATGACGACCCTAAAGCCATAAAGATGCTTTTTTGGGTTCTTGTAGTGTTAATTTTATTGATGTTTTTAATAAACATCATCTCACTGGCCTCGCATTTATATTATCTATTTGTTTCAGAGCCAGAGAAAAGGCTTTATTACGCTTTGCCCGCTGCCTCAATAGTAAGTATTTTTTATTTTTTATCTAAACCTCCATTTTTGATAAATAGCCATAAAATCATTAGAAATTTTGTAATTATATTTAGCTGTATACTGCCGACGGTATCCTATTTTCAAGGCAGCAAGAATATAACGGAAATTTTAGAAGGTGAGTCTAACTTCTATTATCTGAAAAGAAACTCAAAAAACTGCTTGATAGATAATGGTTCTAAAATGATTTATCTAGGTTATTACGGTAGCAGTTACTTTTTTGTAAATTCAAAAAGTAAAGATATATGTATTGAAAAAGATGGTGGAGTTTTGCTGTCGTTAAATGGCAACAACAAAGAAAAGCCTAGTTTAGATAGTAATGAGGCTGAAGTAAGCTCTAACAAGAAAATTCAGCCGACCGCTGAAAGCGGTGGCTGATTTTGGCGTTATCGAGAGTATTGCATTTGAATCTATCTGAGAGTGATTTTTCAACTTTAGGGAAGTTATTAATTAAGCTTCAATTTCTAGAGAAACTAATTCAAATATATACGTCATCACTTAGTGATGACGTTAAAAAAAGGCATCCTAGAATAAAGAGCTTATCTCTAAGTAATATTTTAGATGAATCTGTAGCTAACAGAAAGCAAACCTTAGGTGTTTTTGTACAAGTAATTAAAACTGAATTACCTAGCTTTGATAATGAAGAGTTTCAGGAGCTACTCAGATTACGAAATATATTTGTTCATAAGTTACATAGTCAATTTTTGTTGGCAGGTAAAGCCGATGTCGAGGGATTATCCGCGTTCATAGATAGGCTTCTGATGCTAACAAATAAATATACAGGTGTTTTTACTGGATTATTATCTATCTCATTTAAACATATGGCTAATAATAGTCAGACCTTGAATACTGAAGGTATTGACCAATTTGAAGTGAGTTTTGTAGACTATATTAGCAAATAAACATAACAAGAGTCTAAGGCTACGACAGTCCGCTCATGGCACAAAGCGATCATTGGGAGTTTATTGAGGTTTACGAGAAAAATTGGACATTTGCTGACGGAGGCGACAGAGAGCCTCCACCGAAGTTTTGTACCTTACAGCCCATTATCTAACTGTAGATCGTCTGATCATTATTTGAGCTGCTTAGCGGATTAAGTCAAAACCTTTAAGTAAAAGTGTAAGATAATATATGAGTCTCTAAATCTCTCTACAATTTAGTTAGCACTTATTTGTGAACTCTACTATTCTGGCTTTAGGTGGGATAACTGCTCGTGGTGTAACAAAATAACACCCGTAGCAGACGCTAATTGCTGTGCTGATTTAGTAAAATAACTATTAGAGACTACTATAGCTGAGTCTATATTGTAAAAAATTTTACCTGCAATTACTTCTTGAATAGCTTTATTACCAACAGGTTTCGAGTACCGTTTACATTGAATAGCATATTTTCTATTTTCTTTTGAAGCGATAATATCCACACCCTGATCACCAGATGCTTTTAACACATGTGTTTCCCAGCCTAAATTATTTAATATGTTGGCACAGTAATGTTCATATTCAATACCGTCCATTTCAGCGCGGAATTCTACTATGTTTGGTAAAGCGTTATTAGCGTTATTAGCGTTATTAGCGTTATATTTTTCATTTACATAAGTTAAACCAAGTTCTATTACCTCAACTTGATTAACGTTTACCTTATTTGCGAAACGACGAAAATCAGATTGCCATTTTGAGTCATCTTCAAATCCATATTCATCCTTAAATACTCCACTTCTTCTTTTTATTAGCAGGATATCTAAATGTTTATCAATATCTTGGAAAAAGGTTTCCTTTACTTCTATTGGTATTGATTGAAATTCTTCGAAAGCGTTTGCAGATGAAGGATGGTTTGCAGACGAAATATGACGTCTAGAATTAAAAGTAATTCCTTTTATTTTTTTATAAAAGAAAGTTAAAGCTCTCGGGAGAACAACAAAGGCTATAAATAATGCGCTTAACAATACAGTTAATAGAACAACTATAGCTTGCCAATGATTTGTTGAGAAATATATCAAACCACCAACAATCGAGATACTAACAATTCCTTTTATTTCTTTTTTCTTCAAGAGCACCTCCTTAATTCATGTCACAGTAATATTAATTGATAATAACAATTTACATCAAGGAAAAAGGATGGATGGTAGTTTGATTGAGCAAATAACAGACTAAAAACGTTCAGGCAGAAATCTTTTAAATGTCATAAACTTAGTTTTTATAGCTAACAATGTTGTAAACGGTTTTTTATGTTTAACCTGATTGAAAGGTGACGTTTTCTCTAACTCATTATAGACTTCGCTGATGGTCTGCTCCTAGCACTTTTTTGAAGTTCGCCAAACGTCCGCTTATGGCACAAACCGGAAATAGCCCACGCACTAATCCTGTATTTATATATTAAGGCTTCTTCAGACTTAATATAATTCATTTTAATCATTCAACTATTTACCTAATCATACCTAAATTTAAGGTCAGGCTTTAGTTAATAAATCTCAATTTAATTGCCATACTTCGAATGAAATTCAAACAATTCTCAAGCTGCCGCGAATTTCCAATTTAAGTGGCGCTGGCCAAAAAAAATGCAAAAAATTCAAATTTTATAAAAAACCAATTGATAACTATTTTCGTTTAGATTAATATAAACCCACTAAATGAAATTGAGAGTTGTTTGTATTCATGTATATTTGTCTTTGTCACGGTGTGACCGATAAAAAAATTGAGCAAACCATCGACGATGGTGCTACTACCATGCGCGAGCTAACTAAAGAGCTTAAAGTGGGCAGCCAATGCGGTAAGTGTTGTTGTTGTACTAAAAAGATCCTCAATCGTAAACTGATTCAAATTGCAGATATAACCGATCAAGTGGCTTAATAGTAATCTACATAAATAGGCCTACCTAAACGAATTGGTATAACATTTAAAAATTAAACATAAAAAAAGCAGCCTTAGCTGCTTTTTTTGTATTTATAACTTTAACTTACAGTTGCGATTGTAAGTAGTTTTCAAGCCCAGTGTTTTTGATCAGTAGTTGCTGTGTTTCTAGCCAATCAATTTGCTCTTCTTGCTCATTTAAAATGTTATCGAGCGCTTCGCGGCTAATGTAATCTTTTTTACTCTCAGCTAGCTTAATGGCTGTACGTAGCTCATCTACTGTATCAAGTTCAAAGCTCATGTTAGCAGCAATCATTTCTTCGCTGTTTTCGCCTATACGTAAACGTCCTAAATCTTGAAGGTTCGGCAGGCCTTCTAAAAATAAAATACGCTCAATTAAACGATCGGCGTTTTTCATTTTTTGTATCGATACTTTGTAATCAGCTTTGTCTAGTTTACTAAAACCAAAATCTTTAAACATACGTGCATGTAAAAAGTATTGGTTAATACCCACAAGCTCATTAGCAAGTACTTTATTTAGTGCTGCAATAACGTCTTTATCGCCTTTCATAATGTAAGTCCTTATTCGCCCATTTGAGCTTGGTGGTAATTTTGAGTGCCAATTTTGTCAATCAGACCCAGTTGTTGCTCTAACCAGTAGACGTGATCTTCTTCGGTATCAAATAATAGCTTTTCTAGAATTTCACGAGATTGATAATCTTGCTGTTGTTCACAGATAGCAATAACCTCTTTAACACACTCAACCACTTCAAGTTCTAAGGTTAAGTCGTTTTGCATCATGCTTTTTACATCGTCACCAATTAGCAGGTCACGACGTTTAGTCATGTTTGGTACGCCTTCTAGAAAAAGAATACGCTTAATTAGCCAGTCAGCGTGGTCTTTTTCTTCTTCCATTTCATGGTTAAGACGCTCATAAAGTTTGTTTAAGCCCCAATCGTCGTACATACGAGAATGAATAAAATACTGGTCAATAGCAGCTAATTCGTTAGCTAACAATGTATTGAAGGCGTCGATTACTTTTTGATTACCTTTCATAGCGCTTATCCTAAAAATTCTAATTGTGGCTAGTCTAGTATATAGGCACAGAATTGCAAGTAATTTACTTATAAATCATATGGTTAATATTGAGTTTGATTCTCGTTTAAGTTTGCATTGCTGGTTGATAAATGGACAAGTTGCTATTTGTATTTTAGATCAGCAAGTTAGTTGAGGGTATAAGCGCGTTCATACCGTAAAAGTATGAACGCGTAATTGATTAAAATTGATAAGTAACACCTACTGTGGCCGTGGTACCTAAACCTTTAATGTTGTATCCACCATAGGTGTAAGATTGCGCACGGGCAGGGAAGTAATCTTGGTTAAATAAGTTTTCTACCCCGATAAAACCTTGCCAACTATCTGCAAACTGATACTGACCACTTAAATTAAGCACAGTGTAGTTATCGACAGGTCCCTGATCGCCAACATACTTACCATTATCATTAGGCTCAAAGCGCTTTCTATCACCCACATACAAGTAACTTAATGTTAGTGACAGGGTGTCCGTAGGCTGCCAGTTAAGATTGGCTGTGGCTTTTGGTGGACTGATTTGCTTAGAGCCTAAATATATATCTGCTTCAGTATTTTTACCTTCTACATAACTATACGTTGCCAGTAATTTAAGAGATGGGTTTATGGTGTAGTCTACTAAGGCTTCATAACCCCAAATTTCTTGAGGTGCTCTAACCGGTTCATAAACACCGGTTACTTCATTAAATTTATTTGTAGTGCCAAGCTCAGAGGTGCTTCGATATGCTGCGACTTCTAAACGAACTGCATCAAGTTGAGAATTAAAACCAATTTCATAATTATCGATAATTGAAGCTTGTGTTTGAATAAGGCCTATATCATTTACTGTGGCAGAGCGAAGTAGGCGGCCAATATCTGATATATCAGATCCCTGTGAGTAGTTTAAAAAGGGGCTGAATTTTTCATCTAGATTGTATTTAATGCCCACGTTATAGGTCGTAGCATTGTAATCAACCGTGTCGCCTTTTACGCTAATTCGCACAGAGCATTGCGTGACCGTTTTACATAATTTTAGCGTGCGATAATCATCTACGCTGAGATCGATATTTTCTTTGCGTACACCGGTCTTTATTATTAAGTCATTAGCAATAACCCACTTAGTTTGTAAAAAGCCCGCGACACTTTTCATGTCCATTTCTGGCACCCAAACACGCCCATCAACCAGCGGTTGTGCAGTTACATCATTTAACGCATCAATTCCGTAAATGAATGACGCTTCAACTGAGTCAAAGTCTACCTGGGTATTAAAAGTTGCTCTGGCGCCTTTTTTTTCTGAACTTATAACTGATTGACCACCTTGATAATTCTCATCAGGATTGGCAAGGTTTGGAGAGAAGAAAAACACATTTTCTATATCTTGCGTATAGAGGTCTAACGTCATTTGTGTGTTTTCAAACAGTGCGTAGTCGGTGTATTTTAAGGTTATATTTTCGTTGCCTTCTGGCCCTTGTGGTTTACCTTGCTTTTGTAATTCTGACGGCACATGAATGGCGTAGGTTTTTTCTCCTAGGCTCATATCACCAACAACATCGCCTAAGTCGGTTTTTTGTTGTGAACTGAAGTAGTTATAACTAAATTGGAGTTGCTTTTCATCATCAAAGTCATAGCCAAGCTTAGTGAAGTAATTTTGTGTAACGGCATCAGATAAACCATATTGTAAACCGAGAATATCGCCTTGCGAATCGCGTTGTACACCGTTTTCTTCATAGCTTGCAGTTACTAAGTAGCTAAATTTATCTGCACGACCATTCAATGCTGCAGATAACCTTGCGCCTGCGCTTTCTTCAAGTTTTACCGCACTAAAACGACTCGATAAGCTTATTTCACCTTGGGTTTGGCCATCGCTTTGTGCTTGCTTGGTAATATAGTTAATAATTCCGCCTGATGCGCCGTTACCATAAATTGACGTTGCTCCTTTTATGACTTCTATTCGACCTATTGCGCTTGGATCTAAGGTTTTTACCCCTAATGATCCGTTACGCAGTGGCGTTGACTGTGGCACGCCATCAATCATGATCAGTGGGGCACGCCCGCGTAAAGTTTGTCCTGAATTACTTGAGCTTCCAGTATCTGGAGCAAGGCCGGGAACCATTTGTGCTAAAAGGCTTTGTAATTCTGGATTAACTTTTAAATGCGCTTCTATTTGCTTTTGACTAATAATAGTTATGGAAGCAGGGACTTCATCAATACTTTCAAAAACACGACTACCCGAAACAATAACGTGCTCCATTTCTGTTTGATTTAAATTTCTTTGGATCGTTGATTCGTCTGCAATACTGGCGCCACTGACTATTAATGCTATTAAGCTCAGAGATGTTTTAAACATGCGGGTCCTTCGTTTGAATGGTTTTAGTTGTATTAATGATGGGCGCAATATTAAGAGCAACTTAAAGTAAACGCAAGGTTAATGATAATTGTTTTTATTTGCGTTTGTGCTATTGCAAGCTATAGGGGTCAAATATAACGTTGCGTTAAAATAGATGCTCGTAACGGCAGTTGATTATTGTTAGCAGGCCTTCTGCGTTTTGTTGCACAAGGCATAAAAATAAAGATGTGTTCAGTTTTAATTACAAAGTACTTTGTATAATCAAACTAAGGTGAACAACACTCAATTACACAGTGTTCAATTGCAAATTCATCATGTAAATAGTGTTTTATGGCATTAAGCTCAATAGGGGTATCTGTTTGCATCACAATTTCACAGTGAGTGGTAGTATCGTCCAGTTGCCACGCTTTTATGGATTTTATTTGAGTGATAGCAAACTGTTGCCGTAATTTTTTGCTGATAAGCTGCTGGTCAAAACCCATGGGTGCTGCTTGCATTAAAATACTACAGCTGGCTTTCAGTAATAACACCCCTTGATAAATTACGTACAGTGAAATTAAGGTGGTTGCTATTAAATCAACCACATACCACTGATATAAAATAATTAAAGTACCCGCAATAATGACGACTATTGAGGCCATTGCATCTGACACGTTATGAATAAACGCCGCCTTTATATTCATATTATTTTTAGCGCCAGCTTTATAAGTTAATAACGCAGTGACTAAATCAATGAGTAGCGCAAAGGCAGCAACCCACACAATAATCCAACCGTTAATTGGTTGGGGGTTTAAATAACTATTTATGGCTTCAAAAATTAAATAACCACCGATCACTATTAACGTAGTGCTATTAAAAAGGGTTGCTAGTATCTCTGCGCGTTTATAGCCAAAATGATGGGTTGTATCAGCCTGTTTATTGCCAATTTTTCGGGCAACGAGGGCAATAAAAATAGAAGCCGCATCACTTAGGTTATGTAATGCATCGGCAATTAATGAAAGGCTGCCAGAAAATACGCCACCAACAACTTGCACTGCAGTCAGTAAAACATTTATAAATACGGCAAGGGTGAGCTGTTTATCACTTTGGTTATCATCAACGTGACTGTGTGAGTGACCATGACCCATTTTAGTTAGACTCCCTTACTGCTTTACTTTTTACCCATAATGACAACTTTTAACCATTTATAAAAGCGCTGTTTTAATTTGTTTTTTAGATATCGTAATGGCTAAATTTAAATAAGCCCGTGATAGTTACGTATTGAATATAAAAACGATATGCTAGGGTATAAATAAATGTATTAATGGCTTAAGTTATCATAATTATTTAGGCACTTTTTATTTTAAATTTAATAGGCATAAAAGCAGTTTTTAAAGGGTTAATAACAATGAACAAAGCAATAGAAATTCGCGATGCACAGCCAAGTGATGCAAAAACAATTTTGCATTTTATTAATGAGCTTGCCATTTATGAAAAAGAGCCAGATGCAGTTAAAACTAATGAGCAAGCAATTTTAGATACACTGTTTTGCGACGGCGCAACAGCGCATAGTTTAATTTGTTTACAAGATGGTGAGCCGATTGGTTTTGCGGTGTATTTTTACAACTACTCTACTTGGTTAGGTAAGAATGGTCTCTATTTAGAAGATTTATATGTTAGCCCAGATAGCCGTGGAAATGGTGCCGGTAAAGCCATTATGAAAGAGCTGGCAAACAGAGCAATAAGCAAAGACTGTGGCCGCTTTGAGTGGGTAGTGCTTGATTGGAATAAACCCGCGATTGATTTTTATAATAGCATGGGCGCTGAGCCACAGAATGAATGGATTATATATCGTTTAACGGGCCAAGCATTGATTGATTTTGCAAATAAAGATTAGGGTCTGTTGACCTTTCAAGGTTAAATTTGCAGCAGTCTGTTTGGTATTTAGGCAAGGCAGCGCCTATGTGGTGTGGTTATTCCACATAAATAGGCGATAACGCAGCATCAATGCCAAACAGGCGCTGCCCGAAGGGTTCTGCCTAGGGGCGATTTACTCTTTGTTGCCTACATGGATGTAGGTAAGGGGCGTGAGCAGGACGCGGAAGCTTTGCTCGGTTTTTACTTAGCCCACTAGGTTACAAACCTCGCGCCGCGATTAAATCGCCCCTATTTTGAACAAATTTTAATCCGCAAAGGTTAACAGACCCTAGTGCCGAATATGGCCAGTAATATACCTAGTTTTTGTTAAGCTAAGCGCTACATAACTTATAAGAGCAATTTATGGTTAATCAGCATTGGCAAAAAGCGCGTCAGAGCCGCGATGCGCGTTTTGATGGGCTTTTTTATGTAGCGGTAAAAACCACAGGTATTTATTGTCGGCCAATTTGCCCTGCGCCCACTGCACATGAAAAAAATGTAACCTATTACCAGTTTGCGCACTCCGCTGCGCAAGCAGGGTTTAGACCTTGTATTCGTTGCAGGCCCGATAGTGCACCAGGAAGTGCTGCTTGGCAGGGAGCAAAAACCACTGGCTTACGCGCTAAACAGTTAATTGATCAATTTAACGAGTGTGATTGTGAAGTACTTGCAGCGCGTTTAGGAATAAGCAGCCGCTATTTAAGGCGGCTTTTTTCTCAATATTTTGGTCTTTCAGTAACTCAATATCGGTTATTTAATCAATGCCATTTTGCAAAAAAATTGATTCAAGAAACCAGCTTACCGCTTACCGAGATAGCGTTTGCTTCCGGCTTTAAAAGTGTGCGACGATTCAATGGTGCTTTTTTAAAACAACTTAATATCGCGCCCTCAGCGCTCAGAACCGCCAAGCACTCAACTGATCTTGGGCTCACCTTAATTTTGCCTTTTCGTCCGCCGTATAACTGGCAAGCATTGCATGGGTTTTTAGCAAAACGACTTATAGAGCCAATAGAGTGGTTAACGCCAACCAGTTATGGGCGTACTTTTACTTATAAATCGTCTAGAGGCCGCTTTAATGCTGAATTTATTGCAGATAAACATCATTTTCGGGTGCAAATTGATATAGATAATACGCAATATTTACAGCCAGTTATTAACAACATTCGCCGTGTACTTGATTTAGATGCAGATACTTATTTAATTGAGGCGCATTTAAGCGAACACATTAATAATGCATTTCCACTTACTAAAGGCTTAAGGTTACCGGGTATTTGGTCAACCTTTGAAGCGGGTATTCGCGCTGTGTTAGGTCAGCAGGTGAGTGTAACTGCGGCGCATAATTTAGTGACTCAATTAGTGCAACAGCTTTCAGAGCAACAAGAGGGAAAGGTGTACTTTCCAACACCTGAAGTAGTGGCAGGTAGTGATTTTGCTTTTTTTAAAATGCCGCAGGCACGTAAAAATGCACTGCATAATCTCGCTGAATTTTGTGCTATTCACCCCAAGGAGGATGATTTAGACCAATGGCTTACTTTAAAAGGAATTGGCCCTTGGACGGTTAATTACGCAAAACTGCGCGGTCAAAGCCAACCCGATATTTTACTTGATGGCGATTTAGGGGTTAAAAAAGCCCAAGCGGCAGCAAGCTATTTTGAATCTGCGAACTGTGCACCATTTCGATCTTACTTAACTTTTCAACTTTGGCAGCAATTATGATAGTGCAAACCAGTTTACCCAGCCCGATTGACGATATTATTATTCAGGCAACTGAAAATGGTATTAGTTATGTGGGGTTTTATCCACCGACCAGTTATATCAGTACGCCTTTAAATAAGGTGACTAATTCGCATGTTTTATCTTGTGTGGCGCAGCTTAATGAGTACTTTGCTCATACGCGTACTGAGTTTGATTTAGAACTTGATACTGGCGGCACACCATTTCAGCAAAGCGTATGGCAGGCATTACAAAGCGTACCGTTTGCTACAGTGGCAACCTATAAAGATATAGCCATACAATTAAATAACCCTAAAGCAGTGAGGGCGGTAGGGGCTGCAAATGGTAAAAATCCAATCAGTATTATTGTGCCGTGTCACCGGATTATTGGTGCAAATAAAAAACTAACTGGTTATGCCGGTGGCCTAGAGCGCAAGCAATGGTTACTAGAGCACGAAGCAAAATAAATAAAATAGCGTTTCCAAATTTGTATTCTCAGCACTTTAGGGTAGCATAAGCGCACTTTTTATTTGAAGGCACGGCCATGGCGCAATTATACTTTTACTACTCTGCAATGAATGCAGGTAAATCAACCACTTTATTACAATCAGCGTTTAATTATAAAGAGCGCGGTATGGAGCCAGTGATCCTCACCGCTGCCATTGACGATAGAGCCGGTGTTGGCAAAGTATCCTCTCGTATAGGCCTTCAAGCAGATGCACATATTTATGATGCTGACAAAGACGTGTATGAGCTTATCAAGCTACTTAATAGCGATAAGAAGCGCCACTGTGTACTCGTGGATGAATGCCAGTTTTTATCTAAAGATCAAGTTATGCAGTTAACCGATGTAGTCGATGAATTAGGTATTCCCGTATTGTGTTACGGCTTAAGAAACGACTTTAGAGGTGAGTTATTTAGCGGCTCGCAGTATTTACTTGCTTGGGCTGATAAGTTAATAGAGCTTAAAACGGTGTGTCATTGTGGCCGTAAAGCAAATCACGTATTACGTACCGATGAAAATGGCGAGGCTATTGCCGATGGCAACCAAGTAGAAATTGGCGGCAACGACCGTTATGAATCGGTGTGCCGCAAACATTATAAAGCCGCGTTAAATATGGGCCGTTAAGGCTTTTATAAAGGTATCTATATCCGCTTTGGTAATACCTAAATGGGTTACTAGCCTAAGTTGCTTACTTGGGCTAAACACAATGCCCTGTGCTTTTAAATCGGCTGCTAGTTTTGTGATGTTTATGCTGTTATCAAACGTAGCGTAAACCATATTTGTGGTATTACTCATATTTACGTTAAAGCCTGCCACGTTATTTAACTTTTTTGCTAAATAACGCGCGTTAGCGTGGTCATCGACTAAACGTTGCGTGTTATTTTCTAAGGCATATTGCCCCGCAGCAGCTAATATACCGGCTTGGCGCATACCGCCGCCAAGCACTTTTCGCCAGCGTCTTGCTTTGGCTATCAATGCTGTTGAACCAAGCAATAATGAACCAACAGGTGCACCTAACCCTTTTGATAAACAAATAGATACAGAGTCAAAATGTTGGGTTATTTCTTTAATATCAACGTTAAGCTCGGCAGCGGCATTAAAAGCGCGAGCGCCATCTAAATGCAGTGCTAAGTTATGTTGGTTAACAAATTCGCGTGCTTTGAGTAAATAATCAATACCGAGTACTTTACCACCTATGGTGTTTTCAAGGCTTAACAGGCGGGTTTTTGCAAAGTGGCTATCATCGGGTTTAATTGCTGCAGCAATTTTAGTAAAACATAGACTACCATCGGCTTCATTTTCAATAGGCTGTGGCTGAATAGAGCCTAAAACGGCAGCGCCACCGCCTTCAAACTTGTAGTTATGAGCATTTTGGCCACATATATACTCGTCGCCGCGTTCACAATGGGCCATTAATGCAAGCAGATTTGTTTGTGTGCCTGAGCTACAAAAAAGTGCATCTTGCACATTAAAACGTAATCGAGCATAAGCTTCTAATTGGTTTACACTTTCATCATCGCCATAAACGTCGTCGCCGACGGGGGCATGATACATAATATCCCGCATTTTGCTGCACGGTTTTGTTACTGTATCTGAGCGAAAATCTATCATGGGGTGTCCTTAAGTGGCTTTATACTAATTCTTCACAAATTTGTTCTCGGGTGGCTTTATCAAAATAGCTCCATGCAATAAAGCGACTGACTTTTTGTCCTTGTGCCATTTCAACAATTTTAAATTCACTAATAGGCTGTTGTTTTAGCTGTGCTTCTAAGGCTGCTAGAGTTTCTTTTTTAGAAACCAACGAGGTAAACCAAATTACTTGGTCACTGTGATCCCTGCTTTCTTTGATCATAGTAGAAATAAAGGCCAGCTCACCACCTTCACACCACAGCTCATTACTTTGTCCGCCAAAATTAAGTGCTTGCGAAGGCGCTTTGCCTAAGTTTTTCCATTTACGTTCACTGCCTTTATTGGCTTCTTCTGCACTGGCGTGAAATGGCGGGTTACACATCGTTAAATGATACAAATCTTTCGCATTAACCACCCCTTTAAAAATATGCTCGGGATTTTTTTGTTGTTTAAGCGTTATTTTTAAATCATTAAACTGAGCGAGCTGCTTGGCTATTTTTATTGCTGCAGGGTCGATGTCGCTGCCAGTAAAGTGCCATTGGTATTCGCTATTGCCCGTTAGCGGGTAAACTAAGTTAGCGCCAGTGCCTATATCAAGCACTTTAATTTGTCGGCCAGTGGGAATAACCTGCTGATTATCTTCGCTGAGTAAGTCAGCTAAGTAATGAATATAATCTACTCTACCTGGAATAGGTGGGCATAAGTTGTGCTCAGGAATGTCCCAAAAGTTAATGTTGTAATGACTTTTTAATAGCGCCTGATTCAAGGTTTTTACAGCTAAGTTATTACTAAAATCAATACTTTGATTACCTGCTGGAGTCGTAATTAAAAAAGCAGTTAACGAAGGGGTTTGCGAGGTAAGCAAATTAAAATCGTAACCATTTTTGTGTTGATTGCGCGGATGTAATTTAGAACGAGTTGATTTTGCTTTCATGAGGCTTTTTTAACAACAGGAATAAAAGCCAATAGTAACAAATACAGACAAAAAAAGTGCATAATTTTCCCTTTGGCTTACCAGTCATTACTGGTAGGATGAGTTGTTAGCAATTATAAGGAATTCGCTTTGGCAGTTACTCAAGAGTCTGTTTTTATTAAATTAGGTGACCATCAAACACTGCATTTGCGCCGTATCGCCAACCAGCAGCCAAGTGGGCCTGTGGTGTTATTAATTCATGGTGCGGTAGAAAATGGCAAAATATTTTACACTCATAGCAATAAAGGGTTAGCGCCTTTTTTAGCTGAACAAGGGTATTGTTGCTACGTAGCTGATTTACGCGGGCGTGGTGAAAGTAAGCCAGCTATTTGTAAGCAAGCACGGTATGGACAAACTGAGGCGATTGTTGAAGATATTCCGGCATTTATTGAAAAAATTGAACAGTTAGAGAGTAAAAAACCTGACTTTTTAGTTGCTCATTCTTGGGGTGGGGTGTTGCTTAATAGCGTGTTTGCTCGCTTTCCTGAGCTGATAAACGATGTAAAAGCGTGTGCCTATTTTGGTTCAAAGCGTTCGCTATTTAATAACCACCCTAAAAAGTTATTTCAGGCCAATTTGATTTGGTATTTTATGGCACCAATTTTAGCGAAAAAACACGGTTATTTACCGGCAAAACGCTTAAAGTGGGGCAGTGATGATGAAACTCAAAAGTCGCACTATCAAAGTATGCAGTGGGCGAAGCAAAATCCGTGGATAGACAGTGATGACGGGTTTGATTACGCTAAAACATTAGCAAATCTCACGCTTCCTCCAACGTTACATATTGCGGCAGTAAAAGATAAAGCATTGGCACAGCCTATCGATATTCAAAAGTTTATTGATGAGTCAGGTACTGGGGTGCAAAAAATGCAAATATATGGCCGCCGCTTTGGGCACAAAGTAGATTACGACCATATTAATATGCTTACTCACCCTCAGGCACGCCAAGAACAGTTTATGGATGTGCTTAATTGGTTTGAGGCAACGAGAGCAAACTAAGTAAAGGGGCTTCATAACGCTGCCACTTATCAAGGCTTTTGTTATTTACAGGTTGCCTGATGGCATGTTTACTGAGCGTTGTAACGGCGCTTTTGTTTTTGTAAAAGTCTAAACAAGTCTGTTCAAATTCGCAGCCAGTAAAACTCAATAGTGCGGTTAATTGATCTTTAGGATTTTCAATTAACTGCTCGTAACTTAAATTATAAATAGCTAAGCGGTTAAATTGCTGCCAATGGCTCATTAGTTTTTCATAAAGCTGATGATACAAAGCAAATTCATTTAAATCACAAAAATAGGGTTCGTTTTCAGCAAAGTAATTAGTAAACACTGAAAAGGCGGTTGCATGAAAGTTACGGGTCAGGTTTATAAACTTAGCATCTGGGAATAAAATATAAATTAACCCTAAGTTTTGGTAGTTGCTAGGCAGTTTATTGATAACAAATGCGCAATTGCCCTCAAAAGAGCTTAACGTATCTAAATAAATAGCTCTGGCTTGGTTAATTAACAGCGTTGTTAGCTTAGTTAAGCATTGAGGGTAGCGTAACCCTGTTTTATGTTCTAGAAAGGCGACTACCTTATTACTAATACTGGAGTCTTCTCCAAGCGTTGCCCATTGACTGTGCCCTGCTAACATTTGTTCGAGTAGAGTTGACCCGCTTCGTGGCATGCCAATAATAAACACAGGTGTGACAGGATACTGCTTATTTAGTTTTGCTAAATTAAGCACACTTTCATTGTTATATTCAATAAGTTGATCATAAAACCCAATTAAATCTTCAGTATTAAATTCACTGAGTTTGTGTTGTTGCTGATTGGCAATCACAAAATAGTTAAACGCTTGATCAGTATCGTCTAACTTGTCGTAACTTTTAGCTAAAGCATAGTAGCAGACCATTTTTAAGCGTAGGTTATTTGTTTGCGTTAAAAAATGGTGTAACTGATCAATGTAATTATTTGCTTTATTAAAGCGCCCTAATTGTACCAATTCAAATAAAACATAAGCCGTAACCGGAGCTATCCCAAGCTTTAATGCCTCCTCAAATGTGGCCTGCGCTTTATCAAGCTCGCCAAAATTTAAATAATGCTGAGCTAAATAATAATGGGTGTCTGGGTTGTCTGCGGCAATGCTTGTTGCGTATTCGAGTACTTTTTGCGCATCTTCAGGGGAGTTGACCGCATTAAATGCATCACTTAATGCATACAAAGGTTCTAATACATAAGGGAGGTGCTGACACGCTCGTTGTAGTATATACACAGCGGCATCAAATTGTTCTAAACGCAGTGCTACCTTACCTAGGCCAAACAGGGCGTCACCATTGTCAGGCTCTGCTTGTAATAGCGTTTTGTAATGAAACTCAGCTTCTCTAAGCTTGTTTTGTGACAATAACTCATTCGCTTTTTTTAGTAGCATAATACAACTAATATTCTTTTTATTAACTATAACCCTAAAACAGCAAAATAAGCGAGAGTAAGGTTATTATTTGAGGCAATAAAAAGGCGAAATACATCACACATTTCGCCTTTGTTTATTGTTAACACATTTTAGAAAGTATAGGTTGCTTTAGCGTAGTAAAAGCCACCATTAATACCATATGGAGATGTTTCGTAATACTGACCACCCCAATTGTTATTTGGAATACCAGTTGCATCTTGGAAGTCTAACTTTTCAGCTTCTTGGTCTAGTAAGTTTTGTGCACCCACTGAGAAACTAATTGAGTCATTTAAGAAGTAAGTTACTTCTGCATCCAAGGTAACCGCTGCGTCACCAGTTTTAGCGGTTGCATCATAATCTACGTGAACACCTTGGTATTCGCCAAAGTAGTTAACGCGGGTAAATGCCGAAAAACTTTCCCACTGTTGTGCCCAGCTAAGCGTTGCTCGATGGTTAGGTAAATCGTTTTCAAGGCGGCTAACTTTAAATGCACCAGTAATATCAGTTGCACGTGTTACTTCTGTTTCGTTCCAGTTATAGGCTAAGCTGAATGTAGAGCTACCATTAAATAATTCAGCTGAGTAGTTCGCAACTAAATCAACACCTTGCGTTGTGGTGTCAAAGTCATTAGTAAAGAAACTTACTTGCGCTAAGCTTTGTACATTAGGTACACCTGCGGCTTCAAGCGTGTCTTTATCTGCTTGGCTAAGTTCAATTTTGTCTGATTGGCTAATACGGTCATCTACTTGAATGTTGTAGTAATCAACAGTTAAGAATAAATCACCCATGGTATAAACAGCACCAAACGTATAGCTTTGTGATTCTTCAGGCTCAAGTTCAGTACCGCCTAATTGAGTTGCAATAGGGTTAGTCGGAGGTAACAATGCCGAATCTACCAGTACACCACTGCTTAAGTTTGTTTGAACGTTACTAACATTCGCTTGACCTACCGTAGGCGCACGGAAACCGGTGCTAATTGAACCACGGATATTTAAATCTTCAGTAAGGTGGTATTGACCCATTAACTTATAGTTAGTGGTTGAGCCAAAGGTATCGTAGTCTTCGTAGCGAAGCGCTAAGCCCATTAAAAACTCTTCAGTAAATGGTGCTTCAACGTCAACATATGCTGCGTAGTTACGACGTGTGTATTCACCAGCATCAGCAGGTTTAAAACCTGGGAAGCCATTTGAACCGATACTAAAGCCTTGTTCAGTCAGTGGACCTGCAGTAAATGAAGCCACATCGCCTGACGTTACAGTAAAGGTTTCTTCATGCCATTCTAGACCACCGGCAACGTTAACATCGTAGGCTAAATCAAAGTCAAAGCCCTTTGAAATATCAAAGTTAAAGTTTTTCTCTAATTGTGCATATTTACCAGGGCTAAAGTCACGCGGACTTTCTGGGCCTAATGAGGCATTAAGAGTGTCGTATATGAAGTAACGAGATTCGTTGTAACCTACAGTACCGCTTAAGTCATAGTAAGCGCCTTCAAAAAAGCCACCGGTAAACTCACCTTTGGTACCAATAGTTAAAGACGTATCTGTGATATTACCACCAAAGTTTGGGGTGAAACCGCCAGGAACCATTTCGTTAAATGCAAAACAATCTGGATTATTTGCCACGCCATTTATGTAATCAGGGTTATCAAGAACGTTATCGTCAATCATGATAGTTGGACAGTTGCCACTCATATCGCCAGTTAAATCACCAACAAGGAGAGTTTCGCCACCATCGTTTGAGTAAACACCGGGACGAGTATGTGGGTTACGGTAGTAAAAGCCACCGCGTACGTCACGCTCTGAGTAGTTACCAAACATGTAAAATTGTGAGTCGTTTGTTAGTTCTAAGCCGACGTTACCGAATATAGAAATATCGTCATCAACTTCTGGAGCTCCCCAGACCTGTGCTAATGATGATACGTCAGAATTACCTGCAGCTTTTAGTGCAGCTGCATCAGGGCGTTGAACTGAGCGGCTTGTGGCATCAGCCGTTTTGTACTGAAAGCTTAAATTTGCAAAACCGCTATCGGTAAATGGTAAGCCTACATTACCTGAAATTTGGGTTGTATCGCCATCGCCTTCGTAATACTCACCCTTACGAACTTCGAATGAACCGCCTTCAGAAGCATCTTTAAGGACAAAGTTCATTACACCGGCAATCGCATCCGAGCCGTACTGTGCCGCTGCGCCATCACGCAGTACTTCTACTTGTTTAAGTGCAATACTTGGAATAACTGAAATGTCGGCACCTTGAGCACCATCATTAATGCCACCGCCTAAAAAGGCAATCACAGACGCGCGGTGACGGCGTTTACCGTTAAGTAGGACCAAAGTGCTGTCAGATGGTAGGCCACGTAAGTTAGCAGGTCGCACTAATGATGCTGCGTCACTGATTGGATTCTGGTGAACATTTAAAGAAGGAACCGCACCTTTTAATAGCTCAAGCATATCGGTGTTGCCTGATTTTCCTAATTCTTCTCCACCGATGATATCGATAGGTACAGGTGAATCACCAATAGAGCGAGGCGCAGAGCGCGTACCTACTACGGCAATTTTCTCTACATTTTTGTTTACTTTTACTTCGGTTTGCTCTTCTTGAGCAATTGCTGAACCAGAAACAAACAAGCCCGCGGCTGTTGTTGCTAGAGCAAATTTGATCGCCTGTTGAAGCGCATTGCTTTTTAATTTCATTCTAAATATCCCCAGTTAGAATTGATTTGTATAGTCTATTTACTGACTTATTATTGTGGACATTTCACATTCAATGGGGAGCAAATATTGCTAACTCACTCCTAAAAGCTTAATTAATTAAGCGCACCTCCTGTGAGTCCTCGAAATAGACTATAGATAAAAAAACTAAAGAGGGCAATGGCTAATTAACTACTATTTAACAAGTTGAAACAAATGGTTTATCTAAAAACAACGCGGGGTTAATCATAACTAGAGCGAGAAAAGGCGGTAAAAGCAGGCATTGATACATAATAACTACTTAAATAAGCTATTTTAGTTATTTTCTATTATTGAATTAAATTGATTTACTGTTGATATTTTCACCATGGTGCTTTTTCCATGCAGCCAGCTTTTCTTTATATTCATCCCACACGCAAGGGCAGCAGCTTCCGCCGCCACAGCATTCATCAGACTTTGGTCTTTCGGGTTTAGTACTCGGGATGTTTTTTTGCATTTTTTTATTACAAAAGTGGAAAAAAGGACGCTTAGAATAAATGATTGAATAAAGCGTGTAAATTATTCTTTGTGAACTTAGAACGCTGTGTGAGAATACAGGCTATGCGATTATATAAAGTCATTCATCGTGCACCCTGGCGGGTTGCTAAAATAAGTAAAAAGCGACAACAACTACGCTTTCGTCGTGCTATGGTCGCGCTTAAAATAGCCCTTGCTCAGGAAAAGCAAGAAACCAAAGAAATGCTAATAACTTATAGGCGTTATACCCAAGGGCAAACAAACAAAGCAGAACTAAAACGCGCCAACGAGCAGTTTGTTGATATATTAAAAGGATTGGGGCTAGGAGTTTTTGCATTATTACCATTTGCACCATTAACTATTCCATTGGTTGTTAAACTAGGGCAGTTAGTGGGCGTTGATGTATTGCCGAGTTCTTTTAGTATGAATAAGCCTATTAAAGAAATTGATCAACAAATTGCTCAACAAAACCAACAGCAAGACTCAACTCCCCCCGAAAAGAAGTGAGCTAGTAGAACATAATTAGCTATACCTTTTAACAGTGCTTATTGTTATGCTAGGACATCA
Source organism: Pseudoalteromonas sp. NH0006-26 (assembly GCF_057552415.1). Next base: position 575,025 of record NZ_BAAJMJ010000001.1, read on the forward strand.
TTTTCTATTATGTGAGTCATTAATGAGCGCTTTACTTCGTCATACCTCTTCAGGAATTCCTCTATCTTTTATTGTTAAAAATGAATTAACAGACTGGCTTACTCAGCAACCAAGCTTTGTGCAGCAGTGGCTTGCAAATACCGATTTTGAAAAGTCAGGACTTGCGTTAATACCAAACGCAGAAACCGGTGAATTAAGCCAAGTATTTTGTATTATGCAACGAGTCGATGATTTTTGGGCTGCTGGCGAGCTTGCGAATAAATTACCTAAAGGCTGCTATCAAATTCAGGGTGATGAGTCTTTAGTTTCTCAACTTGCTTTAGGCTTTGTGTTAGGTGGTTATGAGTTCAGTGAGTATAAACAAAAAGCCACAGCAAAAGCTCAGCTTGGCATTGCCGATAAAACATTATATGAGCAAGTAAAACAACAAGCAGATGCAATTAATCTAGCTCGCGACTTAGTTAATACCCCAGCTGCCGATATGATGCCGCAGCACTTATCACAGGTAATGAGCGATTTAGCTGATACATTCGACGGCGAGTTTACCCAATGGGTAGGCGATGAGCTATTAGAACAAAATTATCCAACTATTCATATGGTAGGACGTGCAAGTGAAAACAAACCGCGTTTACTCGATTTGAAGTGGGGGGCGGTTGATGCGCCACAAATTACATTAGTCGGTAAAGGTGTATGTTTTGACTCAGGTGGGCTAGATTTAAAACCAAGTTCAGGCATGCGTAACATGAAAAAAGACATGGGTGGGGCTGCGCATGTTATTGCCTTGGCTCAATTAATTATGGCTGCTAACTTACCAATACGTCTTCGTGTTTTAGTACCTGCGGTTGAAAATGCTGTTTCGCGTAATGCATTTCGCCCTGGCGATGTAATAAAAACCCGTAAAGGTATTATGGTCGAAATAGATAATACTGATGCAGAAGGACGACTAGTTCTGTGTGATGCTTTGAGCGAAGCACAAAACGATGAGCCTGAATTAATTATTGATTTTGCTACCTTAACTGGTGCGTGCCGTGTTGCTTTAGGGACAGAGCTGCCAGGCTTCTTCTCAACGGAACGTGATGTCGCTAATGCGATTATGGATTCGGGGATGCAAGTTAACGACCCTGTTTGGCAATTACCGTTATTCGAGCAATACACCCCATTTTTGAAAAGCGATGTGGCTGATATGACTAACTGTTCAAGTACGCCATTTGGTGGCGCAATAACCGCTGCGCTTTATTTGAAAGAATTTGTAGAGCCAAACACACCATGGGTTCATTTTGATGTAATGGCATGGAACTTACGAGCATTACCAGGGCGCCCTGCAGGTGGTGAAGCTCTGGGTATTCGTGCAGTATTTACTTACCTACAAAATCGATTTAACTAACCTAACTAGGGTTAACTAAATCAAACATACCTTGCCTTGAGTTATTTGATGTTAAAGCGCATATAACTCAAGGGGCAAACCATCTGGATCGGCAAAAAAGGTGAATTTTTTGCCGGTAGTTTCATCCACTCTTATTTCTTCGACGTCGATTCCATGCGACTCTAAATACGTTTTACTGTTTTCTACACTACTAACCTTAAATGCTAAATGTCTAAGTCCTTGTGCTTCGGGGTAGCTTGGTCTACTCGGCGCATCGTTAAACGAAAATAATTCTAACTGACTGCCATCAGGTAAAGCTAAATCGAGTTTGTAAGACTGACGCTGTGCTCGATAATGCTCATTAATAATCGTGAGCTTTAATATTTCACTATAAAAATGTTTAGAGCGAGGGTAGTTACTGCAAATGATGGCTACATGATGAATGCCTAGTAGTTGCATATATTTTCCTTAAAAAACAAAAAAGCGCACTGAAAGCAGTGCGCTGTTTATCAATACATATTTGCTTGGTGTAATATTAGCTTTTAGCTAGGCTCTGCGTCTTTACACGCTTTTACAGCTGGTGCAACAAGCTCTAAACCTGTTTTATCACACGGTGGAAGTTTAGCATCGCTAACAGCAATGGGTGTTACTCGCTCGCCCCATTTGATATAGCTTGCCGCCCACGTTAGGCCTGCTCCAAATGCAGCTGACATAATATTGGCATGCGGCTTAATTAAGCCTTGTTCAACGGCTTCACACAGCGCAATAGCAATTGTCGCAGCAGAGGTATTACCGTATTCGCCAATGTTCACCATTACTTTGCTGTCTTCAACCTTTAAACGGTTTTGAATTGCTTGAATAATGCGTAAATTAGCTTGATGAGGAACTAGCACATCAATATCATCGAGCTTAAGATTAGCTTGTTCAAGCACGTCGTCACAGGCTTCACTCATACCTTTAACGGCACGTTTAAATATTTCACGGCCTTCAAATAAAAGATCCGATGGACCAATTGGCTCATACTTATTTAGGTCACTGCCGAAATTAGTAATGTGTAAAATATCACGATCTTCGCTGTCACAGCCGGTTTTAGTTCCTAATAAGCCTGCAGGTGTTTCTGCTGCTTCAAGCACAACGGCACCGGCACCATCACCAAATAAAACGGCACTGTCGCGTCGTGCCCAGTTTACATACCACGTCATGCGCTCAGCCGCGATAACTACTGCTTTTTTGATCATACCGGCCTGAATTTGTGCTGTCGCAGCTTGTAAAGCATATAAAAAACCAGAACATGCCGCGTTAGTGTCCATGGCTGCAGCGCCTGTGGCACCAATATTTTTTTGTACTAATGAGGCGGTGTTTGCCACTACAGTTGACGGTGTGCATGTTGCTAAAATAACTAAATCGATATCTTTTGCATCTATACCGGCACAAGCAATGGCATGTTTTGCAGCCACACTAGCAAGCTCAGCAGTACTTACATGGCTTACTCTACGCGACTTAATACCGGTACGCGTGGTGATCCACTCATCGGTGGTATCTACAATTTCACTTATTTCGTCGTTGCTGATGCTGGCTGGTGGAATGCATTTACCCCAACCAGTGATATGTGCGTAAGGCATAGTGTGTTCTCTTAAAAGTGGTATGACGTGTTCGTCTAATGAATACGTTATAACAAAAATTAGCTGTTAACACTAGTTTATAGCATGGTTTGCATAGTAATTACTGCTATTTTACGGACTATTTGCTGCATTTTTGTTTAAAGGTAAGTGGCTTGTTTTTATTGTGTTAATCAAATGATTTTAATGATTGTGTGTGTTTTACACGATAGCTCATAGGCCTTATACACATATTAGAATACGAACGCTTTGTTGACTATATATGCTTGAGTGCGGCTGAGTGAGCAGCTAATATGAGGCGCATATTATGGAATCATTACTGTAAAAAGCATTATTTATAATGGATAACAAAGCAGTGTATTTTCAAACAGGTGAACCTTATTGTGTTAATAAAAACCGACCCGGCTATTAGCCGATTATTAATGCTGCGCAGTGGTGCCATTGTTGTCCAGCTTATTGCGGTACTCAGTGTTTATTTTTTACTAGATCACCAAATTGCACTTATGCCGCTGTTAGGGGTTATTGCTGTTGAGGCGGTTTTTCAGTTAGCCAGTGTCTTTGCCTACCGACAGGTAAGCCAAGCAAAGCCCGCTGGTATGTTGATGCAACTGACCGCAGACGTGCTTTTTTTAACTATTTTGTTGTCTTTAAGCGGTGGCGCAACTAACGCATTTGTGTCGTTACTATTACTACCTATTATGATAGCCGCAATAACATTGGGTGCTCGAGGGCTTGCCTATATTGCAGTGTTGGCCATTGCCGCCTACAGTTTATTATTAATTAAAATGCCCGAACACAGTATGCACCAAATTAATATGAGCGGTCATTTTATTAGTATGTGGGTTAATTTTGTTCTAAGTGCTTGCGTAATAGCGCTAGTGATAGGGGCTATGAACCGTGCTTTACAGCAGCGTGAGCGAACTATTTCGAAGGTTAGAGAAAAACAGCTGCGCAGTGAACAACTGGTTACCCTCGATGGCGCAGCGGCGCAAATTACTCATCAATTAGCAACACCGATTGCTAATTTACAATTATTGTTTGAAGAGCTTTTAGAAGAGCATCCCAATAATGACGTTATTCAGCAAATGCGAATACCGCTGTCGCAGTGTCGCAATCAGCTGGATGATTTTAGAATGCTCTCAGTGCAGCTTCGTAATAAACAAACTCAAGTACCGATTGAGGCTAAGCAGCTGCAAGCAAAGTTGAATGATACCCTATTATTACACTACCCTGATCAGCAAATAATTTGGCTTAATGAAGCACCTGAAGCCACTTTACAAAGTGATGCTATGCTGTTTCCTGCAATTTTAAATTTATTACAAAATGCGGTTCTTGCTAATCAAAAACACGCTCAAATGCAATTAGAATTGAGTTGGCAACAGCCGGATGCACAAAGTATTGCTTTCGTTGTTCGGGACTTTGGCGCTGGTTTTTCACCCTCGCAATTAGCTGAATTAGGTGGGCAGCTCATGCCGAGCGAGCAAGGCATGGGAATAGCGGTTATGTTGTCAAACGCCACCTTTGAGCGGTTAAACGGCTCGTTAACAGTATATAACCACCCCGAAGGCGGGGCGGTTGCAAAGGTAACTTTGCCACTATTAACAGCAGAGACAAAAGCATGAAGCTACTTATTATTGAGGATGATATCAATTTAGCTGCGACGTTGGCGCGGCGGTTAGCTAAATACGGGTTTAATTGCGAGATCGCACATAATCACACTGATGCACTCCTAAAGGCTCGCCAGCAACAGCCTGACTGTATTTTATTAGATATGAAGCTGGCTGATGAGAATGGACTGTCGCTGATTGCACCGCTGCGCCATTTACTCACACATGCTCATATTGTATTGCTGACTGGCTTTGCAAGTATAGCAACGGCGGTAGAGGCGATGCGCTTAGGCGCTAATGACTATTTGACCAAACCAGTTGATATGGCAAGTTTATTAAAAGCACTTAAAGTAGAGCTGGCAAGTACGACAGTAACCGAAATTTCTGAAGGGGTTATGTCGCCAGAGCGCCTAGAGTGGGAGCATATTCAGCATGTTTTACACAGTAATAACGGTAATGTATCAATGACTGCAAGGCAGCTAAATATGCATAGGCGGACACTGCAGCGTAAATTACAAAAAAAACCAGTGCAGCAATAATGCAAAACCAAAAAATTATTTTATTCGATGCGCAATGTAAGCTGTGTAGTGCATGGTGCAATTTTGTTATAGCTCACGATCCGAGCATAAAATTTAAGTTGTGCAGCGTGCAATCGCCAGCAGGGCAAGCATTACTTGCTCAATTTGGTTTTTCGACCACCGATTTTACTTCTATGGTATATATAGAAGCACAAAAACCCTATACCCGAAGCCAAGCCGTTTTTCGTATATTCAGCCAATTAGGGTATCCGTGGAAGTTGCTTAGCGTATTTAAGTTATTACCGCGAAAACTGACAGATTGGTTTTATAACAAAGTGGCTAAAAACCGTTATACATTATTTGGCAAATACCAATACTGTCGAATTCCTCAACAAAAAGATGAAGATCACTACTTATAGCCACATTTTTAGCAAGTGCTCGATCACTAAGGCTGTGCTAAAATCGCGGCGTTTAATTACTAGTAAATAGGTTTTAAGGGCTTTTTAATGGCAAATACAGCGCACGCACTGCATATTTTAGTAAAACATAAAGAAATTGCAGAAGATATCATTAAGCAATTAGGCAAAGGCGCAAAGTTTCAAACCTTAGCTAAAAAGTATTCGTCATGCCCGTCGGGCAAAAAGGGCGGAGATTTAGGTGAGTTTAGACGCGGCCAAATGGTACCGCAGTTTGATAAAATCGCTTTTAGCGGCGCAATTTTAGAACCGCATTTAGTAAAAACAAAATTTGGCTGGCATGTTATTAAGGTGCTTTATCGTACATAAATAACCTCATTTAGCCTTAAAATACAGCCCCTTTATTAGTAGTTATACTGCAATATAATTTGTCTGCTACAATGTTTGTCATTGAACCGCTCATTTTTATATGGGATTTATTTAAAAACGGCGTTGTTAGTCCATTCGATAGTAGGAGCTAAGAATGAAGCTATGTTTATTTTTCAGTCGTATTTTAATTTTATTGGGATTGCTTTTTAGTTCAATTAATAATGCTTATAGTGCACAAGAAGATATAGTGCTTGTATTGGCAAAGCCAAATGCACCATTTACCCAAAAAAATAGCTATATCACAACCTTATTAAAAAAAGCTTTTGCAGAAGTGGGGACTACGTTAAGCTTTTCTTATACAGATAAGCCAATGAATAACAAACGTATTTTAGAAAGTTTGAACAAGAATTCAGAGATAACTCTAGCTTGGTTAAGCTTGGCAGAATCTCAAACAAATAACCTTTTACATACAAGTTATCCAATTTACCGAGGCCTTCATGCGAAGCGTCTCCTGATGATTAAAAAAGACCGCTTAGCCGACTTTGCAAAAATAAATAGCTTAGAACAACTTAAACCGCTGATCGCGCTTCAGCAGCAAAGTTGGTCTGATTATTATGTGTTAAAGAAAAATGGATTAACTGTTAACGGAGAGCTTGATTACTTTGGAATGCTCAAAGCGTTAGATGAAGGCTTAGGAGATTACTTCCCTCGCTCAGTTACGGCAATTCAAGCCGAAATAAGCAAATATTCACAATACGACTTTGTGATCGAACCAAACATAATGCTGCAATACACTAGTCAGTATTATTTTTATTCTAACAAAGAAAATAAACACATTATTGAGTTATTACAAAAAGGCCTTGATAAATTAGCGCAAAAAGGCGAGCTTAATGCGCTATATGAGCAATTTTATGGGTATATTGAGAAAGATAACCACCTTAAAAAACGGCTTGTATTCAAATTGAATAACTAATTACTACTTTTGAAGTAGGGTTTTTATTGCTGAGCCTCTTCTTCACTTATTTGCTTAAGTGCTTGAACAAATGACTCACTCGGCTGCCCACCAGTAAGAGCATACTTATCATTTATAATGAAAGTAGGCACTGAAGTAATACCCATTTGCTTAAAGTTATTTTGCTCTTCGCGAACCGCTTGTACGTATTTATCTGAGTGTAAAATATCGCGGGCTGTGTTTTTGTTAAGGCCGACTTTATCTACCACATCGAGTAATGCATCTTCTTGATTTAAATATTCTAAATCGGTGAAGTGTGCTTCAAAAAACGCCAATTTTAACTCAGTTTGCTTGCCTTCTTCACGAGCCCACATTAGTAACCGGTGTAGATCAAAGCTGTTGATCATGATGCGTTTACCGTCAAAATTAAAGGTAAAGCCAGCTCGTTCACCCGCATCTGCCATGTTTTGACGATTTCGCGCGCTTTCTTCTTCGGTTAAGCTGTATTTTTGCTGTAAATGCTCGTTTAAATCTTGTCCTTCAAGTGGCATATCTGGATTAAGCTCAAAAGGGTGCCATGTAATATCCGCACTCATTTCTTCTTTTAGCTCGGTCAATGCGGTTTCTAGGTTCTTGTAACCGATAATACACCATGGGCACATTACGTCTGAGACGATATCAATTTTTAAGTTTTTCATAGGGATCCTTGAAGGATTGCTTAGTAATAACAATGGATATTGGGATTAAGTCTACATTATCAATCATTGAACACAAAAAGAGCAGCGAAGGTGCTGCTCTTTTTACATATTAGCTGTTTAAGCCAAACGGGTCGTCAATGCTGTAGCTTGGCTGGGTAAACCAGCGCGGGCCGTCATCTGTCATGTAAAAGTGATCTTCTAATCTCACCCCAAATTCATCTGGAATAACCAGCATAGGTTCGTTACTAAAACACATGCCTGTGGCAAGCGGGGTTTTATCACCGCCCACTAGGTATGGCCATTCGTGAATGTCTAAGCCAATACCATGGCCTGTACGATGTGGGCAACCTGGTGTTTGATACTCAGGCCCTAAATCTTGTGCTGCTAAGTAGCTGCGAGCGGCTTGATCAACCGATTCACAGGTTTTGCCAAGGGCTGCTTGATTGAAAGCTGCTAATTGTGCCGCTTTTTCAAAATCCCAAAACAGGCGTTGGCGGCTGGTGGCTTCACCAAATACATAAGTACGCGTAATATCAGAAAGGTAATCGTGCACTTTACATCCAGTATCGATGAGCACCATGTCGCCTTTTTTCAAAATTTGTGGGTCTTTTACGCCATGTGGGAATGAGGTAGCAAGGCCAAATAATACAATACAGAAGTAATTGCCCGGTGCACCTACTTTTTGATGGGCTTTTTTTATAAATTCTTCGACTTCTACGGTGCTAATGCCTTCATAAAGCATGCTCGCTGTAGCCTGATGAACCGCTAAAGTCATATCCATGGCACATTGCATTAATGCTAATTCATTGGCTGATTTTTGCATTCGACAATGCGCAGTGACAGGTTGTGCGTTAACTAGTTTTAACCCTGAACTGGCTTTATTGATACCATCAAAAATAAAAAACTGGGCGCTTTCATCAATACCAACGGTAGCAGTGTCGCTAATATTAAGCTGCTTAAGCACTTTAACGAATAGCTCAAACGGGCTTTCATGCTCTTGCCAGCCGTGTATTGGGCCATCAATAACCTTAAAGCCATTTAAAGAACCAATTTCAAAATGTGGAGCAATGTATTGCACATCACCTACGGCAGGTAAAATAGCGCCAACAAGTCGTTCACTGGCATACCATTTCATTCCGGTAAAATAGGTTAGGTTGGTACCTGCGTTTAAATAAATGGCATCAATGTTGTTCGCTTGCATATAAGCTTGCGCTTTGGCCATACGCGCTAAATACTCATCGGCCTGAATTGGCGTTACTGAGTGGGTCATATTACTTAAACTAGCAAGTGCTTGCTCGGGTGTGTGAGTACCAATACCAACTGTGGTCATACATTTCTCCTACAAAATTTTGCATAGTGTGTAGGTTTAACAGTTTAATTTCAAATTAATTGCGATAGGTAAGTAGCGCAGTGTGTGAATAAATAAAGAAATTAGCCTACCAATTTGGTAGGCTTGAGGTTATTTTTTTGCATAGGGTAAGCGATTAAGCTTGTTTGCCGTGTGGTAGCTATCTAATCCGGTTACTGCAACCGTATCAATGGCTTGTAAATCTAAAAAACCATCACTTTGGAGTGCTGATTCATCCACATATACATCCATTATTTCACCAATAACCAATTCGGTACCATTGACCGCTAAATGTTGGTTCTCAACAAATTTTACCGCGTATTTGAGTCGACTTTGCGCAACAAAGGGGGCGTTAAACTCGTTTAAGTATTCTTTAGTCAAGTTGGTTGCATCAAACTCGCACTCGTCTTTGCTATAGCGGGCAGAGGTTTGGTGTGCCTGCTGGTAAATATCACTATTTACTTGGTTTATAGTATAAACGCCCGTTTCTATAATATTTTCGAATGTATGCCTTGGTACACTGTGCGGGCGCATTATCATGCCTACTAGCGGCGGGTGTGCGCCCAAATGAATAACCGAACTAACAATGGCTAAATTGGTATTGCCTTGTTCATCTTGCGTGCCAATTAGGTTGGCACTTTTAAATCCTGACAGCGAATTTATAAAGTGTGTGCGTGTGTGTTTTTCAAGTGCGGCTATGCGGTCTTTGGAAAAATGCATGTGTTGATTCCTTACCATTTTATGGTGTTTCCTTGCCAATCTAGGTAGGCAGGTTCGCCGTTAAGTTCTAATTGGGGATTATCGTAAGTAAATTTGAATAATTGTTGGGCAACAAACTCAGGGGTAAATAGTTTATCGGCAGGTACATTTTTTTGAAATGGCTTAGATAGCTCAGTATCTGTGGTACCTGGGTGAAATAAGACTAGTTTAGTGTTTTTAGCACGACGAGCAAGCTCAATAGCGGCTGTTTTAAATAGCATATTAAGTGCTGATTTTGATGCGCGATAGGTGTACCAGCCACCCAATTTATTGTCGTTAATACTACCTACACGAGCACTTAAAGCGGTAATTGTGCAATGAACTTTGTGGTTAAGTAATGGCATTATGCTTTGCATGCATAGCAGGGGGACAAGCGTATTAGAGTGCATAAGCTGCATAAAATAATCACTATTGATGTCCTCGAGTTTTTTTTCAGGCATGTGCTGGTTGTTGTGTAATTGACCATTAAATATAATCACCTGAGCAAGCTCAACCTGCTGAGACTTTAGCGAGTCTGTAAGCTCACTCAAGCTTTGCGCTGAATAGTCGCTATGAAAATAGGTTACACTTTTATCACTGTGATTAATATTCGATGAGCTAACACAAATGATATTAAATTGTGTTGCTTGTTGGCTTAAGTGATTAACGTAAGATTGAGCAATGGCGCTACTGGCGCCAAATAAAATCACTGTTTTCATTTTCCACCTTTGGTTTTGATATTGCATTGACCTGAATTGCACTGAGCATTAGGCATTAAAAAACGGCTAATGTGATGACGGTACTTAGCAAAGAAAGTATAAGCATGATCGGCAAAAAAACGAATGACGGGCAAACGAATAATTTTAAGCCAAGGGTATTTGCCAACAGTACGCCAAGCTTGATAAGTCACGTCTAAGCCATAAATCATCTGCCCATTATCAATTTGGGCATGCAGTATATTCATGGCGTGTTGCTTATCGATTGCGGGAAAACGCTCACTAAAGTCATCAGCATTTAAATCTTCGAGTGTAACTTTATGATCAACATCAGCACGTTTTAAATGCTGCATCTCTGCATTGCAAAGGGGGCAATTACCATCGTAAAAAATGATCATGTCATCGCTTTGTGTTTATTTTACATATGCTTTTTTACGACATGCTGTTGTAAATGGATCTATTAAATAAGTAAACATAATGATATTAATAGGTCTCAAAGAAACAAAGGAGAGCTAAAAATGAGTGAACAATATGCCGCCTTGCGAGGTAATGTAAATTTACTTGGGCAATTATTAGGACAAACTATTAAAGATGCTCAGGGACAAGATATTTTAGATAAAGTAGAAGAAATTCGGGCTTTATCAAAATCATCTCGCAGTGGCAATGAAGCTGATCGTAAAGCGCTAATAGACGTACTGCATGCGCTTAGTGATGAAGAGCTTTTACCGGTTGCCCGTTCATTTAATCATTTTTTAAACTTAGCGAATGTTGCAGAGCAGTTTCATACCGTATCACGTTTTAATGATGTTGGTTTTTGCCAACTAAATCCTCTCACTCAAACATTAAAAACGTTAGCAGCAAAAGCCGAACAAGGTCAGCTTAATCATAACCATTTAGCCGATACCCTCTCAAAACTCCACATAAACTTAGTACTAACAGCACACCCAACCGAGGTGACTCGCCGTACCATTATTAATAAACACGTTGAACTTAGCGATTGTTTAGCGTCGCTTGAGCGTACCGACAATCTTGCGCAAGAACGCGAGGCAATATTAAACCGTATTGCGCAGTTAATTAGCCAAGCATGGCATACTGACGATATTCGTCGTTCACGCCCAAGCCCTGTCGATGAAGCTAAATGGGGCTATGCAGTCATTGAAAACAGTTTGTGGGAAGCGGTGCCTCGTTTTTTACGTGAGTTTAGCCAGCATGTAAAACAGCATTTAAGCTTAGAATTGCCTGCAGATTACAGCCCGATTGAATTTACTTCATGGATGGGCGGAGACCGTGATGGTAATCCGTTTGTAACCGCCGAAGTAACCAAGCAAGTGCTCGATCATGGCCGTTGGATGGCATTGGATTTATACCAGCGTGATTTAGAAACACTCTGTGCTGAACTTTCAATGTCGGATGCCAGCGATGAGCTTATTAAGCTGGCAGGGCAAGAGTTTGAACCGTACCGGGCTGTTTTGAAAGAAGTTAAAAATCAAGTTGCAGAAACGGTGATGCATTTAAGCGCTAAAATTAAAAATAAGCGCACTGAATCTCAAGATTTAATCACCGATATTAATCAAATTAAGCACCCTATTGAGGCATGTTATCGCTCTTTATTAAAGTGCAACATGCAAGTGGTGGCCGATGGTTTATTACTTGATATGATCCACCGAGTAAATAGCTTTGGACTGCGTTTGGCAAAACTGGATGTGCGCCAAGATTCGTCAAGACACAGTGATGTATTTTCTGAACTAACTCGTTACTTAGGTATTGGTGACTATAATCAATGGCAAGAGCAAGATAAACAGGCCTTTTTGCTCGCTGAGCTTAACTCTCGTCGCCCGCTTATTCCTAAGCATTGGCAACCTAGTCCTGATGTACAAGAGGTGCTCGACACCTTTGATGTTATTGCACAGCAAGATGCAAAAACCTTTGGTTTATATATTATTTCTATGGCCCGAACCGCTTCTGATATTTTAGCGGTGCAGCTATTACTTAAAGAGTCAGGCTGCGGTTTTGAGCTCCCTGTGGCGCCATTATTTGAGACCTTAGATGATTTAAATGATGGTCATAATGTTATTACTACATTGCTTAATAATGAGTGGTACCGAGGTCATATTAAAAATACTCAAAATGTGATGATTGGTTATTCAGACTCAGCCAAAGACGCCGGTATGATGGCTGCTGGCTGGGCACAATATGAGGCAATGGACAAGTTAGTGCAACTGGCGGATGAACGCGGTATTGAGCTGGTTTTATTTCATGGTCGTGGAGGCACGGTTGGTCGAGGCGGTGCACCTGCAGCGCAAGCCTTGCATTCGCAGCCACCGGGTTCACTCAAAGGGGGCCTCAGGGTGACAGAGCAAGGCGAAATGATCCGCTTTAAATTTGGCTTACCCAATGTGGCATTGCAAAGCTTAAACATATACGCGGGGGCGGTGCTGCAAAGTAACTTATTACCACCGCCAGAGCCCAAAGATGAATGGCGCGAAGTGATGGCATTAATTAGTGATGTATCGTGTGAGCACTACCGCAATGTGGTACGCCACGATGAAAACTTTGTACCTTACTTTAGAATGGCAACACCAGAATTGGAGCTATCTAAATTGCCATTAGGTTCAAGGCCCGCTAAACGTAACCCGAATGGTGGGGTAGAGAGCTTACGTGCTATTCCGTGGATATTTGCGTGGAGTCAAAACCGTTTAATGCTGCCTGCATGGTTAGGCGCACTAAGCGGGCTTAAAGCGGCGCTTGAAAAATATGGCATTGAAACCTTAAGTGAAATGAGTTTGCAATGGCCGTTCTTTAGAGCCCGTTTAGAAATGCTAGAAATGGTATTTAGTAAAGCGGATAGCTGGCTAAGTGAGCACTACGACAATGCGCTGGTGGAAGACATGTACAAGCCTTTAGGTGTGGCTTTACGTGATGAGCTTGGTGAGGCGATAACCTTAGTGCAATCATTAAGCCCACAAAAAAGTCTATTGGCAGATCAGCCTTGGATCAAAGAGTCTATTGGGCTTAGAAATCCATACACCGATCCACTTAACGTGTTACAGGTTGAGTTATTACGTCGCTCTCGTGGCGATGATAAAGGTAATGAAAGCGATATAGATAATGCCTTAATGATCACCATGACGGGTATTGCAGCGGGTATGCGAAATACAGGTTAATTTCTATTTTAATAAAACAAAAAAGGGAACACGCGATGTGCTCCCTTTTTTTACGCTGAATAGGCTAGTATTTCGTTTGCCAACCTTTTACACTACTTGGCCATTGAACAAATAAAAACTATTATGGCTTCAGCAACTTTTAAAGTGCAACATAATACAGCACTTAGCAATTCACACATCTCATTAAACGTAGCGCAAACCCAAGCACTACGTAGTCAATTAAAAACTCAACGCGGTATTTTACATTCAAGCGATATTAAAGCGCTTTGCACCGAACTTAATGTCAGCGAAGATACTTTATTGCAAGGCCTAGTGCCTATGGCATCTGAATTTTCAGTTGCACCAATTTCTCAATTTCATGTCGGCGCAATTGTAAAAGGGCTTGATTCACAAGAAAATACCACTTTTTACTTTGGTGCCAATGCTGAGTTTGATCATCAAGCACTTAGTTTAGTAGTGCATGGTGAGCAATCAGCAATTAATAATGCCTGGTTAAATGGCGCTAAGAAAGTGCTAAAAATAGCGATAAGTGATGTCCCATGTGGGTACTGTCGTCAGTTTATGAATGAACTGGCTGATGCTAAAGAACTTGATATTTTATTGCCAGCACAAAACTTTAAATTAGCAGAGCTGTTACCGCATTCATTTGGACCAACTGATTTAGGTAATGAGCACAGCTTATTTAATCCGGCAGAGCAAACTAATCGCTTTAAAGAGACAGAGCTTGATGAGAAGTTGATGAGCTATGCTTTAGCGGCTTATGTGCCTTACAGCCAAAATTACAGTGCAGTTAAAATAAGTACGTTTGAAAACGGTGATTTTTACGGTAGTTATGCTGAAAATGCAGCGTATAGCCCGAGCTTATCGCCATTGCAAAGCGCAGTGAGCCAGCTATTTTTAGCAGGGCTAAGCTTTGATAAGCAAACAGTAAAATCAATTACTTTATTAGAAACTGCCGGTCATGAAAACCAATCAGGGGTGGCAAAAGCAGTGTTAGCAAGCTTTACTGGCTTGCCAACACTTGAGGTGATTAGCGCAACATTAGCCAAGTAACACTTTAGCGGCTTCAAGTACCACGGCAACAGATTTTTTCTCAATCTCGCCGTGGTCTACGTTTGGAATTTCTTGACGTGTTCTATTTACCAATACACCTGCAACACAAGCGGCTTGTAAGCCAAGTGCGGCACACATAGTGAATAAAGTGGCCGATTCCATTTCATAGTTCATTACGCCCAATTTTTGCCATTCTTCACAACTACCTTGTAATGACTTAGGTACATAACCAGAATGCGTATCATAACGCTCTTGACCTGGGTAGAAGGTATCGCTTGAAGCGGTAATACCAATATGAAAATCAATATTGAGGTTTTCACAGGCTTTTACCATGGCTTGCGTGGCAAAAAAATCAGATACGGCAGGGTAGCACAGTGGTGCAAAGTGCTGACTCGCGCCATCTAAACGAACTGAGGCTTGGCTAATTAAAATATCGCCTTCGTTAATGTGTGGCTGAATAGCACCTGTTGTGCCAATGCGAAGAAAGCTACGTACGCCTAGTTGCGCCAGTTCTTCAACCGCAATTGACGTAGAAGGGCCGCCAATACCGGTTGAACATACCACCACAGAGTGGCCATTTAATTGGCCTAAATAAACGTGAAACTCACGCGTTTGAGCAAGGCAGATTGGATTATCTAAGAACTGTGAAATACGTGCTGCACGATCTGGATCGCCTGGAACAATGGCCAGTTTTGCACCTTTTAAATCATCAATACACAGTCCTAAGTGAAATACCTTTTCCATAACTAAGCCTTTTTAATAAAAATTGTTGTCAATTTACCATAATTACGAGAAACATAAATGAAGTACAGGACGGATGTCCGTATTGACTTAATTTGATTTATTCACCAACTCTGAATATTCAATCAATGGCAAAAATTACTTGAAAAATGAGCCAGTTGACTTGTTTGCTCAGACACTATATTCATACCTCATAGCAAACCAGTAGCTAGGCCAAACAGCCGTTAGCTATAATTTAAATTGTTTATATTCAATTGGTTAGTAGGTGGGGTTGGTTTTTAATTACCACCAACCTAAGTGAGCAAAATAAAGCGCCCTGTGATTTTAAGCATACTATGCAAATTATCTAAAATTAATTCAGCGTGCGATGTTTTGCATAACTACTCAATAATAGACAAGATATTCAGATTGAAAAAGGGTTTACAATGAGCACACAATTTCAAGCATTTAAAGATAAAGTTGAACACTGTTTATGTGCGCCTGGCGACGGTGTTTTTACGGTTAATACGGCTAAAGAACGCAAAGCAGCGCTTAGAAATAAATTATATGGGCAAACTGAAAATGTGGATGTCTTATGGCGTGACTCACTTAACGAGCTGCCTAATTCACCACACAAAGCAGTAATGCTAGGCATTAGCTCTGATTGCGGTGGTGGGATTTTACGTGGCGCTAACTGGGGGCCTTTATTTTTACGCTCAGCATTGATTGATCAACAAACACAATGTCGCTCGTTTGATTTAGGTGATGTACGTGTAATACCGCATTTATTGCACGATAAGTATTTAAATGAGGCCACTATTACCAACTGCCAAAAAGCGCTGTACGGTAATGACAATAACGATCATTATGTGAGCCCATTATCTATTACTGAAGATGTGTGTGATAGCTTTTATGCGACATTCCAAGACAAAGGCATTTTTGGTATTGGTGGCGATCACTCAATTAGCTACCCGTTAACAAAAGCGTATTTAAAAGCTAAACGTGAGCAAGGCAAACGCACGGCAATTATTCATTTCGATGCTCACACCGACTTACTGGTAGAACGTTTAGGCATTGATTTATGTTTTGGCTCTTGGTGTACACATATTTTGGAATTCTTACCAGCGCCGCATCATTTAATTCAATTTGGTATTCGCTCAAGTGGCAAGCCTAAATCACATTGGGAAAGTACTTTTGGCGTAAAACAACATTGGGCTGCTGAAATTATAGAGCGTGGCGCAGCTGCGGTTGCGGCTGATGCTATTGCGCAATTAAAAGCAGACAAGGTCGATGAAGTGTATGTAAGCTTTGATATTGATGCCCTCGATGCCGAGTTTGCATCAGCAACAGGTACACCCGAAGAAAATGGCTTAACGCCACAACACGCACTTGATATTTTGTCAGCGATTGCTGATGAATTCCCTATAACGGGGGCTGATATGATGGAGATAGCTCCGTTTACTGACAGCTCTTTAGTGGGTCAATCAAGCTCTGAGACGACACTGAGAGAAGGCGCTAAAATCTCAGCGTTTTTAATTAACGCAATGAACCGCTAATTTCAAAAGCTAAAAATTGGCTATTTGCAAATAACCCGCTATATTTAATTGGCTTTTATTGAAAAGTGACGTCTTAAATTTAATAGAGCGGGTTATTGTGATTAAGTGGTGTTTTGTATTATTACTCATTGTAAGCCAACACTGCGCAGCTAAACTCACTGTTGTAACAGAGAATTTTGCACCTGCGCAGTACCTTGATGCAAACAATAATTTAGTCGGTGATGCTGCCGATATAGTACGATTAGTACTTGATAGCACGGGGATTGACTATTCAATCTCAGTCAACGATTGGAGCATGGCATATAATATTGCATTGAGGGATCCCGAAACCTGTATTTTCTCAATTTCTCGCTCACCTGAACGTGAAAGTAGTTTTGTTTGGTTTGCTAAACTAGCCCAGTTCGATACTAACTTTTACTCCCTTAAAAGCAAAGGTATTGTGTTAACGAGCCTTGAACAGGCCAAACAATACAGAATTGCAGTTTTGAAAGATAACTACAGCCACCACTATTTACTCTCCCAAGGCTTTAAAGAAAACGAAAATTTAATGCTTTTTAATAGCTTTGATAATATTTTTAAAATAATTAGAGCGCGAAGTTCCAGCATTGATTTGGTTGTAATACCTGCACAGAGAATAAATCATGAACAGTCCCACTTATTAAATGAACTACAGCTCGAGCCATTAATGCCCATCAACGTCAGCCAAGCTCCCTTATATTTTGCGTGTAACAAAAACCTACCTAATAAATTAAAGCAGCAACTTAGCACGGCCTTTGCTTTGTATGAATCGCAACTATAAATATTAAATCATTGATTAATTTAATAAAATAATATTATCTAAATATCAATTGCCCTGTTTATAAAAGCGGCTATAATCCAGCTGCTTTTGCTAATAAAAGCGATTATTTTGGAGTTATAAATGGGTGATTTAATCGGGATTGCTTTATTAATCTTGATGAGTGCGTTATTTGCGATGTCAGAAATTTCGATTGCCGCTTCACGCAAAATAAAATTAAGAGTTATGGCTGACGAAGGAAATGTGCAAGCGCTAGCAGTATTAAAGCTGCAAGAGCAGCCAGGTGCTTTTTTTGCCATGATCCAAATTACGCTCAATGCGATTGCCATATTAGGTGGGATTGTTGGGGAGCAGGCATTATCGCCTTACGTGCAAGAAATACTGCAGTTATTTTATCAAGGTCCGTTACTTGGGCAAATTAGCTTTTTGCTATCGTTTTTAATTATTACCTCATTGTTTATATTATTTGCTGATTTGCTCCCAAAACGTTTAGCAATGATTTTACCTGAAGCTGTTGCTGTGCGTGTAGTTACAATTATGCGCTGGGTTACTTTCGCACTTACACCACTGGTATTATTTTTTAACGGTTTAACCAATATAGTATTGCGGGTTTTCAAAGTGCCGAGTGAGCGTGAGGATATTGTTACAACTGAGGATATTGTTGCCATGATGGATGCCGGTGCTGAATATGGCAGCTTGCAACAGCAGGAATATGACTTAATTGGTAATGTATTTGATTTAGAAGCACGCTTTTTATCGAGCGTTATGTCACCTCGCGAGCAAGTGGTGTACTTTGACATTGATGAGTCGAGTGATGACATAGCTAATAAAATTATTGAGCATCCGCATAATCACTTTTTAGTGTGTAAAGGCAATTTAGATAAGCTAATTGGCACGGTAGAGTCAAAAGATATTTTACGCCAAGTGCTTAAAGGTGAAGCCGCGAATATTAACGATGACATGCTCGATAAAGATATTTTTTACCTACCAGAAACACTGAGCTTATCTGAAGCGCTAAATGCGTTTAAAACTGCCGTTCATCCTTTTGCAGTGGTGGTCAATGAATATGCGCTAGTGGTTGGGGTGGTGACAGTTAAAGATTTAATGAAAGGCTTTATGGGTGATTTAATAACGCATCAAAGTGAAGAGTTAATCATTGAGCGTGATGCTAACTCTTGGTTAGTGGATGGTTTAACACCTATTGTTGAATTAGCTAAGGTACTTGAAATAGATGAGTTCCCTGATCAAAACCATTATGAAACGGTGGCCGGGTATTTAATTTATACCATGAAGCATATTCCCAAACGTGCAGAGTTTATTTTATTTTCAGGCTTTAAATTTGAAGTAGTGGATGTAGAAGGCATTCGTATAGAGCAGTTACTTGTCTCTAGGGTAAATCCTGATAGCGAATAATAGCCGCTAAAATTAAATTATTGATTAAAGGCAGCCAATGCATTTGCATTGGCTGCCTTTTTTATGGGTGTTACTGCTACAGCAAAACTATTGTTTGAGTTAATTTGGTGATAACTATAGTCAATTGTAAAAATGTGTAAATGTTGCTCAGTAGCTATTTTTAATTGTTGTACTATAGTTTAGAATGATCGTTCATTCTAAACTAAAAGGTATTTAACATGCAGCGTTCCCGCATCGCTTTTTTTGTATTTTCAGCCCTCGTTGGTTCTGTTGCTTTAAGTGGCTGCGATCAGGTAGCTGAGCAACCTAAGGCTTCTGCTCCTGCAGCAACACCCGTTGGTGTTGTCACATTAAACAGCCAAGCAATTACACTTAAAAAAGAATTACCTGGTCGTGTAAGTGCGTTTCAAATTGCTGAAATTCGTCCTCAGGTAAGTGGAATTGTGCAATCACGCTTATTTGAAGAGGGGACTCAGGTTGAGAAAGGCCAAGCACTTTACCAAATCAACCCTGACATTTTTGAAGCAGAATTAGCCGCCAGTAAAGCGGCGGTTGCTCGCGCAGAAGCCAGTATTGCCAGTAGTAAATCTAAAGCGTCTCGTTATAAAGAATTATTAGCAATTAAAGCTGTAAGCCAGCAAGACTTTGATGAAGCTGATGCCGCGTTTAAACAGGCATCTGCAGAATTATTAACGGCAAAAGCGCAATTACAAAGCGCGCAAATTAACCTTGATTATAGCCATGTTTCTTCGCCAATTAGCGGCCAAATTAGTAAATCAAGCGTTACTGTAGGTGCATTAGTTAGCGCAGGTCAAACAAGCGCGCTGGCAACAGTTACACAGCTTGATCCTATCTATGTTGATTTAACGCAATCAAGTAATGAGTTAACTAAACTCAAAAGAGCACTGGCATCAGGTGCTTTAGGTGTCGACTCTACAACACAAACCGACGTAGAGCTAATAATGGAAGATGGTTCTGCATACCCTCATAAAGGCACATTACAGTTCTCAGAAGTCACTGTTGATCCAAGTACTGGATCGGTAACGCTACGTGCTAAATTTCCAAACCCTGAAAAGCTACTACTACCAGGTATGTATGTACGTGCTGAGGTGGTTGAAGGTGTTAAGTCAGACGCAATACTAGCGCCTCAACGTGGTGTAAGCCGTAATACTAAAGGTGAACCTACAGCTATGGTTGTTAGCAAAAACAACACAGTTGAAAGCCGTGTATTAAAAGTAGAGCGCACTTTAGGCGCTAATTGGTTGGTGAGCGAAGGCTTAGCCGATGGCGACCAATTGATTGTGGAAGGGCTACAAAAGATTCGCCCGGGTGCACCTGTTACGGCAACTGCTGTGCAGTCTTCTGCAAATAACAGCCAATAACGGAGAGTTTTATGTCACGATTTTTTATCGATAGGCCTATTTTTGCTTGGGTATTGGCGATTGTGGTTATGCTTGCGGGTATTATTGCCGTTAAAAGCCTGCCTGTTGCTCAATATCCGTCTATTGCGCCGCCAGCGATTACCATTACAGCTAACTACCCTGGTGCATCTGCACGTACTTTAGAAGACTCGGTGACTCAGGTTATTGAGCAAAAAATGAAAGGCTTAGATGGCTTGTTATATATGTCATCAACCTCACAGTCGAGCGGGTCAGCAACACTGACGCTAACATTTGATGCCGAGACCGATCCAGACATTGCCCAAGTTCAAGTGCAAAATAAGTTAGCGACCGCTACGCCATTATTGCCTGAAGAAGTACAGCGCCAAGGTGTGGTAGTGGCTAAATCATCATCAAGCTTTTTGCTGGTTGTTGGTTTTGTGTCGCAAGATGGCAGTATGACTAATATTGATATTGGAGACTATGTATCGTCGAACGTGCAAGACATTGTGTCACGTGTAGATGGTGTGGGTGAAGTGGAGTTATTTGGCTCTCAATATGCAATGCGTATTTGGCTCGATCCGGCTAAATTACAAAACTATAAGCTAACCCCAAGCGATGTATCAGCAGCAATTAAAGCACAAAATGCACAGGTGTCAGCAGGTCAACTCGGTGGTATGCCGTCACTTGCTGGGCAGCAGCTTAATGCGACTGTAACTGCACAAAGTCGATTACAAACACCAGAGCAATTTAGAGATATTTTAGTAAAAACCAACAGCGATGGCTCGGCTGTTCGCCTGCAAGATGTTGCCGAAGTTGAACTGGGCGGTGAAAGCTACGGTGTGGTTGCTCGTTTTAATGGTAAACCAGCATCGGGACTCGGTGTAAAGTTAGCCAGTGGCGCTAATGCACTTGATACCGCACAAGGAGTAAAGGATGCACTTGAAGAGCTTAAGCCTTTCTTCCCACAAGGGCTTGAAGCGGTTGTGCCTTATGACACGACTCCCTTTGTTGCACTTTCAATTGAAAAAGTAGTACATACTTTAATAGAAGCCGTAGTACTAGTGTTTGTTGTTATGTACTTATTTTTACAAAACTTTAGAGCAACTATTATCCCTACTATAGCCGTTCCTGTGGTACTGCTAGGTACGTTTGGCGTTCTGTTTACCTTTGGGTATTCAATTAATACGCTCACTATGTTTGCGATGGTATTGGCCATAGGTTTGCTGGTAGATGATGCGATAGTGGTAGTTGAAAACGTAGAACGTTTAATGACTGAAGAAAAACTCTCTGCAGTCGAAGCAACTCGAAAGTCTATGGATGAAATTAAGGGCGCGCTTGTGGGTATTGCCATGGTGCTGTCGGCGGTATTTATCCCTATGGCATTTTTCAGTGGCTCTACAGGGGTTATTTACCGTCAGTTCTCTATAACGCTGGTAACAGCAATGGGGTTATCGGTATTAGTGGCACTTATTTTAACGCCTGCATTGTGTGCTACGTTATTAAAACCGAGTCATGTGCATACTGATGGTAGCTTTATAGGTCGTTTTTTCTCAGGCTTCAACCGTGGTTTTGATAAAACTAATAGAGGTGCACAAGGCTTTGTTGGCCGCATGATCAAGCACTCTAAACGTTATTTGCTTAGTTATGTTTTGATTGTCGGTGGTATGGTCACTATTTTTTCAAGCTTACCTACTGCGTTTTTACCGGACGAAGACCAAGGTATTTTGTTTAGCCAAGTAATGCTGCCAGCAGGTTCTACTACAGAGCAAACGCTTGAAGTGGTTAAAAAAGTAGAAAACCATTATTTAGAAGAGCAATCTGAAGCTGTTGCCTCAATTTTCACGGTTACCGGTTTTAGTTTTGCAGGCTCAGGACAAAACTCAGCCATTGGTTTTGTTAGCTTAAAGCACTGGGATGAGCGCCAACGTGACGACTTATCAGTGGGAGCGGTTGCAGGAAAAGGCATGGGCTATTTTTCAACGATAAAAGAGGCGCTTGTATTTGCATTCCCACCTCCGGCAATTATTGAACTTGGCACTGCCAACGGCTTTAATATGTTTTTACAAGACCGGGTTGGTTTAGGTCATGACGAGCTATTAAAGGCGCGTAATCAGTTATTGGGTATGGCTAGCCAAAGTCCAATATTGGCAGGTGTTCGTCCAAACGGGCAAGAAGATATGCCTGAATTACAACTGGATATTGATCTTGCAAAAGCAGAAGCCCTTGGTGTATCACAAGGTGATATTAACAGTACGCTTTCTACTGCTTGGGGTAGTAGTTATGTGAACGATTTTATCGACCGTGGCCGTGTTAAAAAGGTATATCTGCAAAGTAAGGCCGATGCGCGCATGGTGCCTGAAGATCTCAATAAATGGTATGTGCGGAATAAAAGCGGCGACATGGTGCCATTCTCAGCGTTTGCTAGTTCATATTGGTCATATGGCTCGCCTCGTTTAGAGCGCTATAACGGCTTTTCAGCTATGGAAATTCAAGGTAGTGCTGCGCCTGGTTACAGTACAGGTGAGGCTATGGATGAAATGGAGCGCTTAGTTAAGCAGTTACCTAATGGGATTTCCTCTGAATGGACTGGTATTTCATTCCAAGAACGTTCGAGTGGTGGTCAAGCGCCGCTTCTTTATGGTCTTTCACTATTATTTGTATTTTTGTGTTTAGCAGCACTTTATGAAAGTTGGTCTATCCCATTTGCAGTTATGATGATTGTACCTCTGGGTATATTGGGGGCTGTTGTGGCTGCTTTCTTAGGTAACTTATCAAATGATATTTACCTTCAAGTTGGCTTATTAACTACCATAGGGCTTGCCTCTAAAAATGCGATATTAATTGTTGAATTTGCTACCCATAAAATGGATGAAGGCTTAAGTTTGGTAGATTCAGCCATTGCAGCTGTACGACTTCGTTTACGTCCTATTTTAATGACCTCAATGGCATTTATCTGTGGTGTTTTACCGCTTGCAATAGCCTCGAGTGCAGGCTCTGGTGCTCAAAACGCCTTAGGTATTTCAATTATAGGCGGAACACTTGCTGCTTCATCACTGGTGGTAATTTTTGTACCGTTGTTTTTTGTTTTAGTACGTAGACTGTTTTCAGGTAAAGCAAAAACCACCTCGCAGGAGGAAGTTTAATGAGTGTCAGAACAATTAGTTTTAGTGCTTTAACTTTAGCCATTTTATCTGGATGTCAGTTAGCTCCTCAGCAAGAAGCGCTTAATTTACCTGTCCCTGATGCTTATGCATCAGAGGCAGGCAAAGGGCAAGTTTCATCATTAAAATGGCAGCAGTTTTTTAATGATGAAAAACTTAAAACATTGATATCACAGAGCCTTGAGCACAATAAAGACCTGCAAATAGCAGCACTTAATGTGCAACGAGTGCGTGGTTTATATCAAATTCAAGATTCGGCTTTATATCCGTCACTTGATTTAAACGCGACGGGAAGTCGTCAACGCTTGCCAGCTGATTTATCAGCCAGTGGTCAGCCTCAAATTAGCTCTCAATATAGTGCCACGGTAGGCATGACTGCTTATGAGTTAGATTTATGGGGAAAAGTACGTAATCAATCAGAGCAAGCATTACAAACGCTTTACTCTACGCAGCTTAGTGAATATAGCATGCAGGTGTCGTTAATTTCTGAGCTGGCAAATGCGTGGCTTAATTATGCGACCGATCAACAATTACTTGCCTTGGCAGAAGAGACATTGTCATCGCAGCAAGCTTCTTTATCTTTAACGCAAAAAAGTGTTGATTTAGGGGCTGCCTCTGAGATTACCCTAGAGCAATTAAAAAGCACTGTAGCTACTGCAAAGGTTGATATTGCAAAATATCAGCGTTTATTAAAACGTGATAAAAATGCGCTTGATTTATTAGTTGGTAAAACGGTGGGTCAAGACTTACTACCGACCAAAGAGTTGAATACTTTACTTGATTTACCGGCCGTACCTGTCGGCCTTCCGTCTGATTTACTAACACAGCGCCCAGATATAAAAGCGGCCGAGCACCAGTTATTTGCCGCAAATGCGAATATAGGTATTGCGCGTGCTGCGTTTTACCCAAGTATTAGTTTAACGGCCAATGCAGGGACTGCATCAGGTGATTTAAGTAACTTATTTGATGCTGGATCGGGCACGTGGAGCTTTATGCCGTCGGTAAATTTACCTATTTTTACTATGGGGCGTAACCAAGCAAATTTAGATGTCGCTAATGCAGAGCAACAAGTTGCTGTTACAACGTATCAGCAAAAAATTCAGCAAGCGTTTCGTGAAGTTGCTGACGTGCTTGCTGACAGAGAAGGTTACAATGCGCAATTAAGTGCACTTGAACAGCTACTACAAAGCCGTAAAGTAACCTACGACTTGTCACAGGCGCGATACGATAAAGGGGTCGATAGCTTTTTGCAAGTGCTCGACGCTCAGCGAACTTGGTATAGCGCAAGGCAGCAACTGATCACCGGTCAACAAGCGCTGCTTGCAAGTCAAATCAACCTGTACAAAGCCGTTGGCGGTGGGTGGCCAGTAACCGCTCCAAACGTTAAGTAAAATAGTACGCATAAAATCGGTTAGTCATCACCAGTTTCATGCGTAGCAAAGCAATATCGTTTAACACTTACCTCTTTATTATTAAGGGGTAGGCGTTAAATATTTCGAGTTAATTGGCTCGATAATGGAGTTTTGAATGAATTCTAAAAATAAAAAACACCTTGATCCGGTGCAAGCACAAGCGCGTCGTGAACAGGTATTAACAGCTGCTGCTGATTGTTTTCGTCGTAAAGGCTACCATGGTGCAGGTATGGCTGAAATATCAAGAACAGCAGGCATGAGTGCAGGCCATATTTATAACTATTTTGATAGCAAAGAAGCAATAATCGAAAGTATTATTGAAAAAGATATGGAGGAAATGTTTTCTATATTTCAAGAATTTGAAGATCAACCCGGTGATATTTTAACGGTGTTACTCGACGGCTTACATCACGGCGTACAGCGTCATATGGACACGGGCGCCTGCGTTGTTGACTTAGACATGATGGCAGAGGCCAGTAGAAATAAAAAAGTCGCTTTACTACTGCGCGAGGCTGACACGCAAGCACGTAACAGAATGCGTGACTTATTAGTGAGTGAAAGTAGTTTAATAAAATCACATTCAGAGCAAGAATTAGAAAGCCGTATTAATGTGATTTTCTCAGTGATGGCCGGATTGTTATTACGAAAAATGCTGTTTCCTGAGTTAACAGAAGAGACCGTGCTTATTGCACTACGTCCAGCAATGAAAACATTACTTATGCCATTTGATAATTAATACACTGAGTTATTAAGTTACTATGAATATTTGACCCTTACTATTGTAAAAAAGAAAGGGCTAGCCTTATATAAAAATAGTTTATGGCCAATATCATAAATAAAGACTAGCATTGAGTTGCTAAAACAGGAAAACAAAAATAAAGATATAGTTATTTATTATCAATAACTTAATCTTTTTTAGCTGGTTTTATGTGAGCTTGCGCTAAAGAGCTAAACACAGTAAATAAGAATAGTTGCTTTTTGGCGTGCTACTTGCAATCTTCGAGCTATATTAAAAGCGTTAATTTTGCGCTAACAACTTTAAGGAGAGCACATGTGGGCTGCAGTAAGTTATCTTGTAACAGCATTGGTATTTATAGTATTGGGATTAACGGTTAACTCCATTTACTTTGCAGTTGCGTTTTTTTGGACCGCACTTTCGCTACTATTAGTCAGTGGTGCTTATTTTTTTAACGCTGGGAAAGTATTTAGGAAACGCGAAAATGGCGTTATTCCTATTTACATTCGCTGGGCTTTTGTACCTTTTTTATTAGGTGCACAAATTTATAATGCATGGTCACGCAAGCGCGACAAAGTACCGCCTATTCAACAAATAAACGATAATCTATTTTTAGCATGTCGTTTGTTCCCCTCAGATATAGACACATTAAAAGAAAATGGCATCACCGCTATTTTGGACGTTACTTGTGAATTTGATGGGCTTGAATGGACATCTACCCAAGAAAATATTGATTACTTAAATATTCCTGTTCTTGATCATAGTGTGCCTACACATTCACAGTTAAACCAAGCCATTAACTGGATCCATCATCATATTAAGAAAGACCGTCGTGTTGTGGTGCATTGTGCATTAGGGCGTGGGCGTTCGGTGTTTGTTATGGCAGCGTATTTATTGAGTCAAAATAAAGATGCGGATGTACATGATATTCTGGCACAAATTAAAGAAACACGTGAAACTGCTAACCTTAACAAACGCCAATTACGCCATTTAGTTAAGCGTCATCGTAGAGGTGAGTTACTAATAAAAAATAAAGCGTACTTAATTGCTAATCCGGTTTCAGGCACTAAGTTGTGGTCTGAAAAAGAGCATTTAATTGTTGCGCGTTTATCTGCGTATTACGATTTAACTATTTTAAAAACTACGCCAGAACAAAACGGTATTACGTTGGCTAAACACGCCATAGAGCACAACCCCGATATTATTATTGCTTGTGGTGGAGACGGAACCGTGACTGAGGTTGCCAGTGTGTTGGTGGGTACATCGTGTCGATTAGGAATAATACCGCTTGGAACAGCGAATGCGCTTGCTCATGTATTGATGGGAATAAAATCTAAATTCATTCCTGTTGAGCAAGCCTGTGATTTAATTATTGATGGTCAAACAAACTTGATAGATACCGCGTATTGCAATAACGATTTGATGTTACTGTTAATAGGTATTGGCTTTGAGCATGCAATGATTGAAAAAGCAGATCGAGAGTCTAAAAATAAGTCAGGTCAACTTGCTTATTTAAACGGCTTTTTACACTCGTTTGGTGAAAATAAAGCGCAACAGCTTATGGTCAAACTCGATGATAATGAACCTGAGGCTATCAATACAAATAGTTTTATAGTGGCAAATGCTGCGCCGTTCACTACGTTATTAGCACAAGGGGGCGGGCAACCAGATCACCGCGATGGGTTATTGGATGTAAATTGGCTAACGCCAAACAAAGATAATGAAACCACGGTATTAAGTATTGCAGAGCTGATGTTTAGCAGTATTACGCAAACGCATCTTGCTATTAACTCGCATTATACCAATGCAAAACGTGTAGAAATAAGCGCAGATGAAACGCTTAATTACGTGATTGATGGCGAGGTTAAATCTGCAGATAAAGTGGTGGTGAGCATTCACCCTGCGTCGCTAAATGTAATATGCCAAGAGCAAACACCTGATTAGAAAGGCGTATGTATTACGCCATTGCTATTTTTTTGAGCCTTTTATTTTTTAATAGAAGGCCATACAAAACCCGATGTATCAGGTTGTGAAGATTCAGATTGCTTAGGTTTATTTCTAGGTTTACGTAACGGCTTGTTATTAATGGTATGAATATAAAGCGCTTCTACTTTATCCCTTGCCCAAGGCGTTTTACGTAAAAATTTTAAGCTTGATTTTATACTTGGCGAATCGGTAAAACATTTGATATTTACTTGCTCGCCCATTGCTTTGAAGCCTAAACGTTGTTCTAGTTCAACAAGGATTTGCTCTAAAGTTACCCCATGAAGTGGGTTTTTTGGTTGATTATTCATAGTCACACTGCTTTTTTAAACTGCATGTATTGTAACGTATACCGCCGCATCTTAATAGTTTGGAGATGGCTGGTAGATTCCAGATTGTTAATCTTGATTAATTTACGGTAATGGTTGAGGGCTTCTTGGGATAAATAAGGTTACCTTGCTTATCAAGCTTTAGCCACATCAACTGACTGTTGCTATGTTGGGGGTATTTTGCGGCACAAATAAGCGTAACAGAATGAACCTGCACTACGGCACCTTCGCTATAGCGTTTATTATCATACCAGCACTCAGTGTTTGTGTTTATAAGCTGGGTAGCATCAACAACAGAAAGCGTTTTTATTGTGTTTGCGTAGCTTAAAGCTGAAAAACACAAGCATAAAACAGCAATAATAAAAGTAAAATAATAACGCATGAATAACCTCAAGGTGTTTAAAATAACTACACTTAGCAAAAAAACATGCTAGGGTAAGTAAGACAACTTCAGTAAAACACAGAACAATAAAAAGGTGAACACATATGCTATTTAATCAAACTATGATTGATGAATTTACACTACTAGCAAAATTTCCACGCGAGAGCAAAATGCAGGGAATTAAACTTCATTCAGACGCTGAACCCGCCTTACGAAGCGCAGCACAACGTTTGTTCGATAAAGGGGTTATAGATAGCCCAGATGGCGGTTATTTAACTGATCTGGGCTTAGATTTAATTGAGCATGTCACTGTAATACACAGTGCGTTAAGTTGATTTGTAGTGATAGTCTTCAAAACGAAGTTTTTTAACATTTAATTTGAATTTTTTAAATTCCTTACTATAAATATTCACTAGCCATTCAGGTTGAATTGACAATAGTAAGGAAGTCAAATGAAATTCAAAAATATACCCAAGTGTATCCTAACAGCTTCAATAGCACTTACCCTCATTGGTTGTGGTTCTGATAGCGAAAAAAATACCCCTCCTAGTATACAAGTTAGCTCTTCCATTGATGTTAAGGAAAATAAAGATTTATCAATCACAGCAACAGTGACTGATAATAGTGTAGTGACCGGTATTACGTGGGAGCAAATTTCGGGCCCAGCTCTTGCACTCTCAGGTCAAAGCACTCCAACAGTATCTTTTATCGCACCAGCTGTTGATGCTGATACTGATGTTGTTTTAAGGGTGACGGCTACAGATGACAGCACTGAGTCAAGTTCTAAAGAAGTGACAGTTTCTTTGTTGAATAATCGTACACCTGTTGTAAATGCAAGTTTTACCGATGTTTTAGAAAAATCAGCAGCCGTTCTTTCATTAAGCGCCTCTGATGATGATGGCGCTGTTGTCAGTCATATGTGGGAGCAAACAGCAGGGCCTTCGGTTGTAATAGCGAATTCAGAAACCAGTCAAATTAGTTTTACCGCTCCTACTATTTCAGAAGATACTGTTTTAACGTTTAAAATGACTGTAACAGATGACAATGGAGAATCTACGATAGTTGAACAATCTGTAACTATTAAAAGCATTGATGTAGATTATGTTCTATCGGGCACTATAAATTCAGACAAATTTAGTAATGCTGCAGTTAGCGCATCTTTTCTCGAACAGAATTTTACTACCACTGCTGATGAAGGTGGTGTATTTAATTTTACTTTTTCAGCTGATGATGATGAGACAAACTTATTTGCTAGAGTTAACGCGAGCTCTATACAGAATAGTGCCTTGGAATATAGTGCATTTTTATCTCAGCTCACTGTTTCAGAGCAGCAAACACCAAATAGTTCAAATTCAGTATCCCTCATAACCTCACAAATGATTAATGAGACTGATGGTAACTCAAATACAGTCAGTTTAAGCTCAGTATCTACTGCCCTTGTTGCGCTTATTACCGCTGCCAACGAAGGCGTTCCACCAACGGATTTAGAGAGTTTTTCTTTAGTTGAAAAGGGCGTTGAACCGGACGTACTAATCGAGGCTGCAGCAGTTGTAAAATATGTCACTGAAAATGAAATAGCTTTACCAGAGGGTACCGATAATCTGTTAGATCTTATTGAAGACCCACAAGCTTACAATGAGTTAATAACACAGGTTGAGGAAAGTGACCCAGGAGCTATTGCCAGAACAGTCGATGAGATTATCGCAGACCCAGAATTAACCCCACCAGTCGATGCAGCCAGTTTACCTAATTATTATGTGAGAACGTTCCCAACGGCGAAAGGTTTTTTATCTCGCGGAGGTGAAAAGTTTACGTTTAATTCAGACAATACAGGTAAACAAATACATTTTTCTGGTGCGAATGACTATAGGTGGCAGTTGAGTGAAGGAGTTATCACTTTAGACTTTACAGGAGGAAATGGTAAAGAGTCTTATTATAGCGTTGATGTCGGCACGTTAGGCCTTACCCAAGAGCAAGTAGATCAACTTTTTTCGGCAGGTATATATCAAGTCGAAGTTATTATAAATCCAGTTTCGGGTACTTTAACTCGTGTACTTGAAGGTGAAACGATAGATAGTTATAGGATGGCATTAACGTCCTCACATGAAATGACGCCAGTTTATGTTGGTGACCAATTAATTCAAGCTCCACCTATGACGGTAGAAACCGAGTCAGATATTTCATTTAAAAAACCTTCTACTAACGAAAAGTCTTTTTCGATGGATGATATAGATGGTACATGGGCAATACAACATTATAGTGATGTAGCTGGTCGCTTTATTCTTGATCCTCTTGTTATAAATTCTGATAACACTGGTAAATTGCAAGATAACGGTGCTGTTTTTACTTGGGATATAAATAGCGATGGAATTTTACGAGCAATTTCACCAGATAATCAATATCAAGAATTTCAAATTATTGACCAACTCAATGATGAATTACAAATACTAAGTGTTGCATATTCTGATACAGGCAATGTAAAAGCTGCGGAAGTGATGTATGGCTTTAAAGTGGATAAAGAAGCGGCTAAAGAAATTGCGGTTGAAGTAGAGCAAGGGATGTATTGGCAAACAATGGTTAATCAGTGGAGCAAGGGTAACTGGAACGATGGGAAACTCGAGTTTTATTATGAAGGCATTCTAGATGTAAATAATTTTAATATGTTTGGGTTTAGCCTAACAAGCGGCTATAGCATGAATTTTAGTTGGCTTACAGGAACACCTGAAGATTATGAAATTTCTGGACCTGAAGTGAAGTGGGAAAAAACAGGTGCTAATGTATCGATTAATTATTTCTCTGCTTTCGCATGTAGTGATGATATGACAAAATCTTGTAGGATTAGGGAGTGGGAAGTACTTAAATCTTCTCCCGGTGTTGCTGGAGAACGACTATATGTTAAAGAAAAATACTATTCTTTATTAGATGACCGTTTTCAATTTGTCAGCACTGGCGAGCCTAGTATAATATTTGAACCGCGTTTAAATGTTTACGAGAAAATATCTGAAGATTATTGGAGACCAGATACGACCCCATCAAGAGTTTCAAATGCGAAAAAGAATACAAAACGAGTGATTTTATCGCCAAATAAAACAGCGAGCACAAATTATTAAAGCATAATGAAAAAGTAGGGCCTAGCTAGGCCCTTATTTTTTATGCATCAGGTTGATTTTCAGGGGCTGCATCAATGAAGGCAGTTAACTCATTACAACGTTCATAAACGGCTGCTATTTTAGGATAGGCAGCCATATCTACTTTAAAACGAATGGCATTAAATACCTGTGGTACTAAACATACATCAGCTAAGCTTGGCGAGTCGCCTGCGCAAAATGTGTTTTTGCTATCTAGCATGCGTTCTATTTTTTCAAAACCCACTTCAACCCAGTGTCGGTACCACTTATTTTTTGCTTCATCATCAACATTGAGTTCACTACTCAAATATTTAAGCACCCGTAAATTATCAATAGGATGGATATCGCAGGCAATCGCGTAACTTAAATTGCGAATGTGTGCTTTTTGCCATGCATTACCTTGCAATAATGGTGTCTCAGGATATTGCTCTTCAAGGTACTCTAAAATTGCTAAAGATTGACCTAATACGCCGTCATCAGTTTCTAAAGCTGGCAGGAGACCTTGAGGATTTTTCTGCAAATAATCTGCGCTTTGCTGCTCTGATTTTAATAAGTTAACAGGCACTAATTGATGATCAATACTTTTTAGATTTAATGCGATGCGCACGCGATACGCTGCAGATGAGCGAAAATAAGTATAAAGCTTCATAATCTGATTATCCTTGATTGCCATTAAAGTGTTTTTTGATTGTGCGCCAGCAGTCAGTGTAATTAGCTTGGCGCTCTTTACCTTCTAATGCGTATTTAGTTGGCGATATTACATAACGTGACTCAAACATAAACGCCAGCGTATTATCGTAGCGTTGTGGTTCTAAATCGGCGTTTGACGCTTTTTCAAATACGTCAGCTTCAGGGCCATGTGGTGACATACAATTATGTAGGCTCATCCCTCCAGGTACAAAACCATGCTCTTTTGCATCATACACGCCTTCAATTAAACCCATAAACTCACTCATAATATTACGGTGATAGTAAGGCGGACGGAAGGTGTTTTCAGCCACCATCCAACGCGGTGGGAAAATAGCAAAATCGATATTCGCAACGCCCTCAGTACCCGATGGTGAAGTTAGCACGGTAAAGATTGAAGGGTCGGGGTGATCAAAGCTAACGGTATTCATGACATTAAAGCGAGCCAAATCGTATTTGTAAGGCGCACTATTGCCTGTCCAAGCAACAACATCCAGAGGAGAATGACCAATATCACAACGAAACATATTGCCATTAAATTTAGCAATAAGTTCGAAATTACCCTCAATATCTTCAAAAGCCGCTACTGGATAGTGAAAGTCACGATCATTCGCATAACCGTTGGCACCCACAGGGCCGCGCTCAGCAAGGACATAGGCATGGCCGTAATTTTCACAAATATAGCCACGCGCAGTGTCGGTTAGTAACATTACTTGAAATTTAATACCACGCGGAATAACGGCAATTTCGCCTGCTTTAATAGTTAAATGCCCAAGTTCTGTTTTAAGTAGTAGTTCACCTTGTTGCGGTACAAATAACATTTCGCCATCGGCATTATAAAAATAGCGATTGTCCATTGATTTATTGGCAACATAAACATGAATACCGATACCCGCTTGACCATTAGCGTTACCATTAGCGGCCATGGTGATAAGCCCGTCTACAAAATCTGTAGGTTTTGTTGGTACATCAATTGGATCCCAGCGCAGCATGGTTGGTGGAGTCGGTACTTCGGTAATGGGAGCGGTTCTAATTAAGCCATTGTCTATGGCTGTATAATCGCCTTGCACAACCGATGGGCGAATACGATACATCCAAGTGCGGCGGTTATCGGCGCGAGGAGCGGTAAATGCAGTGGTACTGAATTGCTCTGCGTATAAATCATATTTTACTTTTTGCGGACTAAATTGACCAATCGGTAATGCACCAGGCAGCGCTTCGGTTTCAAATTCATTGCCAAAGCCGGTCATGTAGTTTAATTGTGTCGCCATTACTGACTCCTGTAAAAATGGGGGAGTGTTATATTTTTGTTATTTACGCTAAGATACTCTCAAGTGAGACTAATATCAAATGCACTGATTACGACCGTTGTAAATAAAAGTGAACAGATAAAAGTCGTGTGTAAATAAATAAGTGATTCAACATGAAAATAGATTTAACGACATTTTTGCCCTATCAATTAACGCACTTAGCAACACAGGTAAGTAACGATTTTTCGAGCATTTATAAAAAAGAGTTTGATTTAACAATTCCGCAGTGGCGAATAATGGCTAATTTAGCGCAATTAGGCCAAAGCACATCAAAGCAGTTATGTACTCAAGCAGATATGGATAAATCAACGGTATCAAGAGCGGTAAAAGCGCTGATAGGTGAAGGGCTTATTTATAGCGAGTTAAATAAGCATGATAAGCGTGCTGCATTTTTGATGTTAAGTGATAAGGGCATGGCTTTATATAAAAAAATAACACCACAAGCATTGCAATGGGAGCAAGCATTATTAAGCTGCCTGTCAGATGATGAACAACGCCAGTTAATCGCTATTTTTGATAAATTAAAAAATAAATTACAGGCATAAAAAAGCCCACAAAGTGGGCTTTTAAATTCACTGATTTAGCTAATCAAATTAGAACGTGTAACGAACACCTACACGCATTTCCCATAAAGAGGCATCGCGTTGTACAGATTGTTCAGCACTACGTGCACTGAAGTTTGAGTAAACGTATTGACCTTGGTCATTAATATTTACTTCAACCATCTTATTACCCACGAAAGAACCTTTTCTTAATACACCCCAGTCATCGTTTAACATATTCGTTAAGTTATCGATTACGAAGAATGCTTCACCTTTATGGCCGTCCATAAAGCCAGGTACTTCTTGAGTGATTTTAAAGTTAAATTTAACGAACCAATCAGAGTTCTGTTGGTTACGACCAGTGATTTCACCACGTTTAAGACCTTCAGATGCGATAAAGTCGTTAAACTCATTGATTTCATCAGCACTCATGTTGTAAACAACATTAGGATCGTTTTCAAGCGGTACATACAATAATTGACGTGCGCCATTTGAATTGTCGTCACCAAATTGAATGTCACCAGCACCTGTGTCGCGATTACTCTTGTAGGTAAAGCTATATGGTAAACCTTTATATGCTTCACCAAATAGGTTAAAGCGAGTGTTGTAACCATCGAAGAACTCGTGCTTGTAACCTAGGTTTAATGTAAAGCGATGTGGGATTTCGTAATCAGATGATGCTACGCCAGGGTTACCTGGGTTTGATGTTGCCAAGTTACCGTAGTTTGAGCTGGCCACAGAGCTAGTCATTGGGTTTACATCATCAGCATCAGTGTAAGCGTAAGAGAACTGCATACTTATGCCGTTATCAAACGCTTTACTTACTGCAGCTGAAATAATTGATGATGAACCGCTATCACCGTTAACATTAGTCAATAATAGCTCGCCATCACGACCTTCAATTGATTCATACAATGGACGGCCATCAAAGCTTACTTCACCAGTAGGGCGAAGTGCGATATCTTGCAATGTTGCAGCGTCGCGCTTATCAGTGTAAAGGTAATCTAAAGCAATTACATAATCGTTTTCAGTAGTGTACGTTGCACCTAATGAATATTTCCATTCTGATGGAATTTCAAAGTTAGGATCAACAGCATTCACTGTACCGTCACCTGAACCGATAGGCGTGTTAGCGACTTTATCAAACTGAGATTTTGGAATATCAAAACCTGGGCCTGCACCCGTAACTGTAACATTTTCAGGAGCGAATAAATCTACGCTACCAAATTGATGAGCACTGATATTAGTAATGCCGTCATTTGAGTAAGAGTTAGATAGCCATACATTTGGGTTACCGCCTGAGAACAAGCCAACCCCTGCACGCACTTCTAGTTCATCCGTTGCAAACCATTCAAAGCCTACACGTGGTTGAATTAAATCAATACCGTCAAACGTTGACTGATTACTAAAACCGTAGCGATCAGTAAAGTTTTGGTTGAAAGTAGGTTTATCATCGCTTGAATAACTATCGTAACGAAGACCAAATGTTAATGATGCATCGATATCTGAAAAGCTGTATTCATCTTGTACATAGAATGTATTTTGTGAATAAGCGAAGTTAGCAGCTGCATCTGTTGGATCGTTTGTGCCTGCGGCATTATTGTAAAATACTGCGCTGGCTATACCTTGCTCATACGCATCGATTGATGCAAAGCGCCATTCACCCTCTGTGTGTTGTACGAATTGGTTAAATACTTCTAACTTTTCGTACTCAAAACCAGCGGTAATCGTGTGCTGATCAAGGTAGTAAGTACCTGAAAATTTAGCTGTAGTAGTGTCGTAGTTTAAATCATTTGATTGACGAGAATCATCAGGACCTACATATACTGTAGCGTCATCAGTGCTGATTTGGAATTCACCAAAACCACTTGCTGCGTCTAAAGATTGAACGCGAGCATCAAGCTCTGATTTACCTAAACGAACTTCAGTTGAGAAATCGTCGTTCCAATCAGAGTAAAGTGATGCAACGATTGAAGTAAACTCAGCACCTTGCTCATAAAAGTGGCTGTCAAATGCTAGCTCATCGCCATCTGCATCAGATTGCGATAAAGTAAAGCCATCATTGTAGTTATAAATTAGGTTGGCACGGTGATCATCGTTGATGTTCCAGTCTAATTTTACTAAGATTTTTTCATCTTCTACTGGTGAGCTTGCTGGTGTTGCACCGGCTTCGTAACCATAAACATCACGTGTAATTTGTTTAATACGCTCGATGTCAGCTGACGATACTAAAGATGAATAGTTAAACTGTTTAACACCTTCAAGTTTTTCGTAAGAGGTGAACAAGAAAAGCGTATCATTGATTAGCGGTAAACCAACGTTAAAGCCATAACGTTTTTCACTGTAATCACCGTTATCAACGTCATTACCTTCAATCTTGTCGCCTTTCATTGAATCGTTAGTGTAATCGTAGAATACACCACCGTGAATGTCGTTGCCGCCAGATTTGGTAACCGCATTGATGTTACATGATGTGAAACCACCATATTGAACATCAAATGGTGCTAATTCTACTGCTACTTGCTCGATTGAATCAAAAGAGAATGGAGCGCGAATTGTAGGGTAACCGTTTGAGCTTAAACCAAAGTTATCGTTCATGCGAACGCCATCAAGGGTTAAACTGTTAAAACGTGGGTTACCACCACCACAGTTGATTGAACCACGGCTATCATCGATAGCAACGCGAGGGTCAATACGAATAATATCTTTTAAATCACGGTTAATAGCTGGTTGATTTTCAAGATCGCTTAACGTGAATGTTGAAGCAGGACCTGTACCACCAGACATAGTGCTGATAGGGCGACCAGTTACTACAATTTGTTCAATATCTGAGATATTTTCAAGTGAAGTATTAACTGGGTAGTCGCTACCAATGTTCAAAATAATATTATTGAACTCTTGGTCAGCGTAGATGTCTGAGTCTACGATTACTTTGTAAGGACCGCCAACACGAAGGCCTTTAGCAGTAAAGTAGCCAGCGTCATTTACTTCGGTTGTTTTAACTGAGCCTGAAGGAACGTGTAGGATAGTAATTTTAGTTCCTGCAGCAGGGTTACCATTTGGCCCTTTTATTTGACCTTTAATTGCAGAAGTTGTTTCGTTTGCAATTGCAGCACCACTCACACCAACACATGCTGCTATAGCAAGTGACAGAGCTGTTTTGCGAAGTTGAATTTTCATTTTATTTTCCCGTGTAGTTAAATAAACTTTTAATAGCTTTTTTATTTTAATTTTGGATTAAGCGACCGCAAAATACACTTAACCCAAAATACTTACATAGTGTACCCCATTTGTTTGTTACAAATAAAATACAACTGTAATATTTTTATTATAAAACACTTTATTTTTGAAATTTAGCATTTTATCTATGCTTCAATATTTTACCGAGCAGATAGTAAGTAGTTTTTATGACAAACAGATGAAAAATTATTTTTTCCAAAAAAAAAAGCCATTACATGTATGTAATGGCTTTTTTAATTTTAAGAGTTTTTGATGTACAGGCTATATATTAAAACTTATAGCTTACACCAATTTTAGCTTGCCAAGCAGACGAGCTAGTTTGATAGCGGCTGTAGTTACGAACATCAGCGCCGTTGTATCTAGCATTGATGATGTAACGTCCATCATCATCTAAGCCAGCAAGGTCATAAACAGCTTGGTCTGAGAAACCTAGGCGTTTTTCTACGCCCCAGTCACTGTTTAATAAGTTTGCAAAGTTATCAATCATAAAGTAAACCTCACCGCTATGACCTTTTGCAAAACCAGGGATTTCTTGTTTAACGCTAATATCCATAGTGGTAACCCATGGCTGAGTACCTGAATTGCGGTCTAGGATTTGACCACGCTCAGAAATTCCCGCACGGTTTAATAGGGTTTCAAGCTCTTCCCATGACAATCTAGAACGATCCCAATTTACGTTTGCATCTTCTGGACCTGTAGGAATATATGCTAAGTAAGCTGAACTCGAGTTAAAGTCACGAGAGTCGCCTAAATCACCATTTCTGAACATACCCATAGTATAACTAAATGGACGACCTGAACGACGTTCAAAGTAAACATTAAACTTGGTTGCATAGCCACTAAAGAACTCAGTGTTATACGCTAAGTTAACTTTAAAGCTATGTTCAACCTCATATGCACCACGAGCAGCAAAGTCTTCATTTCGGCTCTTAGTGATATTGTACTGATAGTTACTTTGTGCACGTGATGAAGAACCTGAAGACGCTTCTGTTACATCTTGATGTGCATAACTTGCTGAAATATAAAGGCCATTTTCCCACTCTTTAGCAAGTGCTGTTGAAATAATAACAGAGCGACCGTCTTCTGCTGAATTAGTCATTGCTATATCAAAGTTATCAGCTAAATCACCGCTGTAAATACTTTCATAAATGACACGCTCGCCGTCGGCTGCAACACCCACAGGTTTTATCGCAGTGTTATGCCACACAGCTTCGTTTTCTTTTTTATGATAAGCAATTTCTGCTTGCCATTTAAAGCCTTCACCCAGTAATTCAGAATCAAAGTCGTATTCAAAACCAAGTTGTGCACGGATGCTTGACGGTAGTTCAAAATTTGGGTCAACATAGTTTGTACTACCCGCACCTTGAACTAAAGAACCTTTTATAGCGTCTGGTACTTGAGTGATATCAGCTTGATTATTAGCATAGTAATCGTCAATAACGCTCTGTGGTGCATCTACAAATGTAATGCCATCGTTTTGGAATGAGTTATTGTACCAAACGTTAGGAATACCGCCTTGGAAACGGCCTACACCACCGTTAACTGTTAACGCTTCAGTTGCGTAATACTTAAAGCCAATACGCGGTAGGATGATATCTAAACCATCTAGGTTTTCTTGGTTACTAAAACCATAGGTGCTTAAAAAGTTTTCATTGAGTGTTGGTTTATCATCAGAAGATAAACGCTCATAACGAACACCTGCCGTTACTTCTAAATCATCACCAACATAAAAAGTATCTTCAATGTAAAGCGCTAATTGATTACGAGTTGCATCGTAAGCAGTATCGTTCGGGTTATTTGTATAAGCATTACTGTAACTAAAGTCATACTCGCCTCTGAAGTTGCCTACTTCACGGTTTTCAAAACCATTAAAGTTATCAAACTCCCATGAACCCAGTGAATTAGCTGCAAAAAGGTTGTATAAATTTAACGACTCATATTGCATACCAAAGTTTATTTCATGCTCGTCCATTAAATAAGTGGCATCAAGAGAAAGTGTTAAGTTTTCTGTTGCTGAGCTATTGGCATGGCGAAACTCATCGGTGCCAAATTCATAAGAAGGACCACGGAAATACTCTTCAACTTTAACACTACCAATATCAGAATTTGTTAAGCTTCTTGATGATACATCTTTGTATGCAATACCGATTTCAGTTGAAAAGTCTTCGTTCCAATCCGAGTATAATTTGGTAGCAAAGTTATTAAACTTGGTTGCGTATGTGTAACGACTTGATGCAAGCTGAACTGATGTGCCTCCAGTACCAAAGTTTGTTTCATCTTTGTCATCTTGCCATTGATAGGTAAAATCTAAGCGATGATCATCAGCAATGTTCCAGCTTAATTTTACAAGTAATGTTTCGTTGGTGTCTTTAGGGTCGCCACCAAGAGAGTCTGTTAAGCCGTATTCGTTATTTAGAATATTAAGGAAACGGTTATAGCTTTCTTCGCTAACGTCGTATTCGTTGGTTGCGCCTGAACCTTCAAAGCCATAGTCTAAATCTAGTTCGCTAGACCATTTGTTGTAGTTA
The DNA here is from genome assembly GCF_057552415.1 of Pseudoalteromonas sp. NH0006-26. The sequence goes on from NZ_BAAJMJ010000001.1 coordinate 614,891, forward strand.
ACAAAGTAAAATAAGGTATCGTCTATAAGTGGTCCGCCAACATTAAAACCGTAGCGTTTTTCAGTTTGGTTAGGTTCTACTTGTTCAACAATGTATGTACGGTGACCATCGTCATCTAAAACAGGGCGGTTATCAGCAAACACTTGAGAAATACTGTCTACATCGCCAGCAATATCTGGTGTTGATGTTTCGTAAAAACCAGAAAACTTAAGTTCGTTAGTACCTGACTTAGTTACCGCGTTAATAGTACCACCACCAAAGTTGCCTTTAGATGCTGAGAATGGAGAAACGTCAACAGATATTTGCTCAATTGCATCAAGGGCTACCGGAGGTTGCGAAGTAGGGTAGCCGCCGTAACTTAAACCAAAGTCGTCATTTTGGCCAATACCATCTACGGTTAAACCATTCGTACGTGGGTTGCTGCCGGCAAAAGTTAGCTCACCGCTGCCATTAATACTCGCAAGCGGGTTTAAACGTGCGATGTCTTTAATGTCACGATTAAAGCTAGGCATGTTGTTGATGGTATCTTCACCAAACGTGCTGCTAGAACCACCCGATTGTTGGACAATTTTATAACCAGACACTTCAATTTTTTCAATATTGAGTGGTGCTAATTGCGACGTTAGTCGGTAAGTTTCGCCAAGGTTTAAAAAGATGTTTTCAACGGTGGTATCGTTAAACGTATCAGAGTCGATGATCACTGTATATGGTCCACCAACACGTAAACCATTCGCAATAAAAGTACCACTTTCATTGGTGGTTAGCTCACTGATTGTGCCGGTAGGTTGATGAACGACCTTAATTTTAACGTTTGCAGCGCTCGCACCTGAAGGTGTGGTTATTTTACCACGCATTGCAGACGAGGTGTCAGCAGCCATAGCGCTTGTTGAAACTCCTAGAGCAAGAATTACTGCTCCAGTTAATTTCGAAAGGCGAAGCTTAGTCATAATGTTGATTTCCCATTTAGATGATTTAAGTTAGAAACTGAATTTATTTTTTGGTTTGCTGTGTTAAAGCCATTTTTGATTTTTTGTTAGTAGGATCAAATAATGTATTTAACAATCCAGCTAAGCGAATTCCCGCTTGTTGCAAGCGGGTTTTCACAATAGGGGTGTTAGTGAAAATATAGTCGTAGCTAATATTCTCATCTGTTGATTTGTATATTTGTAAAGCAAGGTTATGTGACTCTTCAAGCCAACTTGTTGGCGTACTATGTAAATACTCGCTAATTAGTTCGCTGTTGTTGGTATTTATAAATTGAGCATATTCAGTAAAAGATAAATTTTCATTTTCTACTAGCTTAGTATCCCACAAGCTATGAAGATTGGTTTGTTGGTTGAAGAAAGAAACCTTAATGCGATTACCGCCCCTATCTTCAGCTCTACCTGCATGAAATGGTTGATGGCTGTCGCCGACTAGGTGCACTAAAAAACGTAAACTAAACTGCTTTGCTGCAAGGCTTGCTTTATCATCTTTCAATACTTGAATTGAATAGTGAATGCCTTCTAATATGTTTGTTACTGATTCTTTATGTTCAGTGTGGTCGTGGTTAAAGCTAAATTTTGCATTGTCATCTGCATTAATATAGTGCCAGCGTGATGACTTTTTTTGCCAAAAATCACCTGGTGCAGAGCGCATTTCATCTGGCCATGTGGAAACCTGTGCTAAAGATTCACCGTTAAGATAAGGAATAAGTGCAGCTTTGGTGGTTTCGCTTGTGTGCGACTCTGCAATTTTTCCAACAACGCGGTGGCCGTTTTGCCCCCACGCATTACAGTCTGTGCTTGCAAATATTGCACTAATTAAAAGTGTTAATGAAAGCGAATATTTTACATTTATCTGCATCGAGGCATCCTAGTAAGTGTGATATCTAATTTGTAAAAGCTTATAAGGTCAATTGTCCTCATTTTTTGTATTGATAGAAAGGACTCAATAAAATTCATACTTTCTTATTTAAAGTTAATTAAAATCAATGCTTTAACTTTGATGGGTAAAATTACCTATTGTAATAAGTAATTAAAATTGTTCAAATGAGTTATTACTCTATTTTAAATCGGTGTTTTTTGAATATTAAAAAGTTAATGTTGCATAAAACAGTAATTGTTACATTTATGTTTATAGCGCTGCTGTTTAGTTGGTTTGCTGGTCAAATAGTTGTGGATGAAAAAGAAATAGCCTTCCCAGTGATGATAGAAACATCAACGACATGCCAAACAACAGCAACGGCTAATCAAAATCAGCTTATAGTATTTACACCCTCAAAGTATGTTGCTCAATTACTCACTCAAAACCTATGTGATGATAAGGTTGTGGCTAAACAATATGGCTCTGTTATTGGTTATTGGGGTTACAGAACGGTGGATAGCTTAGAGTTTGTAGGCAAAGGTATTGCGGATTTAATTTTAGCTAAGAATAATATTATGGAAGCGTTTAGAGCTGAGACGACTTACAATTATCAGCCAGTGGTGGGCTTTTCAGATTACACTGCGTTCTTTATATCTTCAAAAGAAAAACCACTGATCACGAAACAATACTTTTTAGATAAAAAAATAGGCTTACTGGATTACCCTACCAGCCGCTCTGGACATATTTTGCCAAAACAAACATTTAAGCAATTAGGGCTTAATGTTGCTCAGCTAAAAATAACCTATGCCAGCTCACATAATGAATTGCGGGAACTACTGGCAAACGGAGAAGTTGACCTTATTGCCTCTTTTTGGAGAGAAAGTGATAGTAAGCGCTTCTCAGAAAATTATATTACGCCTATCAGCAGTAATATTGCAGGTACCCGTTGGTACTTAAAAATGCAGCATAACAATACCGATTTACTCTGCGCTGTTCAATCTCACCTATTGAGCATGTCTAAAGAACAATCATTTCAATACTATCAAGATGTTGAGCCATATTGGCATTGCAATAGCTACCCTGTTACCTTCAAAGGGGAGTCATAATGAATAGAGTAATACTGCCAGTATGTTTTTTTGTACTATTCATTGTCTTTTCACTGGTTTTTTATGTTTCAACAACGCAGAAGCAGCAACAGATAAACCAGTTACAAATAGCCCAAATAGAAAAACAAATCGCTTTAGACTTACCTTTACTTGATTTATCAAATGAGCTACTGAAACATTCGGGTAATAAAGCTGCGTTACAGCATTATATTCAAACAGTTAATGCTCAGATTCAAGGTACGGGTATACAGGTGGTTGCCATAGAACCAAAGCATGAGTTTAACTTATCTTTAAAAACCCATGAGTTTATTCGAAAATTAAATAGTAATAACAATGTGGTGTTTATAGTTTTATCTTTAAAGCAACCTTATTTTACGAATGATGTAATGGCTATTTATATACTGCTTTTTGTGATTAGCGCATTACTTATATACATGATAAAACAGGCAGCTATTTATCAAGGAGATAAAAAGCTCGTTACTGGTCAAGAGCTAAACACGCTAGAATCAAAGCCATTAATACTCGTGATTAATTTAAAAAGTAAAACGTTGTCCAGTAGCTATTATCCCGATCAACATGTAGCTTTGGCAAATAAGCCTTTGTGCTTTTATTTAGCACTTGTTGAGTTTTGCACTAATAATCCAGAGATAAAACTTAACCAGAATAAAAATGTACCCGAGGAGCTGCTAGAACTTGCAAATAAGTACTTTTATCGTTTGGTTGAGCTCGGGCATACCGTTAGAAAACGGCCAAACTTTAATAACAGTTTGGAAAAAACCTTAAGCGAAATACGTGCTGCACTGGATGATGTATTAAATGATTGCCCTGAGCAGAAGGAGTTGTATTATCCGCCAAAGGCATTTGGAGAGGGGTCTCGTTCACGGATGCATAGCTATGGGTTAATCAATGTAAGCCAAGGTAATATTGAAATAATAGGAAAGTAATTTCGAATTACTGCCTAGGGTAATGATTTAAGTGAGCTTAAACCAGGGTCTGTTGAACTTTCAAGGTTAAATTTGCAGCAGTCTGTTTGGTATTTAGGCAAGGCAGAGTCTATATGGTGTGGTTGTTCCCCACAAATAGGCGATAACGCGGCATCAATGCCAAACAGGCGCTGCCCGAAGGGTTCTGCCTAGGGGCAATTAACTCTTTGTTGCTCGGTTTTTACTTAGCCCACTAGGTTACAAACCTCGCGCCGCGATTAAATTGCCCCTAGTTTGAACAAATATTAATCCGCAAAGGTCAACAGACCCTAGCTTAGCTACCACATAAACCTTAATGAAGAGTGCCATTAGCATTTTAATGACACTCATTATTGTTCACATTAGATTACTACTTAGGTACAAATTCACTTGCATCAACAGGGCTGTGCTCAGCAAAAAATCGCTTTAAAGCTTGCGAGTCAGTTTCATCAGTGCTTACAAATCCCGCCATTTGTGTAATTTTTGGATAACTATCGCCACCTGAAGCGTTATATTCATTAATACTCATGCGGTATGTTTTGCTTATATCAAGCGGTTTTCCAGCAATGAACACGTTAGTTACCTGCTCACCTTTCAATTCAAATGCTAAGTTATGATATTGCATGTAAGCCCCAGAGTCGGGTGGAAAACGTGTCACGACATTTAAATAGGTTAAAACATCACTGCCTTTAAAGTCGATATAGGCGACACGATTTTTGAAAGGTTGTACTTTAAGTATATCTTTATAACTCACGTCACCTGCATTAATGCTATCGCGAACACCGCCACCGCTAATAATGCCAAAGTCCGCACCCACGGTGTTCATTTGTGCTTGGATGATGACGCGCGCAAGGTTTGTTTGTTCAAAGCGTACTTTGTTGCGATCTCCCTCAAGTCTGGCATTGACGAAGCCAATTTTACCTTCAATTTGCTTTGCTCCTTTTTGTTGGTACGTCGCTAAAAAGGTTTGCAGTTCTGGATCTGGTTTAATGTAATTTGCAGCAAGAACGGATTTTACGCTCCCATCTTTTTGCTTTTTATCTACGTATAAATTAACCGGTAATAATTGATAACTAAGCAGTGATAATTGGCCGTTTTCTAATTTAAACTCCGCTTTTCCCACATACTTGCCCCATTCATGGGCTTGCATTATCCAAGTTCCATTTTGCTGATCAGGTTTACAGGCTAAACCCGGTTTAAAGTTCTCATCAGTAACATTTTCAGCAGCCATACACACTGGCTCTTGGGAGTGCCCTCCAATAATCATATCAAGAGCATTTTTATCTAAGGAGCGAGCTAAAGTGACATCACCAGGGGCATTGATCCCATAATTAGCATCTACGTAATGTCCCATGTGGGTTACGGCAATGGTAATGTCGGGATTGTATTTTGTTTTTAGGGTTTGGGTAAGTGAGGCGGTAATTTCAACAGGATCTTTAAAATCTAAGTGACCAATGTATTGTGGGTTACCAATTTTAGCAGTATCTGTGGTTGTTAAACCAATAACGGCAATGGTTAAGCCGCCTTTTTTGAATATTTTATAGCGCTCAAAAACAGCTTTATCAGTTTGTTTATCGAAAATGTTGGCAGATAAAAGCGGGAAGTTAGCCCATTGCTGTTGTTTTTTTAATACACTTAATGGGTTATCAAACTCATGATTACCTAGTGCCATTGCGTCATAGCCAATTTTCGACATACCTCTAAAATCGGGCTCCGCAAATTGCAGATCTGATTCAGGTATGCCGGTATTAATATCGCCACCTGATAATAATAACACCTGATGTCCTTGTGCTTTTGCATCAGCTCTTAGCTGGTCAATTAAGGTTTTACGCGCAGACATGCCATATTCGCCTTTTTCGTTATGCCAAAAGCGACCGTGGTTATCATTGGTATGAAGAACCGTTAAATATTGCGCTGTAGGTTTATTGACAGCGTCGCTGGCACAGCCAGACAAGCCAAGGAGAAAAACAAGAAAAACAAGAGTACGCATAAAATACCTATCGATGAATAAAAGCTCAATCTAGTAGGCAGCTAGTTTAAACTAGTTCGAGGTTAAAAAAACGCACTTCTTTATGTTTTTTCAGCCAGTGAGGCTTCACGCTGCTGCTCTACAACTCGGTTTCTTCGGGCAAGTTCATCTCGTGCATATTGAGATTTTTGGTGATTAATATCAATCATCCATTTCAAAAAACTAACTGGCAATTGGGTGTATGGTTCACCTTGGTGTAGGCCAAAGTCACAAATAGTCGTGTTGTTAGTCATTGTTATTTACTCCTATCATTGTGTAGGCTGATAATAACAAAAAAAGAGTGATTGATAAGGGTCTTTTTAAGTACCTTGCTAGGTTTAAAGTTAATTTAAAAAGAGTAATCGTGATGTACACCAAGGCACTCAGACAATTAATTATCTATAACGTGTTTCAAATTAAAATGTAAACAGTTGTAACTGTAGTGTAATTACTTTGCTGTGAATTGTAGCGTTAAGTACTTATGTATCGATTTATAAAATGAATCACACTATTCTATGACGCATAAAATATTAATTCTAATGACAATAAAAAATAGGAATAGTAATGAAGAAGCTTATATTAGCGTCAATTCTAGCTGCAGCCAGTTTTTCAAGCACAGCAACCATAGTCGAAATGCAAACGAGCCAAGGAACAATAGAAATTAACTTGTTCGATCAACAAACGCCTAAAACAGTAGAAAACTTCCTAAGTTATGTTGATGATGCTGCATACAACCAAACGGTAATACATCGCTCTATTGATAAGTTTATCATTCAAGGAGGGGGCTTTACTTTCTCTGACAAAATGGATCCAATTACAACCAAGCCTGCGGTAATAAACGAACCTGTTTACTCAAATGTAAAAGGCACAATTGCTATGGCAAAGCAGGGCGGTAATGAAAATAGCGCTACTAGCCAATGGTTTTTTAATATGAGTGATAACAGCCAAAACTTAGATTTACAAAATGGTGGGTTTACAGTGTTTGGACAAATAACAGCGCAAAGCCAAGAAACCTTAGATAAAATTGCTGCCTTAGTTCATTGTTCAGAAGTGCCATTAGTTGGTATTACTCAAGCGCAATGTTCAGATGAAAATGTGGTTATTAGTAATGAAAACTTGGTATCAATTCAAAGTGTGGTTGTGCTTAGTGATGCTCCTAATTCAGCACAAAACTTAACACCTAAAGAGAATACATTAATTGATAACGTAGAAGTTACCCCACCACAAAGTTCAGACTCTAGTGGCAGTATGGTATGGTTATTAGGTGCACTATTACTAGTAGTACCTCGTTTGAAACGTGCTAAGTAAACTTTAATAAATAACGGCGAATGACTAAATTCGCCGTTATTTTTGTTTAATTATAAAGTATGCCCAGCACTAGCAAAGTCCACATTACAAACACAGATAGGCAACCAAGTAAAAATACTCTAAAACGGGCTCTTAAATGATTACTTCCAAGGTGAATGAGGCTATGAATAATCCGTGTCGCTACAAATAAACAGGCAAGTACTGCAATACTGACACTTGCCGTATTAAGCTGTAAAGCAAGTAAACATCCCGCATAAAAAAGCACAGGTATTTCAAATTGATTGCTAAAATTACGATCAGCAACCCTCACATGATCGCCTGCATTATCGAGGCGCATAGCAGCAAAGTCGCTTAACTGTATTTGTTTATTTTTAGCCGCTGCAAAACGACGTTTTCCCATAATCACCATAACAACTAATGAAAGTGTTACTTGCACAAACATGGCTATTATTATTATCTTTTCCATAACTTACCTTATTATTTTCTTTGAGTATTCGATTGTTATTCACAATGTGTTACATAATTAAGTGCTAATTAGTAGCATAGTATTAATTGATAATGGTAGTTTATAGCTGATTTAGTCTTTTTAAAACGCTAATACCCTATTCTACGATAACGGATAAAACTAAAATGAAACACATCATCGGCTTAAGTGCAATTGCACTAGCAATATTAAGCGGTTGTTCGAATACCGCCACTCTTTCTCAATCATCACAAACCTCACTTTTATCACCAACGCTGGTTGTTAGTCCTAACGATAACCGTGAATACAAAACCTTGAAACTTGCTAACGATATTGAAGTGATTTTAGTCTCTGATCCAAGCGCTGAAAAATCAGCCGCTTCATTAAGTGTAGGTGTAGGTCTATTACATGACCCAATGAGCCAACAAGGCATGGCGCATTACCTAGAACATATGCTGTTTTTAGGCACTGAACGATACCCTGATACCAAAGGGTATTCTGATTTTATGACTAAAAATGGTGGCGCGCATAATGCTTATACTTGGCTCGATATTACCAACTACATGTTTAAAATTAATAACGATGCGTTTGATGAAGGGCTAGACCGCTTTTCAGACTTTTTCAAAGCCCCAAAGCTTTACCCAGAATACACAGAAAAAGAAAAAAACGCAGTGAATGCTGAGTGGTCAATGCGTCGTGAAATGGACTTTTTTGGCCAATTTAAGCTAGCACGTAAAATGATGGGTGAACACCCGGCTAACCGATTCTTAATTGGTAACCTTGAAACATTAGGCGACAAAGCGGATAGTTCGTTACACAAAGAAACAGTCGACTTTTATAACAAATATTACTCATCAAATATTATGAAAGTGGCGCTGATTTCTAATTTACCGATTGCAGAAATGCAGAAAAAAGCACAAAAATACTTTGCTGACATTGAAAATAAAAATATTGAAAAGCCTAGCGTTACTGCCAGCTTAGATTTTGATAATGCCGGTGGAAAACGTGTTTATTACTCGCCAAATGAAGACGTTAAACAATTACAGCTCGATTTCACAATTGCTAATAACCAAACTGAATTTGCAGTAAAACCTAATCGCTTTGTTGCTTATTTACTTAGTAATGAAATGCCAGGTAGCCCAGCACAAATATTACGTGATAAAGGTTGGGTATCGCAGTTATCAGCGTCTGCTTCACCAAATCAGTATGGTAACTATGGCTCTTTAAATGTGAACATAGAGCTGACTGATGAAGGCATGAACAACCGCGAAGCAATAGTTGCGACTATTATGCAATATATTGATTTAATTAAACGTGAGGGTGTTAATAGTAAGTACTTTAATGAAATTCGCACGTCGTTAAATAACCAGTTTAAATTTTTAGAAAAAGGCGATGAGTTTAACTACGTTAGTGCGCTGACACAAAGCATGCAAGATTATCCGTTAAATCATGCGATAAACGCACCGTACTACTATGCTAAGTTTGATGCTGATGCGGTTAACAATGTACTTAAGCAACTGAATGCCGATACACTGCGCATTTGGTATATTTCTCAACAGGAAGATACAGATTCTGAGCTGCATTTTTACGATGGCAAATATAAAATTAACGATATTAGCGACGCAGAAATTGCCAGCTGGGAAAAACCAAGTGATTTTAATTTAGCCTTACCAAGTGTTAACAATTTACTGCCAGAGAGTTTTGCTATTAAAACGCAAGCTTTTAAAGAGCAGAAGCATCCTGAGCTTAGCTACGATAAAAACGGCGTAAAAATTTGGCGCCAAGCAAGTCAGCAGTTTGCAGAGCAACCCAAGGGTTTAGTTGAAGTGTATATCAACACGCAAACAGGTTTGCATGATATTAACTCAACCGTTCTTTATTCTGTTTGGGCTGATCTGTATAACACTCAATTAAGTCAGTTACGAACTGAAGCGGCTATTGCTGGCATGAACGTTAATCTAAGCTCAAGTAATGGATTGGTGCTCTCGTTAAGCGGTTTTACCGATAAACAAGATATTTTACTTAAACAAGCGTTAGCTGGGTTTGATTATGAAATTTCAGCACAAGCATTTAACCAAGCCATTGACCGTTATCAACGTGATCTACTAAATCAACAAAAACAATTCCCGTATGCACAAGCATTTGGTGAGTATTCTAAGCTAACTCGTACTGGTAGCTTTGATACAGATGCGCTTATTAATGCTGCAAAAGCACTAACGCTTGCAGATTTACAGACCTTAAAGCAAAGCACGTTAGCGAATAATAACTTACGTGTATTTAGCTACGGTAATTACAATCAAAAAGACATTGATGCTATTGCTGCTGAGTTAACGGCTATTTTACCAAGCACCCATACTCAAACTGAGTTTGCACGTAGTAAAGCATGGTTACCGCAACCAGGTGAAGCGCGTGTATTACACAAAGATATTGATGTAGCCGATGTAGCGGTGGTCGATATGACTATCCACCCAACACCTGGTTACAAACAAAAAGCACAGGCAGCTGTATTACAAGGGCACTTTAGAACAATCGCGTTTGATAAAATGCGTACTGAAGAGCAACTTGCCTATGCAGTAGGCGCATTAGCGCGTCCTATTGAAGATTACTCTGGTATTGGTTTATTTATCCAAACACCGGTGAAAGGGCCAAAAGACATTCAAGTACGCTTTGATAAGTTCAAAAAAGAGTACGCTTTAGAGCTTAATGCCATGAGTGAAGAAACATTTTCACAGCTTAAAAATGCAACCTTGGTATCGTTAAAAGAGCAGCCCAAGAATTTAAGTGATGAAATGAGCCCGCTTATTAACGATTGGTACCGTGAAAACTTTGACTTTGATTCAAAACAAAAATTAATTGCAGAGGTGGAAAAAGTCACACTTGCTGATATTAAAGATTACTACCAGCAAACAATGTTAAATCCAAAAGCAGCTCGTTTAAATGTGCAGCTACGCGGCACTAAGTTTAGTGATAGCGAGTTTGCTGATTTACCAAACCAAACTAAAGTGACGAGTTTAGATGCCTACTACAGCGATATAAAATTGCAAAAGTAAGTTGAAATTACTTTAAAACCAAAACCCAGTCACTCTTGACTGGGTTTTTGGTTTAATGTCTTGAATTTATAGCATTGAACTCCAAGGAGTTATTTTGAATATTGCTTTTAAAACTGAACGTTTAATCATACGCGTCGCACAAATAGTAGATGCGGCTGAGTTACTTAAGTTAGTTAACCAGGCCAACTTTATTAAATACATTGGTGATAAAGGTATTTATACCCTAGACGACGCTAAAGAATACATCAAAGACAGTTTTATAGCTGCCCATAAAGAGCACGGTTTTGGGCCTTATATCATCACACTCCATGATGAAACAATCATTGGTATTGTAGGTTTTTATCAGCGAGCGACTATGCAATATCCCGACTTGGGGTTTGCGCTAAAAGACAGTTTTGAAAAAAAAGGTTATATTTTTGAGGCGGCAACAATACTTTTAAATAACAGACATAAATTAGGTATAAAAGATGTATGCGCAATTACTTCAACGGCTAATTTAGGGTCTCAAAATGTACTATATAAACTAGGTTTTACTGAGGTGGGTAAGGCAGTCATCAATGCTGATAAAACCGCCATCAAAGTATTTATTTATGATTGAGTCTTGTTTTTTCAATTGTGTTTGCCACATTTGAATTTATCTCTAGCCACATTTTTTCAAGGGTAGCGACTAATGAATCGTAGCCATCGTCATCTATTGGCGTCACATTTGAGAAGTTATGAATGCTTAGTAAACGTCTGCCTGATTCTGGGTGGGTATAATACAAACGCCATAGCCCTGAAATATCTGCATTACCTTGCAGATCGCCGTTAAAGTGATGTAATTCATATTCTAGTTCATAAAATATTTGTTGTTGTTGGTCGGTGATGACTGGCAACCCTTTTATAACCATCCAGTTGCTCATGGCATTAAATAATGTTTGTTGCGCAGTTGTTGTAAGCATTACATCCGGCGATTCACCCCATAAATGATAATTAGCAGCATGAACTTGATTATTATCTACTTTCATCGCAATACCCCGGTTATTCAATGCCCCTCTTAAGGTAACTGTTTGCACCCTGAGTTGTGCTTTTGTATCTTGCACATTTCGCGAAGAGTCAGTTATGGGTTGTTCAAATTGGTAATATTGAGTTGCAGTTTGAATAGCCGAGCTACAACCACTTATAATCAAACCAGCTAAAATTAAAAATAGTGCTTTCATTATTGTTTCCTTGGTTGCGGGTCGCTAGGCAGTGACTTATCAAAAATGAGCATGTTAGGTTGTTCGTTTAAACCACGAGTAAGTGGTTGGAATTCTTCAGATAAACGCTTAATTTGCAGCAGTGTTTGTTCAAGCTGGTGGTGCATTTGTGAGCCTGCTTGATAGCTTGCCATGGTTTTATCAAACTGCCGCATGGTTATTTCAAATTGCTCCATGCTTTTGGTTATTTTTTCGAGATTACGATTAAAGTCACCGGGTAAATTTTGGGTGTCAGGTTTACTTAATAATGTGCGCATTTCACTGGCCAACGCTTGATACTCGCTGAAAGTTGTTTGCATTTTTGCCAAACTGTCTTCAATTTTTAAATTATTTACCTTATTCAGCACATCAGACACTTGGTCAGCAAGCACCGTTATACCACTAGATACACTCGGAAACACATCGTATTGAGCAAGCTTTTTAAGCTCGCTTTTTGGGGTGTCTGTGTAAAAGTCAAAGTCGACGTACACTGCACCAGTGAGTAAATTTCCCGGTTTAAGCGATGCTCTCATGCCATTTTCGATCCATTCGTTAACGCTTGTTTTCCAATATTCTTTTGCTACTGAGGTGATGTGGTAAAGACGTCCGTATTCGACTTTTATTAATACCGGAACCGCAGTGTTTTTAGCGCGAAAATGGGCGGGCTTACCATCTATAATTACATTGGCGGGTGCTTCAACCACAGTTCCTACGCGTGTACCGCGATACTCTACTGGGGCACCTACACGTAACCCTCGAATAGATTGTTCAAATTCAATAAGGTAATAATCAAAATCATAAAAGCGCTCTTCTAGAGCTTGTTTGTAACTTTGGCTTAAAGAAAAGCTATGGCCGTCTTGCGCTAAATCGCCAGGAGCCTGCTGCTCAGGTAGTCCGACAGAGATCCCCCCTTTCAATAATTTGCTTAAAGAACCAGTGTTAATGTTGATACCATCTGCGGAAAGATCTATTTCTATACCTGAGTTAACCCAAAAAATAGAGTTTAAGGTGATCAAGTTCTCATAGGGGGCTTTAATAAAAATACCGTATTGCATTGCTTGGTTTTTCCAATCAAAAGTAGCGGTTTCTATTTGGCCTATTTTATAGTTTTTAAAAAATATGCCAGTACTGACATCAAGTACTTCTGCATTGTAACTGAGTAACTTAAAACGGCCACCTTGAACATCTTTGCCTATTAATGCGGGTTCCTCTTGAAGTTTAAACTGCTTCTTTAGTTGTTTACTTTCGCCTGGCGAAAACTCTAAATAAACGCCTGAGAGCAAAGTGCTCATGCCACTAATGCCAGTTTCATCTATGCGAGGTTTTACCACCCAAATACGGGCATCTTCAGTAAGCAAGTTATCGTAGTTTTTATCTATTTGTGCCCGTGCAATAACACTGTCTTGGCTGTCAGAAAGACGGACGTGATCAATTTGTCCTATTTTAACACTACGTACTTTAATTTCTGTTTTACCGGCAACAATGCCCTCGGCTTGCGGCATGCTGATGTAGATTGTTTGACCTTTATTTAATTGGTATTGATAAAGCATCCAAATACCTACCAATAAGGCAACCACGGGAATAATCCAAATCGCAGAAATACGTGTTTTTTGTGCTACGTTGGCTGTTTTAGTCATGCTTTATTCTCTGCGTTTTTATTTTTAGGTGAATCCCACAGTAAACGAGGGTCAAATGCGTGTGCTGCCATCATTTGGCATAATACCATAACAGTAAAAAAGACGATGCCTAAACCCGGTATAACCGACATCAAATTACCTAGCTGCACTAATGCAACTAATATAGCCACAACAAACACATCAATCATAGACCATTTTCCTATAAATTCAGTAAGTTGATACACTTTTGTGTAACCTTTTGTATGCAGGTTGGCGGGTTTTGTAACCATAAAACATAAAAAACTTAAAATGAGCGCTTTCGCTAATGGCACCACCACACTTGCAAAAAAGATAATCAGCGCAATTGGGTACGAGCCACTATTCCATAAAGTAATAACACCAGAAATAAGCGTGGCAGGGGTTTCATCCCCAAGGCTGATAGTGTACATAATGGGCAGTAAATTCGCGGGGATATAACAAATTACGGAGGTAACTAGCCAAGCTGCTGCTTTTTGAACGCTGTAGGGGTTTCTTAAGTAGGTTTTACTATGGCAACGAGGGCAGGTTAAATCAACACTCAATTGGTGGCAAACATGGCAGGCTTTTATATTATCGTCTATTGCACGTTCTGCGCCTGCACTACTTTGAAGCCGAGTTGCCGGGCTTACCTGCGACCACAACCTTGCACGATTTAGCCGTGTTAACGCACTAACATAAAAAATTACAAATCCCACATAGGCAAAAAAGCTGGTACCAAAACTAACCTCAGCTAATGACATTATTTTAACCATACTGACCAAAACACCAATCAAAAAGATTTCTGACATGATCCAAGGCTCAAGGGTTAAGGTAAACTTTAATAGCCTTCTGGCGAGCGCTTGTGGCAGCGCTTTGAGTACCCCTAAATGCAAAGGGATCAAAATAATGAGCAAACTCATAGGCAGAATAATAATGCTGATATCAATAAACAGGCCGAGCAGGTCACTATCATAATTAAATAGAATGCGAGCAGCGTCAGGTAGGGTAATTGTTTGGGTAATACCGTTGCTACTAAAAGAAATAAACGGATAAAACATACTGCTGAGTAACATCAGCAGTGCGCTGAAGCTTAATGCGACTATTTCGGTATCATGGTTAACATTAACACCGCGAACCTTGTGGTTGCAGCGAGGACACAGTGCGACTTGTTTGGCATTAATGTCTGGAATTTCAATGATAAGATCACAGCTTGGGCAGGCAGTTTGCAAAATGTTAGCTTATAGTTAATTCAATAATTTAAATATTGCTATAATTAATAGCTAAATACAAACACTGCGGCTAAATTACTAATAAGTAACCCCAAAAACTGAAAATAAAAACGGATTAGGTGATAGTGTGAAAGTGGTTTTTTTATTAGCCTTAGTGTGCTTATGTGGCGATAGCCTGGCATTTGTTAAAGGTATTAATCAGCAGCGAGTTACTATTGCTGCTAACCCTACAGTTGCACCTTATGTAATAAGTGAAAATGATTCAGGAATTCAGCTCGAAATTGTAAAAGCAGCACTAAGTAATCAAGATATAAACGAAGTCGATGTACAGTACATGTCAAATCAACGTGCAGATGCCTTATTAAACCAAGGTCATGTTGATATCGCATTAAATTATTCAGGTATTTTAATTACTGGCATATATCGAAGCCAATCTGTTGTCAGCTACGAAAATGTAGTTGTGAGTCTTAAAAAGAGTAACTTCACTATTAATACTATTTACGATCTGGCCACTAAAAGCGTTTTAGCATTTCAAAACGCACCCGCTTATTTACCAAAAGAGTTTGGCCACAACTTAGAGAATTTAAGAGGCTATGAAGAAGTACTCAACCAACAAGCGCAGATACATCACTTAATGGCAGGCTGGGTTGATACGATTATTCTCGATAGACGCATATTCCTTTACTACTTAAAGGAATATCAAAAAACCAATACCAAAAAAGATTTTGTTATCCATGCTATTTTTCCACCTGCGGCAAGACCTGCGTATTTTAAAAATGATTTGCTGAGGCAGCAATTTGACCAAGGCTTAGCCAACATAATTCAAAGCGGTGAATATCGCACCATAATGCTTAATTTAGATAAACAATATACCCAGCGCGACTTCACTCGTTTTTAATTGTTAATCAAATAAAGCCACGGTTTGGCGGGTTAGGGCAATAAGCTCGCCTGATTGCGACCAAATACAGCCATCTTCAAGTCCGTAACCATCTTTTGAATGATGAGTGATTGCTTCAAAGCCTAACCATTCACCCGGCGCTAAGCTAGGCGCTTGCACAAATTCTAAATACCACGACATACTACTTGCCGGTGCTGGTTGTTTAAACATTTGCAGCAAGGTTGGCGGCCATGCGTCAGTAAGGGCAATAACATGGGCTTCTGTAATTGCTTCTGGCGTATGTTTAAAGCGCATCCAACCACCTAAATGAGAGGTTTCAGCACTGCTAAACGGCATGGCTCCTTGTTGAGGGCATAAATCAACATGTTGAAAAAACTCTGGCATTTGCCCAGGAACAAATCCTAAACAGTGACGTTCGTTCACAGGGTGCAAGGTTAAAGACTTTGATACCGGTACATTAATTGATGAATTACGGTTTTTAGCAAAACAGGCCTGTACAATAACGCATACTGCGTCATCTTGAATGGCTTTGGCGAGCACTTGGGTACTGCTTTTCCCTTCACGTAATATTTCTACCGACAAAGAAAATGGCTTTTCAGCCAATAATGGGCCGACAAAGTTTGTACTTAAAGAAAGCAGTCGTCTTGATGAATCAACGTTATTGCGCATTGCTTGATAAAGAAGCGCCGCAGAAAGTCCGCCAAAAGCGGTTCGACCTTGGCACCAATTAGCAGGGAACTGCATAGTATTGGTTTCTGGGCCTGTTTTCTGACTTACTTGAGGGGCGAGTTGTAATAATTGTTCAAAGTGCACAAATAATGTCCTTTTGATGTTATTTACTAAATTTATATCACACACAAACTCATCAGACCAGACAATAAAGGTCCTCTTAAATAACAAAAAATGAGCAATCCTTACTCTTTTTAGGGTTATTTAGTAAATAAATTAAAAAAAATGAATTTTTTTTCATTTTTACAGTTGAATTAAGTTTGTGGCATCCCTATTAACTAGTCATCGAACGTATTAACGAATTTAGAAGTTGGAGAAGATTCATGGGTAGAATTATTGGAATCGATTTAGGTACTACTAACTCTTGTGTTGCAGTACTTGATGGTGATAAAGCACGTGTTATTGAAAATGCGGAAGGCGATCGCACAACCCCGTCTATTATTGCTTACACGCAAGACGGTGAAACGTTAGTAGGTCAACCTGCAAAACGTCAAGCGGTAACTAACCCAACAAACACATTGTTTGCAATTAAGCGTTTAATTGGTCGTCGTTTTGAAGACGAAGAAGTACAACGTGATATCGGCATCATGCCTTTCAAAATTATCAAAGCTGATAATGGCGACGCATGGGTTGAAGCGGGCGGCGAAAAACGCGCTGCACCACAAATTTCTGCTGAAGTACTGAAAAAAATGAAGAAAACAGCTGAAGACTTCTTAGGTGAAGAAGTAACTGAAGCGGTAATCACAGTACCGGCATACTTTAACGATTCACAACGTCAAGCAACTAAAGATGCGGGTCGTATTGCGGGTCTTGAAGTTAAACGTATTATCAACGAGCCAACGGCTGCAGCACTTGCATACGGTATGGATAAAAACCGTGGTGAAAACGTAGTAGCAGTATATGACTTAGGTGGTGGTACTTTCGACTTATCAATCATTGAAATTGATGAAGTTGAAGGTGAGCACACATTTGAAGTTCTAGCCACTAACGGTGACACTCACTTAGGTGGTGAAGATTTCGATAACCGTGTAATCAACTACTTAGTAGCTGAATTCAAGAAAGATCAAGGTATCGACTTACACAATGATCCACTTGCAATGCAACGTGTTAAAGAAGCAGCAGAGAAAGCTAAAATTGAGCTTTCATCAGCACAATCTACAGAAGTTAACCTTCCGTATGTAACCGCTGATGCGTCAGGTCCTAAGCACATGAACGTGAAATTAACACGTGCTAAGCTTGAGTCACTAGTTGAAGATTTAATAACTAAGTCAATTGAACCGCTTAAACGCGCGCTGGCTGATGCAGACCTAACAGTGAACGATATCAACGATATCATTCTTGTAGGTGGTCAAACACGTATGCCACTTGTTCAAAAAACAGTAGCAGAGTTCTTCGGTAAAGAGCCACGTAAAGACGTTAACCCTGATGAAGCAGTTGCAGTAGGTGCAGCGATTCAAGGTGGTGTACTTGCAGGCGACGTGAAAGACGTACTATTACTAGACGTATCACCATTATCTCTAGGTATTGAGACTATGGGTTCAGTAATGACGGCATTGATTGAGAAAAACACCACGATTCCTACTAAGAAATCGCAAACATTCTCAACAGCAGAAGATAACCAGTCTGCGGTAACCATTCATGTGCTACAAGGTGAGCGTAAGCGTTCAAGCGATAATAAATCTCTAGGCCAATTTAACCTAGAAGGTATTCGCCCAGCACAACGTGGTACACCACAAATCGAAGTAACATTCGATGTGGATGCGGATGGTATCTTACATGTATCTGCTAAAGATAAAGACACAGGTAAAGAGCAAAAAATCACCATTCAAGCGTCTTCAGGTCTAAGTGACGAAGAAGTTGAAAAGATGGTTCGCGATGCAGAAGCACATGCTGAAGACGATAAAAAGTTTGAAGAGTTAGTAGCTGCACGTAACCAAGCTGACGCACTTGTTCACGGTACACGTAAACAAATTGAAGAAGCGGGTGATGCACTACCAAGCGAAGACAAAGAAGCAATTGAAGCGGCTGTTGTTGACCTTGAAGGTGCTATTAAGAGCGACGACAAAGCAGAAATTGAAGCTAAAACACAAGCGCTTGCTGAAAAGTCTCAAAAACTAATGGAAATTGCCCAAGCTAAAGCACAACAAGCAGGTGGTGATGCCGGTGCAGAGCAACAACAGTCTGCTAAGCAAGACGACGATGTTGTTGATGCAGAGTTCGAAGAAGTTAAAGACGACAAGTAATTGTTACTAACGCTTCTCGCTAACCGAAAACACTATGACTACATTGTGTGTTTAAGTTAGGATGAACACCTGAGGCGCGTAGGCTAAAGCTTAACGCGCCTTTTGTATGTAAGAGATGTAAGTAAAGTGCTTTAAAAATTCAATGATAAATCGATATGATTTATCGGTTTGTCCAGCAGCTAGCGCTGCACATAGAAAAGAGTAGTGTGATAGATATGTCAAAACGCGATTATTACGAAGTCCTCGGCGTAAGCAAAGATGCGAGTGAGCGAGACATAAAAAAAGCGTATAAACGCTTAGCGATGAAATATCATCCAGATCGTACCGCCGGTGATAAAGACCTTGAAACCAAGTTTAAGGAAGTAAAGGAAGCCTACGAAATATTAACGGACGATCAAAAACGTCAAATGTATGACCAATACGGCCATGCAGCCTTCGAACAAGGTGGTGGCGGTGGTCACGGTGGCTTTGGCGGCGGCCAAGGTGACTTTGGTGATATTTTTGGTGACGTATTTGGTGATATTTTTGGTGGCGGCGGTGGTCGACGTCAATCACGCCAGCAACGTGGTTCAGATTTACGTTACAACATGGACTTAAGCTTAGAAGAAGCGGTTCGTGGTAAAGACGTAGAAATTAAAGTACCGACTTGGGTAAGTTGTGATCCGTGTGATGGCAGTGGGGCTAAAGCGGGCTCTAAACCAAAAACATGTACAACATGTCACGGAGCTGGCCAGGTACAAATGCGCCAAGGTTTTTTTGCCGTACAACAAACATGTCCAACATGTCATGGACAGGGTCAAATTATTTCAGATCCTTGTAACAAATGTCATGGTCAAGGCCGCGTAGAGAAAACCAAAACGCTATCGGTAAAAATTCCGGCAGGTGTTGATACAGGTGACCGTATTCGTTTATCTGGCGAAGGTGAAGCTGGTATGCACGGCGCACCAGCAGGTGATTTGTATGTGCAAGTGTCGGTTCGTGAACATAAGATATTTGTTCGTGAAGCGAACAACCTATACTGTGAGGTGCCTATTAGCTTTACTACAGCAGGCCTTGGCGGTGAAATTGAAGTGCCAACATTAGATGGCCGTGCAAAACTTAAAATACCGTCGGAAACACAAACGGGCAAAATGTTCCGTATGCGTGGTAAAGGGGTTAAGTCTGTACGCAGTGGTGCTCAAGGTGACTTAATTTGTAAAGTGGTGATTGAGACGCCAGTGAACCTTAACGAACGTCAACGCGACTTGCTAACAGAACTTGAAGAAAGCATGGGCAAAGATAGCTCAAAGAACCGTCCAAAAGAGCAAGGCTTTTTTGACGGTGTTAAAAAGTTTTTTGATGACCTGACTAAGTAATTATTAGGGTCAACAGAACTTAGGTAAAAACGGCGCTTCTTTAAGCGCCGTTTTTTTGTTTAATATGGTAAGTTATCAGAAATTTATTGAGGACTTTATCAGATGACCCCAGCGATAGAACAGCTAAAAAAATCCCGAATTAAATTTGACGTACTTAGCTATGAGCACGATGTAAACAACACTAATTACGGCCTTGAAGCAGTTGAAAAGCTAAACCTTAATAGCGCCCAAGTTTTTAAAACGCTGGTGTTAGAAACGTCAGAACAACAGCTAATTGTAGCGGTAACGCCTGTCACTCAGCAGATTAATTTAAAGCAATTGGCTAAGCTCTGCGCAGTAAAAAAAGTAATGCTGGCAGAGCCGCAAAAAGTACAGGCAAGTACGGGGTATATTTTGGGCGGTGTTAGCCCTCTTGGACAAAAAAAGCGGTTAAAGACCTACATACACTTAAGCGCATTGGACTTTGATACTATTTATGTAAGCGCCGGTAAGCGAGGGCTTGAAATTGCACTCAGTCCAGCATGCTTAGCTGGGCTTATTCAAGCTTCGTTTGGTAATTTTTAAATGATCTATTATCAAACTTGCATAGTGTAAATAAAACTGATTATTTGCTTCAACAGCTACAGTTAACTATTGTAAATACTACCTATAACAGTTTTTGTTAATTCATTTAATGAAGATTTGCTTGCAGTTAACTTGGTTAAACATTCATATGAAAATATTAGTTGTTGATGACATGCCATTAATGCGCCATGTGCTCATTAATATGTTGAGGCAGTTAGATTATAAAGAAATCGTTGAAGCCACAGATGGGCTTCAAGCATTAAAAATACTTCAAGATCAAATGTTTGATTTGGTTATAACAGATCTTCATATGCCAAAAATGGATGGTATAACCTTACTTGATAATATTAGAAAAGATGCCGAATTGGTAAACCTTCCTGTACTTATGGTGACCTGCGAAGACAGCTCTGAGACCGTAAAAAAGATAATTAATGCAAAGGTATCAGGGTTTATCGTAAAGCCTTTTAATATGAATGTATTAGCAGCTCAATTAACGCGTTTATCGAAAAAGCCTAAAGCCAAACGTTTATAAAATAAAGTTATCTACTAACTGTTTAAAAATGTATTAGCGCAGCAGCCGTTCATTATTTTCTACCTCTGATGTGATAGCATTATGTTATTAATTAATCGTGAAGTAATGATTGAGGTAGTATGGCTAAGCCCAATAAAAAAGGGCCTACAAAAACGGTCGATATATTTTGCTCTGCGTGCAAAGCGCCATTATTTAAATACCGCAAAGGGGGCAAAGGCGCGTTGGTAAAATGCTTTATAGAACGAATTACGCAAGATCACACCCATACTGAATGCGTATGTCCAGGCTGTGAGCGACCTTTTGCACGTCCGGCAACTATAAGAGGGACTGCTGCCTATAAAATGATAGGTGGTAAAGTCACTTTTAAATAAAGCCGCTATTAAATCTAATGTATCAAGAGGCGGACATAAGCCCTTGTTTGCTTTTTTTTCACTGGTAAACTTCGCTGGTTTTGCTGTTTCAATGATTGAAAAAAACCCTCCCCATGGATTGGGCCAGTCAGTTGGGTTTTAAAATGGAAAAGGATAGACGTGTGATTGCACTTTTATTTGATATTGTTGGTATGAGTGGCACTTTTTTAGTGGTTGGTTCGTTTTTTTTACTGCAACTAAATAAAGTATCACCAAAAAGCTTAGTCTATAACATGATGAATTTAAGTGGCGCTATTTTGTTACTTATCAGTCTTTGTTATAACTTTAACTTAGCGAGCTTTGTGATTGAAATATTTTGGATCGCAGCCTCATTAATTGGTTTGTATAAGTACTTTAAAGACAAACCAGCGCTTGCAAAAGCGTAGATTAAGCTAAAACAGCACCCCGTTGCAGGGAATTAAACCGTGGAATGTTTTTTGTTTCACGGTTTTTTAGTTTCAGTACATTTGTTAACAAAAAGTTTCTTCTGCAAAGGCCTATAAATCGATACAATAGTGGCTATTAGTTATTATTGGCACCTTGGTGTCATAGGCGTTTATGTTCTCCATTCCTAAAAAAATTATTTTTGCTTGTATACTGTTAGTGCTGTTATTACTGGTTACATTTTCATTTGGCCGCGCCTATGATTTAGGCCAAGCTAAAACGCAAGCTGACCAACAAGTCATTCAATTAAATAATTACATTGATAATGAACTCGCGCGATTTTCAGCTATTCCTCAGCTCCTCAGTGAAAATAATTTATTGATTCGTTTTACTAATAACGAATCGCAACACTTTAATGCTATTAATAATTATTTGGCCGATATCCAACAGGCCAGTGGTGCTTCGGATGTATATATACTAGATACCCATGGCGATGTTATTGCTAGTAGTAACTGGCAAACCGACTATACGTTTTTAGGCAGCAACTTTGCATTTAGACCTTACTTTAAACAAGCTTTTGCTGGTGAAAAGGTCGCCTACTTTGCTCTTGGACAGCGTTCTAAAGAGCGGGGTATTTATTTTTCTCAGGCTATTTATCTAGATGGCAAAGCCATTGGTGTGGTGGCGCTAAAAATTAATGTCGCTAAATTTGAAAACGATCGTTCGCTATTAAACACTTCAAAAGGCAGTCATTTTTATTTGCAACTTGCGGATAAAATTATTGCTATGTCAGATGAGCCTGCATGGCGGTTAAACACGTTTACAGAGCTTGATATTACTGCGCGGCGCGATATTAAACAGCGCCGTGCTTACTTAGATCATCAACCGTTACAAATAAAACAGCAGCGCTACAAAAGCCAAGGCATTGAACAATTTAAAATTGCTAAAGATGAATATGTTGCTGCTTCAAGGCCACTGACACATCTAAATGCAACCATGACGGTATTGGTTGATATTTCAAGCATAAATGCCTTACAGGTGCCCAGATTGTTATGGCTAGTGTTATTTTATTGGGTATCAATTTTTGTCGGATATAGCTTATTGGCACGTTTTGCCGGGTATAAAAAATTACTGTATTCGCGTCATAGTTTAGAACTTGAAGTATTAGAGCGCACTCAAGCGCTTGAAAAAGCGCAAACTGCACTAGTACAGTCGGCAAAATTAGCCACAATAGGGCAACTAAGTGCGGGTATTAATCATGAAATTAACCAACCGCTAAGCGCCATGAACACTTATTTGGCAAGCGCTAAAATTTTCCTCAAAAAAGGGAAACTTAATGCATTAAGTGAAAATTTAATTATTATTGAGAATTTGGTAGAGCGGGTACATAAAATAGTGGCGCAGCTTAAACACTTTAGTAAGCCGGCGACCATGCAACTTCGACCACATCCACTGTCGGCGTTATTAAACAATGCGTTGATGATCACCCATCCGCAACTTAAACAAGACGATGTTAATGTCAGTGCACCGCAGTTCTCGCAAGAGATCACCGTGTGGGTCGATGCATTAAAGTTTGAACAAGTATTGGTTAATGTGATCACCAATGCATCACAGGCAATGAAAGGTGAGCCTGTTAGAGAGCTTAGTTTTGATGTGGAGTGTTTTGAGGATCGCGTTAAGCTGTCTATATTAGATAGTGGCCCAGGTATTGAACACCATGTATTGGGCTCTATTTTTGAACCGTTTTACAGTACCAAGTCAAGTAATGGTTTAGGGCTGGGCTTATCAATTTCAAAGCAAATTATTGATTCATTTAATGGTTACTTAACGGCGCACAACCGTCCTCAAGGCGGTGCACAATTTATTATTAGTTTATCAAGCATAGAGGCCCCAAAAAATGATTGAAGCCGTTGTTTGTAAGCAAGTGGTTGTTATTGATGATGAGGCGATGATCCGTGATTCGTTAAATCAACTTTTAACCCTCGAAGGGTATGAGGTGCAGTGCTTTAGTGATGCGACTGTTGCTTTAAGCCGTTTAAGTCGTAACTTTTATGGTGTGGTCCTCAGTGATATAAATATGCCCACCATGGATGGTTTAGCCTTTATTGAGCAGGTAAAAGCATTCGACAGTGAACTTCCGGTAATATTTTTAACAGGTTATGCTGATGTTTCTGTTGCGGTAAAAGCAATGCAATTAGGCGCGTATGATTTATTTGAAAAACCCCTGAACGAAAATTTATTAGATTGCATTGCCAGAGCCTTAGACAAACGTGCTTTAGTAATGGAAAACAGGGCCCTGAAGCGTGCGGTTGAAAAGACCTCCGCGCCCGGTGTGCGTATTTTAGGCGAGACCCTTAAAATGCAGCACATGATGAACTTACTCAACACGGTGATTGATACCCCTGCTGATGTGCTGATTGAAGGTGAAACTGGCACAGGTAAAGAATTGGTTGCCCGTTATTTACACGATCATAGTAACCGCTCAAGCTGTCAGTTTGTGGCTATTAACTGTGGTGCGGTGCCTGAGCAATTAATAGAAAGCGAATTGTTTGGTGCTGTTAGTGGTGCATACACTGGCGCAACACAAGATCGCAAAGGTAAGTTTGAGTTTGCACAAGGCGGCACCGTTTTTTTAGATGAAATTGAAAGCACTCCTTTATCGCTTCAAGTTAAGTTGCTACGAGTGCTTGAGGAGCGAAAAGTCACCCCCGTGGGTGCAAATAAAGCCATCGAGCTTGATATTCGTATTGTCGCGGCCACCAAAGTAGATTTACTTTCGTTAGTAGAAAAAGGTGAGTTTAGAGCCGATTTATATTATCGATTGAGTTTAGTTAAAGTCAGTATTCCCGCGTTAAGAGACAGAAAAGCCGATATCCCCTTGTTGTTTAAACACTTTAGCTCTATTGCGGCCACTCGTTTTCATAAACCTTTAGGTGCACTTAATATAGAATTACAGCAGCGCCTACTTGCCCATGATTGGCCAGGCAATGTACGTGAACTAAGAAATCAGGCAGAACGCGCGGTATTACTTGGCCCCGATCTGGCATTTGCACAAAGTGATTCAAGCAGTAGCGGTTCGTTATCATTGGATTTAAGCCTAGCCGAAAAGGTTAGCTTTTATGAACAGTCTTTAATTGAAGAAGCCCTAGAGCTTAACCATGGCAGTATCAAAAATACCATGGCAACGTTACAGATTGCGCGTAAAACCCTCTATGACAAAATGAGTAAATATAACCTTAATCGAGATATGTTTACCGATTAGTGGGTGGAAATGGTGATAGTGCGTATTTTAAGTGTGCGGAAATCCGCACATTTCAATCTATTTTTATTTACCTTTATTTTTTAACCTTTTGAAATATATTGTTATTTATTAGTTGGTCATGTTCTTGCTATAAAGTTATAGACAACAAGTAGCATCACATAATTAGGATATATAATGAAAAACAATTTATTCCAAGGTTCAGTACTTGCTGCATTATGCAGTGCTGCCACGTTACCCCTTACAGCGTTCGCTGCAGACTACACAGTATACGGCAAAGCTGAAGTTCAAATTGCCAATACCGATACAGGTATCATGCGTTATGCTGATGAAGGTACGCAAATTGATGCGCCTTTTTCACGTATTGGCATCAAAGGTGACCATAAATTAAATGAATACTTTACAGCGGTATTTAAATACGAGGTTCAAGTTAAAGGCTTTGAACACGACGATACCAATGAGCCTTTCGCGGCACGTAATACCTACTTAGGTCTAAAAGGGGCGTTTGGTGAAGTAGTCGTAGGGCGAAATGACACGCGTTTTAAATACTCTGAAGGTAGACTCGATAACTTTAACGAAACCCAAGCTGATATTTCACAAGTTATTGCCGGACAAGATCGCTTAGGCGATACCATTACCTATACCTCTAAGTACTGGCACAATGCACAGTTTTCATTTACCTATGCGCCAAAAGATGACAACAAAGATAACGAAGCGGGATTTGCTGCAACCCTTATTTATGGTGACCGTAGTTTAAATAAAACTCCTTACTCTATTTCAATCAGCCATGTTGACTCGCTTAATAACATTAAAGCAAGTCGTATCGCAGGCGTGTATAAATTTGAAAAACTACAATTAGGTGCGTTATACCAGCACTCAGAATCAATTGATGGTAGTAAATCAGGGAATGGTTACGTGTTAAGTGCAAGCTACAAGCTCGACAAATGGGTACCTAAAGTTCAATTTGCAAAAGATGATTCAAAGCTACGTCAAGCATCAGACGCAACTCAGTGGACTACCGGTGTAGACTACATTTTTGACAAGCAAACTACCGCTTACCTTTTATATACTGACCTTGACCTAGAAGAAAATGCTGATAACAGTGTTGCACTTGGTCTTAAATATAAATTTTAAAGGCTGTTAAAATGACAAAACGTATTTTAGAAAATAACGCCAATAAAAAGCCGTTTATGCAATGGCTGTTATTGTTACTTGGTCCGTGTGTAATGTTACTGACCTGCTTAGTTGAGCCGCCAGTAGGAATGTCGGCTGCTGCCTTTAAAACTGCAGGCTTAGCATTTTGGATGGCGTCGTGGTGGGTAAGTGAAGTTGTGCCTATTCCTGCTACTGCATTACTCCCGTTAGTGATTTCGCCTATTGTAGATATAGCGGCTATAAAGAGTGTTGCAGCCCCTTATGCGCATCCGTTGATCTTTCTATTTTTAGGTGGTTTTTTAATCTCAATTGCTATGGAGCGTTGGGGATTACACAAACGAATTGCTTTAAGAACTATGCTTTATGCAGGTAAAAAACCAAGTTTACAAATTTTAGCGATGATGTTAGTGACTGCATTTTTATCAATGTGGATGTCTAACACCGCTACAGCAGTAATGATGTTGCCTATTGCCTTATCTATCACTCATTTAGTTAAAAGCTCAGATCCTAGTAATGAGGGGTTTGGTAAAGCACTTTTACTCTCTATTGCTTATGGTGCGAGTATTGGTGGTATTGCTACTTTAATTGGTACTCCTCCAAATGCATTAATGGCTGCGTACCTATCAGATAGCTACCAGATTGAAATTGGCTTTGCCCAGTGGATGATAGTTGGTGTGCCATTAGCACTTGGCATGTTAATCATCAGCTGGATTTGGTTAACTAAATTTACCTACAAAGTTGATGCGAATGTACAAGCAAACAAGCGAATTGACACTAAAGCGGTATTTTCTTCGCAGCTAAAAGACCTAGGACTCATGCAACGTGCTGAAAAGGGTGTATTGTTTGTGTTTATGTTTGCGGCTGTGTGTTGGATATTTAGACCATTACTAGGTGATGTGACCGGCCTTAAAATTTCAGATACGGGTATTGCAATTGCAGCCGCATTACTTTTATTTGTACTACCTGCTAATAAAGGCAGTGATGAGCGAATTTTAGATTGGGAAAGTGCAGCCAAAGTGCCTTGGGGTGTGTTGCTTTTATTTGGGGGCGGCTTGACGCTAGCCTCGCAAATTAAATCATCAGGATTAGCCGATTACATTGCCAACATGATTGAGGGTGCCAGTGCAATTCCTTTAGTTATGAGCATTCTTGTGGTGGTGGCACTCATTACTTTCTTAACGGAAATTACCAGTAATACGGCAACAGCCGCAGGCTTTTTACCATTACTAGGCCCAGTTGCTGAGTCAATAACTGGCAGCCCGTTAGTGTGGGTTATTCCTGCAGCGATTGCATGTAGTTGTGCGTTTATGATGCCAGTGGCTACACCACCGAATGCAATTGTATTTGGTTCGGGCGAAATTAAAATGAAAGACATGATCCGTGCTGGCTTTGTGTTAAATATTGTTGCGATTGTCTTAATCACGTTAGTGACAATGACTATTGCAGCTCAGGTGTTTGGCTTTTAATAACCCACTTTAATCAACTAACAAAACAGATAACCGATGCACACAAAAGCAGTGCATCGGTATGAGTTCCAACCAACCTTTTTGAGTGTTTTTGCAACGTTTTTCATTGCGCTGCAAAATCACTCTTTATTGCTCGTGTAACAGAACAAGGTTATAGTCTTGAAAACGTTATAAATCGAGTAGCCTATTTTGATCACTGACACATTATCTACAGGGTCTTTGCGTTCACAATTTAATGAACTAAAGCACTCTTTTCAAGACACCCCTTATTTACCCATTGAGCAACGCCTTGCTTTACTTAAGCAAGTACGGGCTAACATTGTAACGCTAGAGCAAGACTTAATTGCAGCGGTATCCAAAGATTTTGGTTATCGAACTGCATTTGACACTTTAGTGGGGGATATTTTGCCCACCATGCAAGGGCTTGCACATATTATTAAAAAGCTCCCTCGCTGGTCTAAGCCTAGTCATCGCAGCGCGGGGTTAAGCTTATGGCCCTCAAAAGTAAGTGTAACCTATCAGCCGATTGGCGTGGTAGGTGTGATTGCACCGTGGAATTATCCTATTCAATTAGCCATTGTGCCTGTTATTACTGCTATTGCCGCGGGTAATAGGGTGATGCTAAAGCTCAGCGAATTTACGCCTAACACCAATGCCGTTCTTGAAAAAGTATTCGCCGGTGAATTAAGCCAACACTGCACAATTATTCAAGGGGGTAGTGATGTGGCGAGCGAATTTTCATCATTACCCTTTGCACACTTATTATTTACTGGCTCAACAGCGGTTGGTAAGTTGGTAATGGGCGCAGCGAGTAAAAATTTAACCCCGGTAACCTTAGAGCTTGGCGGAAAATCGCCAGTTATTGTGTTAGAAAAAGCAGACGTTAATAAAGCGGCTCGTGCTTTGTTATTTGGAAAAATGGCCAATGCAGGGCAAATATGTGTTGCACCTGACTACGTATTTGTGCCTAAAGCATTAGAACATCAGTTTATTAAAGCTGTGTGCACACTTTATAAAAAGCATTTTAAACAAGGTGTTGAAGGTAAAAACCTGACCTCTATTATTAGTCCTGCGCACTATCAACGTCTGCTGGGTTATTTAGAGCAAGCGCAACAACAAGGCGCTAAAATAACGAAACCGCTTGAGCAAAATCAACAAGATGCTGATAAGCACCGGATGGGCCTGCATATTGTGACGCACGTCACTGACGAGATGCAATTAATGCAAGAAGAGTTATTTGGGCCTATTTTACCGATTATGAGTTATGACAAATTAGATGATGCGCTCAATTATATTCGCTTACGCCATCATCCATTAGCGCTGTATATACTAGGTCAAGATAAGCAAGCACAGGCCTACATAATGAGCCAGACAATTAGCGGAACCGTTGCAGTTAACGACACCCTAATACAAGTAGCTGCAGATGATGTGCCGTTTGGTGGGGTAGGTCATTCAGGTATGGGACATTATCATGGCAAAGAAGGCTTTTTAACCTTTAGCCACGCAAGAAACACTTTAGTATCAGGCTCAATTAACCCACGTATAGGTTTGTTACTCAAACAAAATAAATTACTGATCAAAGTATTAAAATGGCTTTATGTGAAATAAATAACTTGCAGCGCCTAAAACAAAAAAAGCTGAATGAATCACCTCATTCAGCTTTTTTTGTTATTCTATTTGCTTAAAACATTCGCCCTTCGCCAGCATAAGTACCCGCTAAAATTTTGTTATAAATAGCATCGGCTTTTTCTTTAGCCTCAGCGACTTCTTTAGGTAGCATGGATCTTTCATCAAGCTTACGGCTGTGACTGGCTTGCATATTACCGTTGTATTCAGCAATGGTATTCCACACATACGACATTTCAAGGTTTTTTGGCACGCCTAAACCTTCAAAATACATCAGTGCTAAATTAAATTGTGCAAGGGTGTAATTATTAGCGGCGGCTTTTTCATACCAGCTTCTGGCCGTTTTGTAGTCTTGGCTGACACCATCGCCATTAGCGTACATAACACCTAAGTTATATTGTGCCGCAGGAAGGTTTTTATTGGCTGCTTTCTCAAATAAGCTAATCGCCATTTGTTTGTCTAATTTTACGCCGTTACCTTCGTCATACAATACCGCAAGTGCAAACATCGAGTCGACGTGATTTTTTTTAACTGCTTGTTGGTAAAGATCGGCTGCTTTGTAGTAGTCGCGAGTTACCCCATGGCCGCCTTCGTATAGCTTTCCTAATTCGTAAATACCAGGGGCATAGCCTTTGTCAGCAAGGTAATTAAACTCTTTTAATGCTTCCTCAAATTGACCTGCATTTGCAGCTATTTTACCTTCTTCAAGCCCAGCATAAGCATAAGGTGTAGCAAGTATAATGCCCGCAAAGAATATTGCTTTTAAATTAGACTGTGACATAAGCATGTCTCCAAATTAGTTATCGTTGTGAGTAAGCATCATAATGATTAATTATTTACTTTTTACTCGAGAAGGTAAATGATTATGAGCTAAATTAATAACGCCAACGTTTATAACCTAGATATACAAACGTATTAACAAGTTGCCTTAACTATAGCTCAAAAAATGCTAATTTAGGTATATAGCTATAATATCAAATTTGTTAGCTAGCGAGTTTATAGAAAAATGAAAAAAAATAAAAGGCGAGCAATAACTTACATAATTATTTATGATGATTTGTTGCAACTAAATCATCATACATTGGGGTCTGTTCATGTTTAATAGATTAAAAAATATAAAACTAAGCAAACTTGTTTTCATACTAAGTTTGTTATTTATTGCCAGCTGTTCAACCTCATTTGCTTATAACAACCTTGGCTGGTTATCGTCATTTTGGGTTGATGATTACGTGGATCTTAACAAAAGCCAATCTAAGCAGTTAAAAGCGATTATTAACGACACCCGTGATTGGCATCGTGAAGTTGAATTACCAAAATATAAAGCCGATTTACTCGACTTAAGGCAATTGCTAAATAATGAAGCCGATACTGCGCAGTTGATGGAAAAAATAACCCAAGTTAAGCAGCATTGGCGAAACTTGCTACTGCATACCAGTGATCCTTTAATTGAGTTAGCCATGACGTTAACTCCATCACAACGTAATGAAATGGTAGAAAACATACGCGAGAAAATTAATGAGGAAATTCAAGAGCACACCTCATTAACCAAAGACGAGCACCTGCAGCAACGCTTAGAAAGACAACTAGATTACTACAAGCAATGGCTTGGTAAACTCACTTCTGAGCAGCAAACGTTGATATCACAAGCCAACAGTGATCATACCCCTACCAGTGATTTATGGTACGACTATAAACTAACGCGTTTAGCCGCACTTGAAGCACTTTTTACCCAACAAACACTTAGCGAGGCAGAATTTAGCCAGCAATTACGCACCATTATTACAGAGCGTGAGCAGTATATGAGTAATGAGTTGCTTGAGCTAAATGAGCAAAATTTGAAAGCCTATGCGCAGCTACTACTTAAGTTAAATAAAACCCTGAGCACTAAACAGTTAGCGCATGTTGATGAGGAATTTGCTGATTTAGTGGGTACTGTTAATGAACTGCTTACGGAGTGAGCGTTTTTTCTAATTCTTTTAGCTTATTTTTGCGAGCTTATTTAAGCTGAAAATTGTGATTTTTGCATTTCAGGGTTAATATAAACCATCAAAAATATTTTAAGTTATCCATGGATATAGCTGCACTTAATAGTACAAAAACACTACGCAAGCACGTTCTTAAGTGGATGTGCATTTGCTTTGGTTTTTTGTCGTTGGTGTTTGCCGGTTTTAATTTATCGGTAAATAATTTACACCTTGTTGGTGGCCTCGAAATTGCCTTTTCCTTGTTATGTTTGTATATCTTTAAGCACTCACAAAAGCATTATCCAAAAAGCTGGCATGCCATTACCATGTGCTTAACTATCTCTCTAATTGTGTTATGCGGCACTTACTTAGCCCCCCTTGAAAACGGCCTGTTTTTATGGACATTTATTTTACCTATTCTTTATTACTTGCTACTTGGCAGGCGTTACGGGTTATTTTTGTCTGCGGCATTACTTGGTCTACAGCTGCTGGTATTATCTCAAAAACTGCCATATTCATCGTTTGCAGCTATTAACCTAGGGCTTAATTTATTATTTGTATACATAAGCTTATGGGCCATTTCGCATGTTTTTGAAGGTAACAGAGCTGACTTTTCAAAACGTTTGAAAAACTTAGCCTTACTTGATCCTCTGACCGGTGCTGGTAATCGTTTATCAATGAATCACTATTTTGAAGTAGAGCTCAGAGATAAGTCGCAACTCTACTTGTTTTTACTTGATTTAGACTACTTTAAACAAATTAATGATCAGTATGGGCACGAGGTGGGTGATAAAGTATTGGTTGAGCTAGCAACACTACTTCGCGTCACTTTTGCTAAAGGATATGTGTTTAGAGTGGGGGGTGAAGAGTTTTCACTAATGAGCAACTTTGATAGCCCGCAAGCAGCTTTGGCTATGGCTGAAAAATTAAGACTCGCAATACAAAATAAGCACATCATTGCCAATGGTGAAACCATTAAATTAACTGCCAGTGTAGGTGTTGTGCAATACCAACATCAGAGCCTTAGCGAATTAATAGACTTGGCTGATAAACAACTTTATAAAGCCAAAGAAACTGGCCGTAACGAGGTCTGTACTGATATTTTAGCGCTGGCTTAAATTTGATGATTTAATACATTTGATCAAAGTCAGGAATACTGTTTTCCCAAATTGGTTTATCTTTACCAATATACTCGCGCACGGCATCAAAAAATAACCGCGTTCTTACCGGTAAATCACGATGTGGATATACCGCATACATGGCACTGTGCTCCATTAATTTAAGATCCGTTAATAAAGGCACCAGTTGTCCATCAATCAGTTCTTTATCTAAGATGAACGCGGGGGCTAAAAAGTAAGTGGTCCCTGAGAGTGTTTTCATTAATAGTGCTTCGGCATCATTGGCTCTAAATACACTTTTAATTTTTTGTTCACATTGTTCACCAAGGTGGTTGTAGTAACTTACCCCATCAACACGCAGGGAACTGCTTGCGTAACTAGCGGCGGGTAATTGTGCCAAATCAATTATGTTTGTTGGCATACCATAGGTTTCAATAAATGCAGGTGAAGCTAAAAGCAATAAACGATTACGCGCAATTTTTCGAGCAATTAAAGAGGAGTCTTTTGGCTCTCCCACTCTAAACGCCAAATCAAATCCTTCTGAGACAATATCGACAAGCCGATCATCTAAACGAAGTTCTACTTCCACTTGCGGAAAGCGTTTTTGAAAATCGTTAATAACAGGCTGTAAATAACGCCGACCTATTAAAGTCGATGAGGTAATTTTTAATACGCCACGAGGTTCTAAGTGATAATTTTCTGCCATACGCAGGGTATCGCCGAGTAGGCTTCGCAACTCGTCCGCTTTTTTTATCATTTCAGCGCCTGCTGCGGTAAGTGAAAACGAACGGGTGGTTCGATTTAATAGCCTTACCCCTAGCTCATCTTCTAAACGACTGATTTGTTTAGAGATCACGGAACGATCAATGTTGCGTATTTCAGCAGCTTTAGCAAATGATCCCTGCTCAACCACTTCAAGCAGCATTAAGAGTCGGCTTGTTGTATCCATTATTGCACCATTGTGTCACTTTGATGCCATTTTGGCACTAATGAATTTAAAAATCTATTGTTTTTGTCAACAAGTATGTTCCGTATTATGTATCGCCTAATTAACAGGAGCGTCGTTATGAACAAACACTTAGTTGCTACAGCCTTATCTGTTGCATTAATTACTCTGACCGGTTGTGCTGAAGAAAGCACAGCGCAATCAGCACCCGCACAACAATATCAAGCTATTGATGTAGCCCAAGTCCTGGTCAAGCCTGTACAAAGTTGGCATACCTATACAACGCGCTTAGAGTCACCGCAAAAAGTGGCATTAATGCCGCGTGTATCAGGCATTATTGAGCAAATTGAATTTAAAGAAGGGGATGCTGTTAAACAAGGTGATGTGTTATTTCGCCTTGATGATCGTTCATTTAGAGCCACGGTAGCTAGTTTACAAGCTCAGGTTAAAAGTGCACAAGCGGCTCTTGAACAAGCAAAAAGCGAAGCATCACGTGCAGTGCGTCTAACTGAGCGTAAAGCAATTTCTACAGAACAAGCGCAAGCTCGTACCTCAACGTTACGTCAACGTGAAGCACAACTTGCTGCACTTAAAGCTCAGCTTAAAGCCGCAGAACTTGATTTAGAGTTTACCTCTGTGGTTTCACCTATTGATGGAATTATCTCTCGCGCAAACATCACTAAAGGTAACAACGTCCTTGCCGGGCAAAGCGTGCTCACTTCAATTGTTTCAAATGACAAAATGTATGCTTACTTTGATGTCGATGAACGCACTTGGAACAATGCATTTGATGATGTTACTGCATCAAGCAAGCAACCTGTCGTTATGCAAAAAGTAGGGCAGAGTGATTTTAATTACAACGGCCACATCAACTTTATAGATAACCAAATTAATGCTTCTACTGGCACATTACGTGTACGAGCGGTATTTGAAGATCGTAGTAACGAGCTACGCTCAGGCTCTTTTGCACGGATTAAATTGGCTGCCAATGCAATACGCGAAACCGTCATTATTCCAGATAGAGCTATTGGTACTGATTTAAAAAATCGTTTTGTTCTTACTGTGGGCGAAAATAATGTACTGCAATATAAATTGGTTACTGTAGGTGAGCGCTATGGCGCATTACGTGCCATTACCTCTGGCCTTAAACAAGGTGATGTGATTGCAGTGAATGGGCCAGCTCGCGTAGGACCTGGCATGCCAATATCACCAAATAAAGTGACAATTAATACCCAAGGTGTGGCATTTACACTCACTGCTAACCCTGCCGATTTAGTTGCTAAGCAATAAGGTTATTAAATGAAATTTTCACACTTTTTTATCCAGCGACCGATTTTTGCGGCCATGCTGTCGCTGATTATTTTGATTGCAGGTGGCATTTCTTTATTTCAGCTGCCAGTCAGTGAATACCCAGAAGTTGTGCCACCCACAGTGGTAGTGACAGCCAGTTACCCGGGCGCAAACCCAACGGTTATTGCACAAACAGTGGCAACACCGCTTGAACAAGAAATAAACGGTACTGAAAACATGCTATATATGTTTTCACAAGCGACCAGTGACGGGCGCATGACTTTAACCGTAACATTTGCCTTAGGGACGGATTTAGACCGTGCTCAAGTACAGGTGCAAAACCGAGTAAATAGTGCATTACCGAGGTTACCACAAGAGGTACAGCGTTTAGGGGTAGTTGCTGAAAAGTCATCACCCGATTTAACCATGGTGGTGCATTTATATTCACCCCAGAATAGCCATGATACGGCGTATTTATCAAATTATGCCGATTTAAACATTAAAGATGAAATAGCTCGTTTACCTGGCGTGGGTGATATTCAGTTATTTGGCGGTGGTAAATATGCTATGCGTGTGTGGTTAAATCCAGATGCATTAGCAGCACGTGAGCTTACAGCAACCGATGTTGTGGCTGCTTTGCGCTCGCAAAATCAGCAAGTTGCAGCGGGTAGCTTAGGTGCTCAACCAATCTCTAACGATAGCCAATTTCAAATTTTATTAAACGTGAAAGGCCGCCTAAATAGCATTGAAGAATTTAAGCAGGTCATTATTAAAGTCGGTGAGCAAGGGCAACTTACGCGTTTGTCAGATGTGGCGCGTGTTGACTTAGGCCAAGACTCGTACTCACTGCGTGCTGAACTTGATAATCAACCCGCATTGGCAATGCCAATATTTCAACGCCCGGGTTCAAATGCCATTGAGCTTTCAGATCAGGTCCGTGAAACCATGGCACGTTTATCGAAAGATTTTCCTGAAGGTGTTGAATACGACATTGTTTATGATCCAACTGTGTTTGTTCGTGGCTCTATTGATGCGGTAATAGCGACATTGCTTGAAGCAATCGCATTGGTTGTTATTGTAGTTATTGTATTCTTACAGACGTGGCGCGCATCTATTATTCCGCTTATAGCTGTGCCAGTTTCACTCATTGGTACCTTTGCTGTAATGCAATGGCTTGGTGTTTCTATTAATACCTTATCGCTATTTGGTTTAGTACTGGCTATAGGTATTGTGGTTGATGATGCGATTGTAGTGGTCGAAAATGTTGAACGAAATATAGAAAACGGCTTATCGCCGCTTGAAGCAACACGCGTTGCAATGACAGAGGTAACCGGCCCAATTATTGCGATTGCATTGGTATTGTGTGCGGTATTTATTCCAACGGCCTTTATTACTGGACTTTCTGGACAGTTTTATAAGCAATTTGCTTTAACCATAACTATTTCAACAGTTATTTCAGCGTTTAACTCACTGACATTGTCGCCGGCGCTAGCAGCCTTATTGTTAAAATCGCACGACGCAAAACCAGATGCGTTTACCCGCTTATTAGATAAGTTATTTGGTCGCTGGTTATTCAAACCATTTAATCGACTGTTTAACCGTGGTGCAACAGGGTATGAAAAGCTAGTACAAAAGCTTATTCGTATGAGCGTGGTGGTAATGGTTGCCTATGTTGCTTTAGTTGGCGGTACGATTAAGCTGTTTGACGCGGTACCTGGTGGCTTTATACCACAGCAAGATAAGCAATACTTAGTTGCCATTGCGCAGCTACCAGATGCAGCAAGCTTAGACAGAACTGAAGCGGTAGTAAAACAAATGCAGCAAATAGCGCTCGAGGTTCCAGGTGTTGCAAACACTGTGGCGTTTCCAGGCCTATCTGTAAATGGTTTTACTAATAGCCCTAATAGCGGCATTGTGTTTACACCATTGGCGCCTTTTGCAGAGCGTACCGATCCGAGTATGTCGGCTTCGGCTATTGCGGCGCAGTTAAATCAGCGTTTTGCGGCAATTGATGAAGCGTTTGTGGCTGTATTTCCGCCACCGCCAATTCAAGGATTAGGCACTACAGGTGGCTTTAAACTGCAAATTGAAGATAGAGCAAACAAAGGCTTTGAAGCATTATTTAATAGCTTGCAATCAGTGATTGCTGCGGCGCAAAAAGATCCGGCGTTAATGGGGCTGTATTCAAGCTTTAGAATTCAAGTACCGCAAATGGATATTGATATTGACCGCGAACAAGCACTTATCCAAGGTATTGCGCTTGATGAAGTATTTAACTCATTGCAGATTTATTTAGGCTCAGTGTATGTAAACGACTTTAATATGTTTGGTCGTACCTACCAAGTAAATGCTCAAGCAGATGCTGAATTTAGGGTAGACCCAGAGCAAATACTAAACCTAAAAGTACGTAATCGTGCAGGTAATATGGTGCCACTAGGCTCAGTGCTTACGGTAACGCCAACTATAGGCCCTGATCGTGTTATGCACTACAACGGTTACCCAAGTGCTGAACTTAACGGCAGCCCAGCGCCAGGTTACAGCTCAGACCAAGCGCAAACAGCGATTGAAAATGTATTGGCGAAAACGCTACCTACTGGTATTGAATATGAGTGGACTGAGGTAACGTATCAGCAAGTACTTGCCGGTAATACTATGGTGTACGTGTTCCCACTGGTGGTATTGCTTGTGTTTATGGTACTGGCTGCACAGTATGAAAGCCTACGTTTACCATTGGCCATTATTTTAATTGTACCTATGACTATATTCTCTGCGTTATTAGGGGTGTGGTTTGTAGGCTCAGACAACAATATATTTACCCAAATAGCGTTAATTGTACTGGTGGCACTGGCCTCTAAAAACGCCATTTTAATGGTGGAATTTGCCAAAGATAAACACGACACTGGATTATCGCACCTCGAGGCTATGTTGGCAGCGTGTCGCATGCGTTTACGTCCTATTTTAATGACCTCAATTGCCTTTACCGCGGGTGTTATTCCGTTAGTGTTGGCAACCGGTGCCGGTGCTGAAATGCGTCATGCAATGGGTAACGCAGTATTCTCAGGTATGATTGGTGTGACTGTATTTGGGCTATTATTTACGCCAGTGTTTTACATGCTGGTGGTAAAAAAGCAGCGCGCTGAGGAGTCTTCAAATGACTAAATTACATTTAAACAAATTTAAAATGCCGGCATTTTTAGGCTCAGTGTTAGCGATTGCAGTGTTATCTGGCTGTGCGAGCAAAATAGATACAGCAGCTGAGCAACAACAAGTAAACGAGTTTGTTGCCCAAGCAATATCGGCAGAACAGTATGTTGGTGAAGATGAGCAAAACTGGTGGTACAAGTTAGGTTCAGCGCAATTAAACCAGCTTGTTAGCAACGCATTAGCTAATAACTACGACTTACAAACGAGTCAGTTAGTGCTTAAAAGTGCGTTGGCACGTATTGGTGAACAACAAGCACAATACTTACCGCAAGGCGGAGTTGAGGTTGGATCTAAACGAAGTGGACTAGGCGATACCAATAGCCGACAGTCAAGTGCAAATGTTGCACTTGACTGGCAGCTCGACTTATTTGGTCGAATAACTGCACTCGTTGATGCCGCAAATTCACAAGCTATGAGCCAAGCAGAGCAAGTTAGGCTATTACAAATTGAAGTTGTGTCATCTGTGGTTAAAGGGTTTGCCAGCTATCAGGGCAACCTGCAAAAGCAACAAATTATTGAAATGCAAATAGAAGCACTTGAACAAAGCATTCAAGTGCTGCAGGCGCAAGTAGATGAAGGTGTGGCAAATGAGCTTGATTTAAACCGCACCATGGCGCAACTTAGGCAGCAACAAGCGCTCATTCCGGCGATTGAATATGCTAAGTTTCGTGACTTATCTACGCTGGCGGTATTAAGTGCACAACCAACGCAATCACTGAGTATTAAAGATGAACGTGCTGTATTGAGCAAGGTATTTCAAGTGTCACTAGCAAAGCCAAATCAAGCGATTGCACTGCGGCCCGATATTAGCCGAGCATTATATGACTTTAGCCAAGCAAATAGTTTAAGTGTGGCAGCCAGTAAAGCTCTATTACCCGATATCAGCTTAAGTGGTTTTGCAGGCGTGCTAAGTTTGGGCAGTAATGGTTTTAGCGACACCCAGCAGCAGTGGCAAGTTGCACCACAAGTACAATGGTCTTTATTGAGTTATCCTGCGTTGTTGGCTCAGCGTGATGCGCAGCAGTTTTTAAGTCAAGCTGCTTATACTGACTATCAACAAGTGGTGTTAAAAGCGATTAACGAGAGTGAACTTTCATTGCAATACTTGGTCAATCAAGCACAGCAATCGCGTTTTGCTGAGCAGCGGTATCAATTTGCTAATAATGCATTTTTACAAGCACAAGCAATGTATGAAGAAGGGCAAATTCCTTACTTAGAGTTGTTAGATGCACGTCAGGATGTTTTAATAGCACAAGAAAATGCTGTTGATTCAACTATTTCATCGTTACTGGCTAAGGTAAATGCTTACCAGTCATTTAATGGACGATGGAGTTACGCGTTAAGTAATACTAACTAGTAGAGTTTTTGATGCCTAATACTGTAGTTACAAACCCAGATACTATTCCTTCATCTATGCAGGCTATTGCCTTAATAGAGCCTAATGAGGATATTAACTTAACGGATATTCAATTACCTGTGCCTCAATGCACAGGTAATGAGCTGTTAGTAAAAGTGGAGTATGTTGGTTTAAATCCGGTGGATGCGCAATTTGCTAAATCTGGCTTTTGTTTATGGCAGTATCCGCATGTTTTAGGCTTGGATGCAGTGGGTGTAGTGGTTAAAGCGGGTAAAGGCGTATTTCCTGGCGTGGGTGAGCGTGTAATGTGGCACGCCAGTATTGGTGAGCAAGGGATATTGAGCGAATACGCAAAAGTGCCTAATTATGCAGTGTCTATCATTCCGCAGCAATTAGCCAGTGATAAGGCTGCTACTTTGCCCTGCGCCGGAATGGCAGCGCTTATCAGCTTAGATAAATTAGCCGTAACTGAGGGCGATACCCTCTTTGTTGAAGGCGGGGCAGGTGCAGTGGGTCAATTTGCTATTCAATTTGCAAAGCAGCGTGGTGCCGATGTATTTACAACCGCCTCCAAGCGTAACCACAAACTGGTTAAGCAGCTAGGGGCTGATGTAGTCTTTGATTATAATGACAAAGCCTTATGTGACAAAATTCGCCGAGAGCTTGGCCCACAAGGATTTGATGCCGTTATTGATATTATGGGTGGGGAATCGACCATTCAAAATATCGAGCTAATGCGTTTTTGTGGTCGTATTGCTTGTTTAAATCCACTGCCTAATTTTGAACAGCAGCTAATGTACCGTAGAGCACCCAATATTAGTATTGTATCCTTAGGTGGCGCGTGGTTAGCCAATAGCCTATGCGCGCAGCAGCGCATGAGTTTTATGGGTAATTTGTTGCTTGAAACGGTCTCTAATGGCGAAATAATTCCTCCAGAAGTATTAGCTGTTGATTTTAACGCAAAGGCTGTTTCTAGCGCATTAAACAACCAGTTAGCAGGTGGTTTTACAGGTAAACAAGTGGTTAAAATAAGCTAGGTTTACTCACATTCCCATATTTAAAAAGCGCAGCCTAATTTTAGGCTGCGCTTTTTTGTTTCTACTTTATTACCAAATCCGTATTTGCGGCGCCAACAACCAGAACTATTAAATTTTTAACAAAAAAAATAATAATTCAGCGTACATGTGTAAGCCTTTTTATTTCAACAGTTTACGTTCAGGTAAAGAAAATAAATTGAAAAAACTGTTAATTAATTGAATAGAGTAATTGATCTAAACCGATTTTTATGACGTAATGTAGGTATTATTTATCTGGTCGGATGAGTTCGTTATGAGTTTACGTACAAAATTAAAAAAAGTATTACCAAGTATTTCAGTTACTGAGCAAGAAGCGCTAGACGCTGGCGATGTATGGCTAGAAGGGTCTATCTACCAAGGTAAACCAGATTTTAGCGCGCTACGCGATGTACCTGCGGCAAAATTAACCGCAGACGAACAAGCGTTTCTAGACGGTCCAGTACAAGAACTACTAGGCATGATTGATGATTCAGTCATTCAAAATGGTATTCATTTACCAAACGACATTTTAGAGTTTTTGAAAAAAGAGCGTTTCTTCTCGCTGATCATCCCTAAATCGTTTGGCGGTTTAGAGTTCAGCCCATACGCTAACTCAACAATTGTAGGTACTATCGCAACTAAAAGTTCAGCTGTTGCAGTAACTGTAATGGTACCAAACTCGTTAGGCCCAGGTGAGTTATTACTTCACTTCGGTACAGATGAGCAACAAGCACATTACTTACCACGTTTAGCAAATGGTACAGACATTCCATGTTTTGCATTAACCAGCCCAGAAGCAGGTTCTGATGCAGGCGGTATTCCTGATGTAGGTACCGTAACTAAAGGCATGTATAACGGCGAAGAAGTACTTGGCCTAGAAATTACATGGGACAAGCGCTACATTACACTCGCACCAATTGCTACTGTACTTGGTTTAGCGTTTAAAGTGGTTGACCCTGATGGTTTATTGGGTGGCAAAGAAAACCTAGGTATTACTTGTGCACTTATTCCAAAAGAGCACCCTGGTGTAGAACTTGGTAACCGTCATGATCCTATGGGTATCCGTTTTTACAACGGTACTACACGTGGTAACAAAGTATTTGTACCAATGGACTTTATTATCGGTGGTCAGAAAAACATCGGTCGCGGTTGGCAAATGCTAGTTAGCTGTTTAGGCGCAGGTCGTGGTATT
This sequence comes from Pseudoalteromonas sp. NH0006-26, assembly GCF_057552415.1. The sequence goes on from NZ_BAAJMJ010000001.1 coordinate 656,460, forward strand.
TCATTACCAGCATTGGGTGTAAGTACAGCACAAGTTGCATTTAAATCAGCTTCTGAGTACGCAGCAGTGCGTGAACAGTTTGGTTTATCAATTGGCCAATTTGAAGGTATTCAAGAAAAGCTAGCTGACATTGCAGGTAAAACATACCTACAAGAAGCAATGCGAGTATTGACAACTGAAGGTTTAGGCATGGGCTTAAAACCATCGGTAGTAACTGCAATCGCTAAATACCATATGACAGAGCTTGGCCGTGATGTGCTTGACTCAGCAATGGATATTCAAGCGGGTAAAGCAATTCAGAATGGTCCTCAAAACACGCTTGCTAGCGGTTATGTGGCGCAGCCAATTGCCATTACGGTAGAGGGCGCAAACATTCTTACTCGTAACCTGATGATCTTTGGTCAAGGTGTTATGCGTTGTCACCCATACTTACAATCTATGGTTGAGTCTATTCACAGCGATGACAAAAACGCAGATGCAGAATTTAACGGTATTTTACGTAAAACGGTTGGTTACAGCACAGCAAATAGCTTACGTGCATTCCGTTTAGGGGTACTACCATTTACTGCTGGCGCAAGCTCTGCATTACCAGAAGTACGTGACTACGAAAAAGCAGTACATAAACTATCAGCTAAATTAGCTGTATATGCTGACTTCTCATTACTAGTACTTGGCGGTAAATTAAAGCAGGCTGAAATGCTTTCAGCACGTTTAGGCGATGTAATGAGCTTCTTGTATGCAGCTATGGCATCTATTAAGTATTACGAGCAAAAAGTAGCAAGCAGCGAGCGTGAGCAAGCGGCTCCTTATTTCCATTATGCGACTCGTTTTGCACTACAAAGTGCAGAAGAAGCATTGCACAAGTTCTTAGACAACTTCCCTGCAAGTGGTACTCGTAAGTTCATTCGTTTCATTACTATGAACTACTCAACTAAAATGCCAAAAATTAGCGATGATTTAATCCGAGAACTAGCAAAACAAGCTCAGCTTGATACGGCATTTAAAGCGCAAATAACGCATTTAGTTAAGCCAATTGAAGGTGATGGTCATCACATCAACGAGCAAGCTTACAAAGCTAAAATGGCGTCACTTGAGCTATTAGCTAAAGTGAAAAAAGCGCTACGTGCTAAAACCTTTAAGCCGGGTACGCGTTTTTCAATCACGCTTGAAAATGCACTTGCTGCAAAAGTAATTAACGACGCTGAATTTGTTCAGTTAAGTGATTACAACAAAAAGCGTGAAAAAGCGATTCGTGTTGATGAGTTCGACTTCGATATGAACATTCTAGACGACAACGCACAGCCAGTTAATCCGCTTAAAAGCGTGGTTAACCAATAAAATTCAATAATGCAAAGCGCCTGCAGTTTAGGCGCTTTTATTGATACAAAATTAGTGTGGAGTCCTGCTTGAGTAATATCAAGCGGGGCTTTTTTATGTTTTTCAAAGTAGAAATAGATAGCGGTATTGGTCTTAAAGCGAATATGTATACGTAGAGGATTAAAAAGAGACACTTATAATCTTGAAAAAGGGCTAACAACCCCGTTGGCACCTTGTTGCAGTACATGGGTATATATTTGTGTGGTTTTAACATCAGAATGGCCAAGCTGAGCTTGAACAGTTCTTATATCGGCGCCATTTTGCAGTAGATGAGTAGCAAAAGAGTGTCTTAATGTATGAGGTGTTATTATTTTTGTTAATCCTGATTTTTTAACCTCTTTTCTAATACAAGAGTGATGAAAATGATGTCGTCTTATTTCACCACTTTGAGGATCTGAACTTAATATATGAGAAGGAAATAAATACTGCCACGCAAGCGATTTTGCGGCACTTGGATATTTTTTTGTTAAAGCATATGGCATCCATACGCCAGAATATTCCGTATTATTTAAATCCAGTTTTAAATAGTCATCAACGTTCAAAATTTGATTTCTTAGCATAGGTATTAGCTCTGTGGCCAGCGTAACAATGCGGTGTTTATTACCTTTTCCATTCCATACTTGAATGCATTTATAATCAAAATCAATATCTTTCACTCTTAATTGCACCGCTTCCATTACTCTTAAGCCACTTCCATACATGAGGGCTGCAATTAAATAATAGCGCTTATTTAAATGAGCCATCAACATTTTAACTTCCTCTGGGGTCATAACTACAGGGAGCTTTGCTTGTTTTTTACTATGGGCAAAATTTAAATTTAATGAGAGTTCTTTTTTTATTATGTGCTTGTATAAAAATGACAATGAATTGAGTGCGGTGGCTTGCGTACGTGGTGCAACGTTTTGCTTTAACACTAAATGTTCTAAGTAGCGTTCGACTTCATTGTCCCCCATTGAGGCGGGATGGCGTTTATTATGAAAATGGATATAAGATGCAATCCATCTTAGGTAGGTATCTACGGTGCGTAATGAATATTGACGAACTAGCATATATTCAGCTATGTAATTTAAAAATGGGGAACGTGTTTTCATACTATTACCAATAATAGTGCTGTTTTTATATACAGTATAGTTGTGATGCACACATATTCAAGAAAATGAGCGGCGAGCGCATTTTCTCTTTTATTGAGAGTTTGAGTGCTAATAAAAAATTATATATAGCAATGTGTTAAGTTATTTGGTAAAAATGATTTATAAAATACATGAGCGTATCGTTGGCAGAAATATGCGCGATGAGCGCACTATAAAATTGTTATATGCCCTGAACAAACTTGGAGTTTCACTTGAATAAATTCGATTATAGATTTGATTCTGCTCCGGACCCAAAAGGAAAAGTTGTTCGTTATTTCGTTTATACACTTCTAGTGTTTATTTCCACATTCCTGTTTGTGTCTTTAGTTCACTATTTGGGTGGTGTATTAAACGTAGATGTAAACCAGCCACTGAGAGAATTACCCACGAACGTCGTGTTTTTGGGGTTATTGGGAATGCTTGTTACATTAGTTCTCATTTATACTGTTGTATTGATGTTAGCTCGGGTAATTTTTAGAAATCTCGGGGTGTAATCGGGCATATAACAAAGCAAATTAAAAAGGGCGGACAAAAATCAGTTGGCTTTGTTCGTACCTCACAAATTATAGCCAACTAATTTTTGCCGTTTATTTACGGCGTTAGATGCTCCGCGATTTATGGTTTATCTTTTTTAAAGTTTTATTGAAAATCAGTAAGTTAAAGCGTGTTGAAAACTTCGTGCAAGCTTTGTCAATTTACGTTTTATATTTGTAAATATTGATTCAGCTTTTAATGACATTTTTGGGTTTTGTATTTTTGGTTTATTAGCGTAAACTCAATAAAATTAATAGCTTATTGGTATAGAAAACATCAATCATGTTTAGTGGTTGTAAGTCGCTTCTAACAAGCCAATAAAGCAGGACTGCTAACAGTTTGCTCGGTTCCGCTTCGCTTCACATTGTAGCAAACTATTATCAGCCTCTTATTGGG